>JAWXCO010000146.1:0-86439 GCA_034408705.1 Bacteroidota bacterium
GCTATCCCTGCCCGTCCGTTTCATTTTTCTCTTCTTGCCTTGGTGCGTGTCTCACGCACCAATTCCGCTATCCCTGCCCATCCGTTTCATTTTTCTCTTTTACAACCACCAGGTCCTTCACATCCACCTGCATCGGCAATAAGCCGACCTTCACTACCGCTTTTTTACCCCTCATTTCAATCACTTCCCCTACCTGGTGATTCTTTTTCATTTTTACCTGGTCACCTACTTTTATTTCACCACCAACCTCGCTGAATTTAGAATCAATCTTCTTCTGCATCTTACTCACTATTTTTTTCTCATCTTTTTTAAAGAGCAGGTCTTCCATCTGCTTTACTACTTTATTCTTATTCTCTTCTTTCCGCCACTCAATCAGCATTTGCTTCAGCTTCCGCTCCATATCCTTTAAATATGCAATACGGTCCTCTGTCACTTTATTCTGCTCTTTTAACAGTTCCACTTGTTGCAGATGCTTTTCCTTATCCATTACCTGCTGCATTTCCTTTTTCAGCTTTTCATTTTCTTTCACTAACTGGTTCAGTTCCTTTTCCTGCTTTTCAAGGTCCTGGAGATCCTGTTCGGTACGGTTCAATAATTTATCCAGCCGGAACTGGTCCTCATCCACCAGTTGCCGGGCCCGGTTGATCAGGTTTTTGTCAAGGCCGATCCGTTCCGCTATTGAAAATGTATAGGAGCTGCCGGGTTTACCCACGAGTAGTTTATATTGAGGTTGCAGATTCTTCTCATCAAAAGCCATTGCGCCATTGAGTATACCTGCTGTTTTCCCGGCCATTACTTTCAGGTTGAGGTAATGGGTGGTAACAATTCCAAAAGCATGTTTTTTGGCTAATTCCTGTAAGATAACTTCGGCAAAAGCACCCCCAAGGTTCGGGTCACTACCACTGCCCAGTTCATCAATAAAAAATAAAGTGCGGCCATTCGCTTCTTCCATGAAATGTTTCATGTGCAGCAGGTGACTGCTATAGGTACTCAATTCAAACTCGATACTTTGTGTATCCCCGATATGGATCATGAGTTGTTTGAATATACCAAACTGCGAGGAAGGATGGACCGGCACCAGTAAACCACTCTGCACCATCATCTGCAACAAGCCAACGGTTTTCATGGTGACCGTTTTACCCCCGGCATTCGGGCCGCTGATAACCAAAATCCTTTTTGTATCATCAAGGGTAATGGTGACTGGCATTGTTTTCTTGCCAGTTCGCTGGTTATAGAGATACAATAATGGGTGATACGCTTCCACTAAGTGAACATGTGCTTTATCCGTAACAGCGGGATACTCCCCTTTTATTTCCGCAGCCAGTTTGGCTTTGGCCCGGATAAAATCAAATTCACCCACAACAGTGTGCCAGGCTGATAACAAAGAAGCATAAACAGAAAGTTTGGAAGTAAGTTCTCGTAATATGCGATAGACTTCTTTTTGTTCATCACTTTCCAGCTCATAGATCGTATTATTTAGTTCAATGGTTTCTTCGGGTTCTACAAATGCCGTTTTCCGGCTATCACTTTCACCGTGCAAAATTCCTTTTACGGTTCTTTTTTGTTCTGCAAATACGGCCAGCACCCGGCGGCCATTCATAAAACTTTCCTCGATCTCTGCGAGGTGGCCCTGCTTGTTCAGCTTCGAAACTATTTTATCAAATAGTCTACGCAACTCATTTCGCTTCCGGTAAAGGCTCATCCGGATATTCTTAAGATCTTCTGAAGCATTGTCTTTTACTTGTCCATATTCATCCAATACTTCATTGATCATTTCAGCGATCACTTTCTCATAATACGTATTGCTGATCACTTTAGACAAACCCTGATAGGCTTGTTTCCTTTCCTGGTCAAACCAGCGAAATATTTTTTCAATACTTTCTGACAACTTTCTCAGCTGTTGTAATTCTTCACCGCTCAATACCGCACCGGGAATGGATAAGAGTTTTAATTCTTTAGCAAGATTCAGGATATAATCGTTGGGAAAATAGATACTGTTGACCACCAGCTGACGGTATTCATGGCTTTGCTTCAACTCGGTTTCCACGAATTCTTTGCGGGTGTGAATACGTAGCTGTTGGGCTTTAACTCGGGCATTTTCTGTCTGGCAATAATTGGCCAGCAGTTCTTTTACCTTGTTAAACTCCAATTGTATGTATGCTGATTCTGGAAAAAGTTTCATATCCTGTCTCGTCGTCACGGTTTTAATGAGATGCGAAATTAATAAGTCTGGCTGAAGGAGACTTATTTACCTGCTTACCCGCCTGTTCTGTCTTTCACCTGTAGCTCCTCCCAGGGAGTAGTTCCATCCTTTTCGCGGGAAAATTCATACCTGTCTGTTGCCTGCAATACAATTTTAGCTGATGTATACACTTTGCAAAGGGGCATTAAATGGCCGCCGATCGTTTGCCCTTTATTGTCGCTAAGACTAATGTGCAGGTGGGAGCCATTAACACTGACGGTTCCTACCAGGCTGACAATTTCAAAATGACCGCTGCCTTTGCTGCCCTCCGGCTGGTTCGCAAACCGGATGGTATAATCCGTCAGGTTACCGATTGTCGTGGCCACCCACAACGTTTTAATACTTTTCTCAGTCACGAGCATTTGGATCCCTTCTTACAGGTCTTCCCCGGGTTTCAGGCGAAAAACATATACAGTTAGAAATTATTCGCTCCTATTTTTAGTAGACAGGCTGAAAAAATAAGGATTGTTAAAGTAATAGTAATGATCTTCAATCCACAACTTTTTTACTGAACTGTTCGTAGATAACTTTGTTATTCACTGGTATGTTAAGGAATATGCAAAAACAAAGCAATGTCGTGCAACTTACAAAACAAGTGCTTGGTGTGAAGCTAAATTGCACGAAATTTATATGTTGAAAATAAAATCTTCCAGTATGAAAACAACCCTGACAGCCGCGATAGTTGGACTCACAACCCTGCTATCCTGTGCGCAAAAATCACCCACGACAACTAAATTAACAATGGATAATACGATGGAATCAAAAAAACAACTACCTGCGGGTACCGAAATCGCCACTTTTGCCAACGGGTGCTTCTGGTGTACCGAAGCCGTTTTTGAAGAACTGGAAGGTGTGGTCAGTGCCACTTCAGGTTATACCGGGGGACAAACGAAAAACCCAACCTATAAAGAAATTTGTACAGGTAATACGGGCCATGCAGAAGCACTGGAAATAGTGTATGAGCCGGCTAAAATTAGTTTTGACGAACTGCTGGCAGTCTTTTGGGAAACGCATGATCCGACCACACTCAACCGCCAGGGTGCTGACGTAGGTACGCAATACCGCAGTGGCATTTTTTATCATAACCAGGAACAAAAAGAAAAAGCGGAGAAATATAAAGCAGAACTGAACAAGAGTGGTGCTTTTGATAAACCAATTGTGACCGAGATAACATCCGCCAGTTTATTTTACCCGGCAGAAGATTATCACCAGCAATATTTCGAGAACAACGAAAACGCTAATCCGTATTGCAAAATTGTGATCCGGCCGAAACTGGATAAATTTCGCAAAGTATTCAAGGATAAATTAAAGCAGCAGTAATACGACAAAGCCGTCCCTCTAAAAAGTGACGGCTTTATTTTTTTAATGCTACCCTCCTTAATTCAAGGAGGTTAAGAGCATTGGGTGGAAATCCTTTTACATGGGGCTGCACCAGTCTCACCACTTTATCATACCATAAAGGCACTACTGGTGCATCATCGATCATCACCTGGTCAGCCTCCTGGTATAATTTATAACGCAGCGAATCATTATCCTCCCTAATGGCTCTTTCAAATGCGGCATCAAATGCAGCACTTTTATAACGGGTATAATTGGGTGGTGCCGGATTCTTAGAATAAAAAAGTGATAAATAATTTTCCGCATCAGGGTAATCAGCGATCCAACTAGCCCGGAAAAAGGATGCAGCGGAACTGGAAGTCATAGTTAAAAGCAGTGCTTTTTGCACCACTTCCACCTGTACCGGTATCCCGGACTCTTCCAGTTGCTTGGCGATAAAATTGGCCATATCAGCATAGATGGCAATCGTCAGCAATTTTATAGTGGGCAATCCTTTCCCATCCGGAAAACCGGCTTCCATTAATAATTGTTTTGTTTTTGCAGGGTTATAATGGTAGCCCTTCACTACAGAGGAATCAAAAGAAGGCAATCCCATGGGAACAAAGCCCGATTCGGCGGGTGTACCTAATGAGTTACGGAGATACAAAACCATTTTCCTCCGGTCAAATCCATAATTGATGGCCTGCCGGATCTTTTTAGCCCGAAGGGGGGAATTTTTGACCAACTCATTGCTAGAGTCTACGAGGATGCCGAGGTATTCAATATTGAGATAAGGATTTACCTGCAATTCGATCTTGCCTTCCCATTCTTTACGAAGTGTTCCTTTCTTTGTCAGCACTTCATCCTTGAAAGATGATTCAATATCATTGATGAACTCCAGTTGTTGCTGCCGGAATAATAAAAACTCAGTGGCCTTACTGTCATAAAAAGAAACCTTCACCCCATCCACATAGGGAAGACGGTTACCAGCGTCATCTTTTTCAAAATAGTTGGGGTTCTTTTTTAAAACCAATGCCAGCCCTTCCTCCCATACTACAAACTGGAACGGGCCAGTTCCAACCGGGTGGCGCCGGAAATCAACACCATATTTTTCAACAGCTTCTTTCGGAACAATGGAACAGTATTGCATGGAAATAATTCCTAACATAGGGATATAAGGGCGAAGCAGTTTTAACTGAAAGGTGGAGTCATCAATTACTTTAAAGGGTTGAAGCGTATCCACTTTCCGATTAAATATCCAGGCACCGGGGCTTGCTGTTTGCTTATCAATGATCCTGGAAAAACTATATTCCACATCTTTGGCTGTCAGTTTTCTTCCCTTACCGCCGGCAAACGCAGCATCATCATGAAAAAAAACATCATCCCGTAAATGGAAAGTAAAAACAGTGCGGTCAGCAGAGATATCCCAATTTTTTGCGAGAGAAGGAATGACATGCAGGCTATCATCTATTTCCACCAGAGTATTAAATAACTGGTGGGCCGGCCACATAGTGGATTGGCTTTTGGCAAAAGCAGGGTCCAGAGATGCAATACCGTTAAACTCGTTATAATGAAAAATATTTCCCTCCCTGTTCTTCTTATTGTAACAGGCGGCAAGCAGACAGCATCCGGCAACCAGTATCCAGCATCCGGCATTCAGTATCGAGCATCCCGTACCGGGTTTCCAGTATCTATTTTTAACGTTCATCTTAGGTATCAAAGCTTAAATTTACGCTAACAAAACATACCACCGTGAAATACGCCAGCCGGTTCATTTATATTTCTTACACCACGCTGATCGCAATAACCCTTTGCGTGTCAAAAAGCACCTGTGCGCAGCCCTTGCATCAAAAAGGAAAGTTTACCCGGCAGGATACACTCCGCGGTAGCATTACCCCGGAACGGGCCTGGTGGGATGTGGCTTCTTATAATATTTATGTAGCCCCTGATTACGCAACAAAAACCATCAAAGGTTGGAACCAGATCAGTTTTGATATCAATACCGATGGAAAGAACAGGAAAATGCAGATCGACCTTCAGCAACCGATGGTAATTGATAGTATTATTTTTGAAAAGAAGAGGATCAGGACGTTCAAACGCAATGGTAATGTATACCTGATCGATTTTGGTAATTATAAATTCATGGCGGCAAGAACCCTGTTGAAAAAAGACAAGGCCATTCCTCTTCACAGTATCACCATTTATTTTCATGGTAAACCGAAGGAAGCGACCAATCCTCCCTGGGATGGAGGCTGGATCTTTACCAAAGATGCAAAGGGGCGTCCCTGGATGACGGTAGCCTGCCAGGGATTGGGTGCCAGTGTATGGTATCCCTGCAAGGATCACCAAAGTGATGAACCCGATAATGGAGCACTGATACAGGTAAAAGTTCCGGATACATTAGTGGCAGTGGCCAATGGAAAGTTATATTCCAAAGACGACCAGCGGGATGGCACCATGCTTTACACCTGGCAGGTAAAGAACCCGATCAATAACTATAATATCGTTCCTTATATCGGTAAGTATCTTCATTTCTCTGATAACTATATAGGAGAAACATCCGCAGGATCCAGTATAGAAAAAAATCTTTCGCTGGATTATTGGGTGTTGGATTACAATCTTGAAAAAGCCAAAAAACAATTTGGGCGTGATGTAAAGCCGATGCTGAAAGCATTTGAGTACTGGTTTGGCCCCTACCCTTTTTATGAAGATGGGTACAAATTAGTGGAGTCATCTCATCTCGGCATGGAACACCAGAGCGCCACAGCATACGGCAATCATTATCAGAATGGTTATCTCGGTAGTGATCTCTCCGGAACCGGTTGGGGATTGAAATGGGATTATATAATTATTCATGAAAGCGGTCACGAATGGTTTGCAAATAATATAACCACGAAAGATATTGCCGACATGTGGGTGCATGAAGGATTTACCATGTATTCAGAGGCCTTGTTTGTAGAATATCATTACGGTAAAGATGCAGCCGATGAATATGTACAGGGTATCCGGGAGAATATCAGCAATGACAAACCCCTGATCGGGCCATATGGAGTGAACCAGGAAGGCAGCAGCGATATGTATAATAAAGGAGCTAATATGCTGCATACGATCCGGCAGGTGATCAATGATGATACTGTTTTCAGGAAAATATTAAGGGGATTGAATAAAGACTTTTATCATAAAACAGTAGACACAAAACAAATTGAAGATTATTTTTCCAAACAGTCCGGCAAGGATCTTTCCAAAATATTTGACCAGTATTTACGAACCACCAAAATCCCAAAGCTGGAATGCAAAGAAGAAGCAGGTAAATTGTTGTACCGCTGGATCAACTGTGTACCCGGCTTCAATATGCCAGTACGCCTGGTAAATGCTGGACTATGGCTGTACCCGTCAACAAGCTGGAATAAAATGGTACTGACCCCGGCGATGAAAGAGAAAAGCCTGGCGATCGATCCTAATTTTTATGTAGAGCTGAATATGACCGATTCTTTCAGGGATATTCCACCATCACCAGCAGATGGTCGCTAAAACTGGTGCTTGTTTTTATACATTGACCATTGACTATTGACTTTTCTCCATTCACTATCTTTACCGCATGAGCAGTATCCGCCGCCAAAGCATCATCTCATCGGTTGTTATTTATATCGGCTTCGGCATCGGGCTGCTGAATATTTATTTATTCACCAAACAAGGCATCTTTCTTGACCCTGAATTTGGCCTGTACAATGCCTTTATCGCCATTGCCATGATCATGATGGCATTTGCGAACCTGGCCATGCCTTCTTATATCTACAAATTCTACCCTTATTATAACGACAACCTGCCCGTCAAAAAAAATGATCAGGCTACCATTGCGTTGATCACCGGTGTTATTGGCTTTACACTTGTTGTGATAGCCGGTATCGTATTCAAGGAGTTTGTTATTAAAAAATACGGGACCAATGCCCCAGAGATCGTTTCCTATTATAACTGGATATTCCCGTTGGGTTTTGGGCTGATGATTTACAATATACTCGAAGCCTATACCTGGCAATTACATAAATCTATTTTTACCAATTTTCTGAAAGAGGTCCTATGGCGCTTATTCACCACCGTACTGATCGTTCTTTTTGCAACCGGTATTATTGATAATTTCGATCTTTTCATTAAACTCTTTGCCTTTAGTTATCCTTTTATAGCCGTTGTATTACTGGTCTACCTGCTGGTAACGAAACAACTCCATTTCACGTTTACGATCAGTAAAGTGACCCGTCGCCTGTCCGGGAGCATACTCCGGCTTTGCAGTTTTGTATACGCCGGCTCTCTTATCTTCACCATTTCCTTTGTGTTTGATTCATTGGTGATCAGTTCTGTTTTAGACGATGCATTAACCAAACTCGCTGTTTACTCGGTGGCGCAGAATGTCTCCTCCATGATACAGGTGCCGCAGCGGGGTATTATAGCGGCTTCTATTGCGCATTTGTCCAAAGCCTGGAAAGATAAGAATATGGCGTTGATACAACGGGTCTACCAGCGATCCTCGATCAATCAACTGATCTTTGCCTGTGGTTTTTTTGCACTGATCATACTCAGTTTTACCGATGCGGTGTCCACTTTCCAATTAAAAGGAACCTACCTGGATGCTTATTATGTGGTCATCTTCCTGGGCTTAGCCAAGATTATAGATATGGGTACCGGGGTAAATGCACAGATCATCGCCACCTCTACTTACTGGCGGTTTGAAATGATTAGTGGGGTAATTTTATTGCTGGTGATGATGCCTCTCAGTTATTTTATGACCCGGGAACTGGATATCGTAGGGGCAGGATTGGCCAATCTTATTTCCATTACTGTCTACAATAGCATCCGCATTGTTTTCTTATGGAAAAAATTCAAGCTGTTCCCTTTCACCATACAGTCCTTGTATACAGTACTGCTCGCAGCTGCCTGTTATGCCATTTGCCATTTTGCGTTTGTGAATATCCATGGATTACAGGGAATGTTCCTTCGTAGCATAAGTTTTATCCTGCTCTTTGCCATCGGCGGTATTTACATGAAATTATCCCCGGATATCCAACCGGTACTTAAAACCATCCGGAAAAGGCTCGGGTTTAAAAAGGAAAAATAAGTCAAAAGATATTTAGAGCGTTTGTACTGGCCTGGAAGGTAAAAAAGAAGATCACTCGCCAGCACTACTATTTAAGTTGGCTGGCAGTATTCCAAGTTCCTCTTTTTATATTGAGGCATTACTCTTTGATTATTTTCTCAATCTCCCTGGAAAATTGGGGTAAAAAATATTGACGGGAAAAAAGGAGAATTAATTGCTGACGATTTGTTTGTCATCAATTCTTCCGGCACCATAATAACGTTTGAGATAGTAGGGCTCAAACAGGCCATTCACCATAACCCCTTTTGAAACCGAAGCATGAATGAACTTATTATTACCGAGATATACGCCAACATGCGATACTCCGCTGCCATTTGTATTAAAGAAAACCAGGTCTCCTTCCTGTAATTCGGTGGTAGATATCTTCCGGCTGATGCGGTATTGCTCCCTCGATACCCGGGGCAACATGATACCATAGAGGGCTGCATATACAGCTACGGTAAAACCGGAGCAATCAACACCTGATTTGGTATTGCCACCGGTACGGTAACGAACACCATACCACTCGTCGACATTTTCCAGCAAAGCCTTGTTCGGTAATGATTCCACTTCCGTATTCATCAGCACCGCATACTTTAATTGTACTGATGAGGCCATTTCCACTTCAGCAGGGCGGCTGGCCATCAACTGGTTCAGGATATTTTCTTCCTGCTTTTGAGCAGGCGTTTCAATAATATTTACACCACGTGCGCTGCTTAATGCAACCTGAGGTTCGGGTTTAACTTCTGTTTTATCGGCACCCACTTGCGGGGTCACCGAAATATCGTCTATAAATTTAGCGGTAGAAGCAGGCGAAGGCGAAGAGCTAACTTGCCTGTTGCTGGTAAAATTGAGTGGTTTAAAAGTAGAGCAACTGCTCAGGAAAACCAGGAATGTTATTGCAGGTATAATTTGCTTAACCATTACGTCTTTCGTTTTAGGATGATTTCATGGGGGTTTTTCAAAAAGTTTTCTATCTTATTAACCTAGTTTCGCCACTAAGGCTCCCAATTGGATTTAAAATTGGATGCGTGCAAAAATAGCCGGAAATGTCCAAAAAAAACCACAATCTGAGAACGAATTTGCTCAATATAAATTGCCAAAGGTCTAAATAACTGTAACAAAGTGGTTTAGAAATACTAAGATGCTGTGAATTTTATCGGAAATCAACTTATTTTAGATACCGGAAATGTACTTTGTAGCCATCTTACTACAACAACTATTACAAGCCCCTAAAATTTGCAAAACACCATGCAAACATTATTGTCCCTGATCACTTTATTTTTTGCAACAACAGGTTGCCAGAGTGCTGTTAGTAAAAAGAAAATCAGTACCGATTCACTGGCCCGCCAACCGTTGGAAGTAAAGGACACTACACCTGTCATACAGCCGTTGCAACCATATGATAAGATCGTGTTCGAGAAAAAAGAAGTGGTGAATGCAGCCGGTGGCACCAAGTCAGTTCTTTTCAATTCCAAAGGTTCCAAACTATATGCTATGAACCTGGAGGGTATGAGTGTATATGAATTTGACCAGGCCAGCCGAAAACTGACCCGTGAGTTTAAGTTTACTCCCACCAGGGGTATGGGCTGGGACTATAATAAAAGCCGTCCTATCGCTTCTTTCCAGGAGAAACCGGTGGAAGCCTGTTTTAGTCATGATGATAAAATGCTATGGGTATCGTTGCACAATGCCGATGGAATAGTTCCTATCTGGGTAGATGATTTTTCAAAGAATAATGCGGTAACGACACCAGAACAGAAAACAAAACCCGTTACCGTCATCTACCCCGGCGTTGCCAAAAGAGATTCCTTCCGGGTGCCGCTGATCGAGACTGGTAAAACACCGAAAGTGATCTCCAGGACAGCGGACAGTAAATATTTGCTGGTCAGCAACTGGCATTCACGGAATACCAGCGTACTCGAAATGGATGAGGCTGCTTCTCCCTATGGAAAAGTGATCAGTACGATCCCTGTTTCGGCCATTCCACGAGGTATTGCCGTGGATGATAAGAACGGTAAATCTTATATTGCCATCATGGGCGGTGCCAGCCTGAACGTAATAGATAATGCTACCTGGAAAAGTGAAAGCATTATGAATGTATGGAGCAGCCCCCGGCATATTGTAATGGATACCAGTGGGCATTTATTCGTTTCCTATAATAGCCTGGGTACCATCGCCTGTATAGATGTTGCTACGGGTAAGCAATTATTTTCTGTTAAAACCCATTCACAACCAAGGACCATTGTGCTTTCCAAAAATCATAAATTCATTTTTGTGACTTGCTATACGAGTGATTATGTAGATGTGTACAAAATCAATTCCGACAACTTTGAGAAAGTGGCATCTTTGCCTTGTGGCGGCCACCCGGTAGGTGCAGATATTTATGAAGATGATGAAAAGCTGGAAGCCTGGGTGTGCAGTTATAGCAGTGGGTCTATTACCATCTATACATTTAAAAAAAAGTAAAATAAGCAAATACAGGATCACAGATGACAAGGGTTGAACGGATGAACACAGGTTTTTTCTGCTGCGCAGAAAATTGGATGCTAATATCCTGCTTACACAATGAAACATGAAGAGATTACTGAGAAGATTATTCAGGCATTTTATAAAGTATATAATACGCTGGGATTTGGTTTTTTAGAGAGGGTTTATCTCAATGCTATGTACATTGAATTGATAGCGATGGGTTTTAAAGTAGAAAAAGAAAAAAAGATTGGTTTAGTAGTTTGGCAATGTTTTAGGTGACTATCAAGCCACTTGATTAACGAGGGCATGATTGCTGTTGAACTAAAAGCTATTGATACGTTGGTTGAAGAAAACGAATATCAACTGGTAAATTACCTAAATGCAACAACTATTGAAACTGGCTTATTATTAAATTTTGAAAAGAAGCCCCAAATAAAAAGAAAAATATTTGATAACGATAAAAAGAAGATGTTGAAATTAGTCATCGGCGGATTCAAAATACCTTTTGAAATATTATTAAATCTGGTAAATCCGAATTTTACAAAGTAAAATAATCCGTGTTCTTCCGTTCAACCCGTGTCATCCGTGTGCAAAAAGATAAAAATGAAATTTTCCCACCTCCATGTACATACCCAGTTCTCCCTTTTAGACGGAGCTGCTTCTATACAAAACTTATACACGAAAGCCATCAAAGATGGAATGCCGGCCCTGGCTATCAGCGACCATGGCAATATGTTCGGCGCTTTTGAATTTGTGGCCGAAGCCTATAAGCATAAAGATGAAAACGGCAACGTGAAAGTAAAGCCCGTGGTGGGCTGCGAGTTTTATGTTACAGAGAACCGGCATATCAAAACATTCACCAAAGAAGTAAAAGACAAACGCCAGCACCAGATATTACTGGCAAAGAACGAGATCGGCTACAAGAACCTGAGTAAACTCACTTCGCTGGGCTTTATAGAAGGCATGTACAGTAAATATCCCCGCATTGACAAAGAACTTATCCTGAAATACCATGAAGGATTAATTGCCACTACCTGCTGCCTTGGCGCCTCCGTACCGCAAGCCATTTTAAAAAAAGGGGAAGAAGAAGGGGAAAATGAATTCAAATGGTGGTTGAATGTGTTCCAGGATGATTATTATGTGGAACTGCAGCGTCATGGCATGGCCGATCAGGACAAAGTGAATGAGGTACTAATAAAATTTGCAAAGAAGTATAAAGTAAAAATTATTGCCAGTAACGATTCACACTACGTGGAACAGGATGATTTTAATGCCCATGATATTTTACTTTGTATCAATACCGGTGAAAAAATCAGCACGCCTGCCCTGCGGGATTTTAATGATGATGATATCAATGTAAAAGATAAACGTTTCGCTTTTCCCAACGACCAGTTCTATTTCAAGACCACCGAAGAAATGAGCAAAGTCTTTCATGACCTGCCGGAAGCGATTGATAACACCAATGAAGTAGTAGACAAGGTTGAGTTACTCAATCTCACCCGTGACATTTTACTCCCTAATTTCCCGATTGAAAAAAGATTTCAGATTCATACCAAAGAAGAAACAATTGGAAAATACAAGGCATCGGCTGAATCGCAAAACCAATGGGAATATTTAAAGCATATTACCTACGAAGGCGCCGCTACCCGTTATCTTGAAATGACGGAGGAAATAAAAGAACGGATAGAATTCGAACTCTTTACGATCCGCATGATGGGCTTTGCCGGTTACTTCTTAATTGTTGGAGATTTTATCGATGCCGGTAGAAAGAAAGGAGTATTTATCGGACCCGGCCGTGGTTCGGCTGCTGGTTCCGTAGTTGCCTATTGTATCGGCATTACTAATATTGACCCGATCAAATACAACCTGCTTTTTGAAAGGTTCCTGAACCCGGATCGTAAATCCATGCCGGATATCGACACGGACTTTGATGATGAGGGACGGCAAAAAGTAATTGATTACGTTGTAGAAAAATATGGCAAGAACCAGGTAGCACAGATCATTACCTATGGTACAATGGCTGCTAAATCCAGTATTGCTGATGTAGCCCGGGTAATGGATGTTCCCTTGCCGGAAAGCAGGGCCCTGACGAAATTGGTTCCTGACCGACCTGGCACTGAACTGCGCAGAGTGTTACATGCCCCGATGAAAATAAAGGACGGTGAAAAATCACTGGAAGAAATAGACGGGATGGGCAGTGATGATATGGAGAATGTAAAAAAACTGCGGGAAATTTATAACCAGAAGGATACCACGCTCAGCAAAGTATTGCATGAAGCTGAAAGGCTGGAAGGTTCCGTTCGCAATACAGGTATCCATGCAGCTGGTATCATCATTGCTCCCAAAGACCTGATGGAAATGATCCCCATCGCCACTTCCAAGGAATCATCTTTATGGCTGACACAAATCGAAGGCAACGATATTGAACATGCCGGTATCCTTAAGATGGACTTTTTGGGATTAAAAACCCTGACCGTTCTCAAAAATGCATTGGCCCTTATCAAACTTATCCATGGTGTTGAGATCAATATTGATGAAATCCCTTTAGATGATAAAAAGACCTTTGAACTCTACCAGCATGGGGCTACAATCGGTACATTCCAGTTTGAAAGTGCCGGCATGCAAAAATACCTGCGGGACCTTAAGCCCGATAAGTTCGGCGACCTCATCGCAATGAACGCATTGTACCGTCCCGGTCCTATTGCTTATATTCCCAACTATATTGACCGCAAACATGGCCGCGAGGCGATCCAGTATGATCTGCCTGAAATGGAAGAATACCTGCAGGAAACCTATGGTATAACGGTGTACCAGGAACAGGTGATGTTGCTGGCGCAAAAATTAGCCGGCTTCAGCAAAGGCGATGCGGATGTGCTGCGCAAAGCCATGGGTAAAAAACAAAAATCTGTACTGGATAAAATGAAGGCTCAGTTCATTGAAGGGGCTACACAAAAATTATTACCTGCTGAAAAACTGGAAAAAATCTGGACCGACTGGGAAGCTTTTGCCCAATACGCTTTTAATAAATCGCATTCCACCTGCTATGCTTATGTAGCTTACCAAACTGCTTATTTAAAAGCCCACTACCCGGCCGAATTTATGTCGGCAGTACTGAACAATGCCGGCAGCATTGACAAGATCACTTTTTTTATGGAAGAATGTAAGCGGATGGGATTAAAAGTACTGGGCCCTGACATCAATGAATCTTTAAAAGGGTTTGCGGTAAATGATAAAGGCGAGATTCGTTTTGGTCTCGGTGGATTAAAAGGTGTTGGTGAAGCCGCCGTAGAAAGCATTATTGAAGAAAGAAAAAAAGGGGGCTCCTTTCCTGATATATTTAATTTTATAAAACGCATCAACCAGCGGACCGTCAATAAAAAAACATTGGAAAGCCTGGCTTATGCGGGCGGCTTTGATTGTTTTACTGAGCATCACCGGGCACAGTATTTTAATGTGCCCGAAGGTGAAATGATCAATGGCCTGGAAAAAGTAATTAAATACGGGCAGGTATATGCTACACAAAATGCCACTACTACTAATACGCTGTTTGGCGACTTACCCATCAGCATGGAAATACCGCCGCCCCGGATCCCGGATTGCGAAGCATGGCCATTGATCAAACAACTCGACCATGAAAAAGAAGTGACCGGTATCTTTTTAAGTGGTCACCCCCTGGATAATTACAAATTTGAAATGCGGCATTATGGTGTTACGGCAATTGCAGATTTCAACGAGTTCAAAGATGAAATAAAAATGCAGCCCAATCCCGGGCGCCCGTTCCGGTTGGTAGCCCTGGTGGCAGATGCACAGCACCGGGTGGCCCGTAGCGGTAACAAGTATGGTAATTTCATTGTCGAGGACTATTCCGGGAAAACTGAGTTTCCCTTGTTCAGCGAGGATTATTTACGGCTCACTCCCATTTTGCAACAGGGAAGTACGGTATTGATCAACGGATATTTCAAACCCCGATACAATAAAGACGAATTTGAATTTAAAGTTATGTCTGTTTCCCTGGCCGAAACCATGAAGCGAAACATGACAAAAGCCATAACGATCGAAGCCCACCCGCAGGCAATCAGTGCTGCCATGCTGGCATTTGTAGAAAAAAATGTGAAATCGCACCGTGGCAATTCAACTTTAAAGTTTGTTTTAACAGAACCCAAGAACAAGATGAGGATCAGCCTGGTTACGTCAGGTACCGGTTTTGAAATGAACGATGAAATGATACAATTCCTGGAAAAAAGCCCGGAACTGGAGGTGCAGGTGCAAACGGTGTAAACTAATACGTATATATGCTGTTATGCACATTAAAGTGCTGCCGCAAAAAACCGCTGAATCTTCTTGTCATATAGCTGACAATTGGCAGAAAGACTATACTATTGGCAGGAAATAAGCGTTAATATGACAAGTTTTACACAAATTCACGTCAGTACTTCAGGTGAAGGGTAACGGACTTAAATTTGCAACCCTATAGTAGTAAAGAATAATAAAAATTAAACAACGTAAAATTCAATAAAATGGCAAAAGAGTATAACGATGGCAATTTCCAGACGGATGTACTGGCTTCTGATAAACTGACCGTAGTAGATTTTTGGGCAGAATGGTGTGGACCATGCCGTGCGATCGGCCCGGTTATCGAAGAGCTAAGTAAAGAGTATGATGGAAAAGTAAACATAGGTAAGGTAAATGTGGATGTAAACCCACAGGTATCGATGAACTATGGCATTACTTCAATCCCGGCGATCCTTTTTATTAAGAATGGCCAGGTGGTTGACAAATTAGTAGGTGCCCAGCCCAAAGGAAACTTTGTAAAGAAAATAGAAGCGCATATCTAAGCCTTGCCTTAATAAAAAACTCAAACCCCGCTCAACTGAGTGGGGTTTTTATATAACTGCGGTATCTTGTAGAAGTATCAGCAACCCACCCCGTTTTCTTATAGCTCTGAATTTTCCTTCGTTCACCCCCTCCAGGGAGGGGAAAAACTCTTGATTACAAAAAGTGTTGCCATCGATTATTCGTTTAAACTACCACTTAATAAATAAACTAATGCCTACTCAACCTTTCCCTCCCGGGAGGGGCAGCAGTGGTTTGCAATTAGCAAAAGCTGGGAAAGGGTGGGTTATAAAAAGAGTATGTTATTTTACCCGGACTACTAACATAAGCTGCTAAAGAATAGTTATGTTTTGTTTTGTTATATGATTGAAAGGAGTTTCACTTTTCAATCCCCAAATAAATCACATCCCCGGTTATCAACTGCTTATTAAATGTCTTTACCCTTAACAACTGATTATTAACTGATACATCAACAATGTGATAACTGCCAAAAAAATAAAAGGATTGAATTATGCCTTTAACAGTCTCGTTATTGTGAGGAACGATACTCAATTGCTCTGGCCGCACAATTAATGATTGCAGATGGGCCATAGTGCCGAAAAAGGCTGCAGCATTTTCGTTATTAAGCAGGTTATACTCACCAAAAAGTCCCGCACAATATTCATCAACCGGATCATGGTAGATCTGTTGCGGCGTTCCCTGCTGAATAATCTGTCCTTCCTTCATCACCAGAATCTTATCGGCCCAGGAAAGGGTATCAGCCGCATCATGCGAAACCAAGATACAACTGATACCCAGTTTTGAACTGATATCCGACAGAACTGATTTAATGATATTCTTATGTACTGCATCCAGGTTGGAAAAAGGTTCATCCAGCAATAATAGTTTTGGAAAAGTAGTTAAAAGCCTGGCCAACACGATACGTTGTCTTTCTCCACCGGATAACTGGTCAGTTTTTCTTTTTAATAAATGCTGAATTTTACAAATTGCATAGATCCTGGCAGCTTCTTCCTCTGTCAATAGGTTTTTACTATCCAGCTCTTCTTCTACCCGGTAATTATTCCGCAATTCAAAATGCTGGCTCAGGTAAGCTATAGCCGGGTGACCCGGTATTAATTTCTCAAAAGGTCCCAACACCCGCTCGTTGTTGAAATAAATATTTCCTTCATCAGGTTGTACCAAACCTGCTATCATTTTGAGGAGGGTCGTTTTTCCTGAACCTGTTTCTCCTGCGATCGCTATTTTTTGAGCTGATTCCTGGGTGAATTGTATATCCTTTACCGTAAAATTTTCCTTTTCCCGTTTGCCTATGCCCGATACCTTTAATAAAAACATACCCGAAAATAAATTATGTCCGGTAATTAGCAAGCAAGATATCAGGAATACCATTTAAAAAAATAGAAACTCCAGCGTTTATCATTTTGCAGCGACTTCTACTATCCCACTCTTCTTTTGGAACCTGATCTTCACTTCATGTTTTACACCATCGTTTACCAGGTCAATAGCACCTCCAACCGTTTCACCGTTTTCCATAATGATCGCCTCTACCGGGCCGGCTGTTACCTGCATTGAGAACAACTCTATATGATAGTGCGTATCCATATAGCGATACTTTATTTTTACGTCTGTCCATGCTGCTGGTAAGCAGGGTGCGAAACTAAGTTTGTTACCTTTTCGTTTTAGCCCGATAAATGATTCGAGTATCAATTGATACATCCAGCCTGCCGACCCGGTGTACCAGGTCCATCCGCCACGCCCCATCTGCCTTTCTACTGCATACACATCGGCGGCTACCACATAAGGTTCGGCTTTGTACTGTTTAATCGATTCTTCATCTTTTCCGTGATTGAGCGGATTGATCAACTGCAAAAGTTCCCAGGTCTTTTCCCGGTCATCCATGGCTGCAAAAGCCATCACCAGCCAGATAGCTGCATGCGTATATTGTCCCCCGTTTTCCCTTACGCCGGGCACATATCCTTTTATATAACCCGGGTTCATCGAAGACTTGTCAAAAGGTGGTGTAAATAACTGGATGATATGATCCTCTTTACGAACCAGGTATTGTTCAGCCGACCGCATCGCCATTTTTGTCTTGGCATGTTCCCCGGCTTTTGATAATACCGACCAGCTCTGTGCAATGGAATCGATCTTACACTCTTCGTTGATGGAAGAACCCAGCGGACTGCCATTATCAAAATAACCCCGGCGGTACCAGTTACCATCCCATGCATGCTCGTTAATGTTTTGCCGTAATCGTTCCGCCTGATCACTACAGGTTATTGCAAACGCCTGGTCATTTTTCAGTTTGGCAACTTCCATAAACTTTATCAGGACATCATACAGGAAAAACGCCAGCCACACACTTTCGCCCCGGCCTTCGTGTCCTACTTTATCCATACCATCATTCCAGTCGCCCGACCCTATCAGTGGTAAACCATTGGCACCAAAGCGCAACCCATGCTTGATGGCAGTTACACAATGTTCATATAAACTGGCCGTTTTATCCGATTGTATCGGGAGATCGTAATAGGATTCTTCGCCGAGGTTTAAAAGGCGTCCCTCCAGAAAATATACCCCTTCATCTAATATGCGCTGATCCCCTGTGACTGAAATATACCGGCTGGTTACAAATGGCAACCACATAAAATCATCAGAACAAGTTGTGCGCACCCCTCTTCCTGCCGGCGGATGCCACCAATGCTGCACATCACCTTCTTTAAATTGGCGTGACGCACATAATAATATTTGCTGTTTTGCAAATTCCGGTTTGGTATGGAGTAAGGATAATACATCCTGCAACTGGTCCCGGAATCCAAAAGCCCCGCCCGATTGATAGAAACCACTCCGTGCCCAAATGCGGCAAGCCAGTGTTTGATAATTGAGCCAGCCGTTGGTGATGATATTGATGGCCGGATCAGGCGTTTCAACCTGCACCACTTCTAATGCCTCTTTCCAGTACTTTTTCACTCTATCCAATGCATTTTGCGCTGCCATGGTTCCTTCAAACCTCCGGATAAGGTTCAACACATCATTCATATTTTTTCCAGCCCCCAGCCGGAACACTGCTGTATGCTCCTCTCCTTCTGTGAGATCGAATGAAACCTGGATGGTTGCACATGGATCTAATGCGGCCCCGGTTTTATTAGACAGCTTTGTCCTGTACATGGCATCCGGGTTACTTAAGGTTCCGTTCCTGCCAATAAATTCGGCCCTGTCAGTTGTATAAAATTTGTTGGGGTCATCTGTATCAAAAAAAGCAACCCTGTTTTCAAACCCACTGCTATAGTTGTTCTTTGCTATGATAGCTCCGGTCCGGTTATCCAATTCTGTGATGATATGCATCAGCGATCTTGAACGGAGATCACCTAACACCCATTCCATGTATCCACTGATAGATACCCGGCGTTTTCGCCCCGATTTGTTACGCACTTTCAGGACCATAAATTTTATGGGTTCTGCAATGTCCACATACACACACATTTCTGTTTCGATACCATCCTCGCTGTGTTCAAAAAGACTGTAACCGAATCCATGCCGGGTGATATAGGGAGATTTGCTGTGGCAGGGAAGAGGCGTTGGCGACCAGAATCTTCCATTCTCTTCATCCCGCAAATAAAAAGCTTCTCCTTTCAGGTCGGTTACCGGATCATTATTCCAGGGTGTAAGACGACACTCATGTGCATTGTCAACAAATGTATAAGATTGACCACTTTCAGAAATAATGGTACCAAAATCTGGATTAGCCAGCACGTTGATCCAGGGAGCTGGTGTGGGTTTATCGGCCGTAGTAATAATAACATATTCTTTGCCATCTGTTGAGAATCCTCCCATTCCATTAAAGAACTGAAGGTTTTTGGGAATGACAACCGCTGTATCCAGCGAAGCAGGAAATTTGCTTGGCGTAAAGAAAGGAATGGCTGTTTTTAATGTGGTTCTTCCATTAAGCTGCTCTTCCAGCGTTCCTGCTTTGTCGGAGATCACCACATGCGCCACTGTTTGAAATAAGATCCGGTCCTCATTGGATATCTGGTCTGCCGAGCGGACAAAGATACCGCCGGGTTGATCTTTTGACTCCTTGGACATCGCTGGTGAAACAAATCCCAGTATTTCGCTTTGTAAGTTCTGGCGATAACCGCCGTGATCTTCATTCCATATCACCAGGTCTACCAGCAAACCTTTTAAACGCCAGTAGCCATGTGCCTGTACCAGTTGTTTTACCAATTGAATATTGGATGAGTCTTCAATTTGCAATAAAACAATTGGCAGGTCGCCGGAGATCGAATAGCTCCAGAGTCCGGATTGGCCTCTTTGGTTTTTTATGATCGTGGAAGGATCTGTCCGCAAGGATGCATTGGCATAAATAACGGAGCTGGCTAACCGGGAATACAATTGCGCATCTGATTCCTGGGCATTGATCTGTCTTAATATCACCTGGCTATGCGTAAATGCCAACTCCAGCACCCGGTTGATCAGGTGCCTGTCCTGGTACTTTTCTATCAATCCATTACACAATTCTTTTGTGTCGGCGATTCCAAAGATCATATCTACAGTAGCAGACTGGTAAGGTTCCAGGGTAATACGATACTGGATCGAAACGACGGGATCCAAAACGGAACCATTGCTGCCGGATAAGTGTTCGGATTGCTGTATGGCTTTAGGATGATGAATAGAATTGCCCCTGCCAATAAAGAGTTCCCGGTCTGTTTCATAGGAGACCGCCTGGATATCTGCATCATGTACTTTCATTAAATGAAACATCCAGGGATTATGTTCATGGACTGAACGGGGTCTTCGGGTGCAGATGATGGCATTCTTACTTTCATTGATCTCCGTTTGTACAAAAAGTTTACTGAAAGCCGGGTGCATTTCATCGGCTACCGGCACAGCCAGTACTACTTCTGCGTAACTGGTTATTTCAATCATTCGTTTTTTTCGGGAACGATTGGTAATATGGATTCTTCGCAATTCAATATCATCTTCCGGAGACACTACAATTTCAGTATGTGTTTCAATTCCCTTGTCACGCCGCCTGAATTCTGCCCTTCCCTGGGAGAATACAGCTTCGTAGTTGTCTACCTTTTTTAAGGTCGGCTGAAAAGCAGTAGACCAGGAAACAGCACTTTCCAAATCCCTGATAAAACAAAAGGTACCCCAGTCATCACAGGTACAATCCTCCCGCCACCGGGTCAATGCCAGATTTTTCCAGCGGCTGTATCCACCACCTGCATTGGTTACCATCACATGGTACCGGCCATTGGATAATAGCTGCACTTCTGGTATAGGTGTATCCGGGGTTTTCATAATACGCATATACCCGATTCCGCCTGGTGTAATACTTGTATCGGCCTCATGAACGCCCGGTGAATAAAAGTTAGTAACCCTTGGAATTTTTTCCTGTAATAATAATAAGGCCGATTTTACCTGGACATCACTTTCAAATCGCTGTTGCATAGGGCGGTCAAGCAGCAAATAACTTAACGAAAGAAAACTCATTCCCAGGTGATGGGCCATAAATGATTTGACAACAGCATACTGCTGTTTGCGCAGCAATCTTGAAGCGGTATAATCAATCGCCTCGTAGAAACCATATTTACCAGTAAACCCCTTTTCTTTTAATTCATATAAATTAGCGATGGCGTCCTTCGGAGCCACCATCAATGCCATGATAGTAGCATACGGAGCAATAACAAGCTCTTCACCCAGGCCCCGCTTTAAACCCGTTCCCGGAACACCAAATGCCCGGTATTGATAATTAAGATTTGCATCCACCATATTATAGCCAGACTCGGAAATACCCCAGGGTACATTTCTTTTACGGCCATATTCTATTTGCTTTTGAATGATTGCTTTAGCAGTTTGATCCAGCAGGGTATTCTCATAAGCAGGCATGACCAGCAGCGGCATAAGATACTCAAACATCGAACCACTCCAGGATAGAAGGATCGGTGCTGTACCGATATTGGTCAACTGCCTTCCGAGGGCAAACCAACTTTGCTGTGGCAATTTTCCCTGAGCAATAGCGACAAAAGTTGTCAGCCTTGCTTCGGAAGCAAGCAGATCATAATAGCCATTATCTTTACGGTGTTCTTCTGCATTATACCCAATGCTCAATAAATGTTGTGACCGGTCGTATAAGAAATCATAGTCTACGGTAGCCAATTGATTACAATTTTCAGCTAGTTGTTCCGCCATCAGTATTATTTCCCTCGCCCGCTGCCCGGATGCCGTAATACTGTCCCTGTAGTTGTTGAGCCAATCATTTTCTGTTGTTGTATTATCTGGCTGGTACAGTAAGTTGATCCTGTTTAATAAACTTTTTTCTATTTTTGATAATTGTTTGATCGTAGGTATACCCGGCAACTCGGGGATAATGTTCTCAAACTTTGCGGGTGTTGGCGGTAGCAGGTGCCAGGGCACTAATGTATTCAGGTTTTTGTTGATCGTTTCAACATGACTAAAAACTTTTTGGATCCACCAGCCACTTTCGTTTACAGGGTCAGCATCCATTGGAAGGAAAATAGCTGTTAACTGTTTTTCCAGTTCTGCTGCATATTTTTTAGTGGCGGAGAGATTTTCAAGATGCAGGTAATACTGCGTTGACAATTCTTGCTCCAATTCTGGGAGACCAGGTATTTTTGCTTTCTCCATCAATATCCTTATTTCATCCAGTAGCCCTTCAAAGGAGCTGGCTGTTACAATTTTTTTATCCTTCATCGTCAAGAGCCCTTGCGCTAATGTAATTAAATGACCGATGAAGTTTCCGCTGTCAACCGTAGAAATATATTTTGGACTAAGCGGAACCAATGACCGGGTATCATACCAATTGTATAAATGACCGCGGTATTTTTCCATCCTTTCTACTGTAGCGATCGTTTTATCTGTTCTATCAATAAATTCCCTGATGCTGATGTATCCAAAATCATACGCGGAGAGGTTACTCAGCAAAGAAAGGCCAATATTAGTGGGTGATGTGCGGTGCGCAATTCTTTCAACAGGTTGTTCCTGGTAATTATCAGGGGGCAGCCAATTATCTTCTTTCGTTACATAGGTTTCAAAGAATGCCCAGATCTTCCGGGCCAGTTTGCGCAGGTACATAGTTTCCCCGGCAGATATTCCCGTTTCTTTCTTTTCCAGAGGCTGGCTGATATACCAGACTATAAATGGGGCAATAACCCAGGCTATTAATAAAGGGGCCAATTTGATCAATGTAACGGGGAAATAAACACTTAAATAAACAAAAATAACAAGCGTTAATAAAGGAGCAAACCACATATCCCGGTAAGCTGTAGCGATCGTCTTTTTTTCATGGCTGGGGTTATTATACGGATTCCATTGCAGTAAATTCTTTCCAGAGAACCACATGCGCCACCAGGTGCGAATAACAGCATCGGCATTCACAAACACCAGGTAAGGAAGACAAACAAAATCGATAACTAATTGCGTGATGCTATCTTTAAAAGTACGGGAGGAATAGATTAAATGCTGGATGAAAACTACATCTGCCGGCTTTTTGAAAATTTGCCAGCCAACATTGACCAGGGCAGGTAGAAATAGTATAAGAACCACCGTAGCTGTCCAGAAAAAAGTATGAGCAGACAGCAACCAGCCGAATAAAAGCAACAATAGTAAAGAAAGCGGTACAAGGCTCCTGCGCAGGTTATCAGCAATTTTCCATTTCGAAAGAACTGTCAGTGGATTTTTATGATTTTTTTTATCGCTACCAGGTACAAAGGGTAATATCCAGGTTGCTATTTGCCAGTCGCCCCTGATCCAGCGATGGCGGCGCTGCATATCTGTGATATATGCTGAGGGATATTGTTCATACAATTGTACATCCGTGATCAAACCGGCCCGGGCATACGCTCCTTCCAGCAGATCATGGCTTAATATGCGGTTGGGTGGAAATTTGTTTTGCAAAGCCTTTTCAAAAACTTCCACATCATAAATTCCCTTACCGATATAAGAACCTTCCCCGAACATATCCTGGTATACATCAGAAGTGGCCCGGGTATAAGGATCAGTGCCCGGTTCATTACCATGTATCCTGGCATAAAGAGAACTGTCGCCAATTGCCAGGCTATTGGAAACACGGGGTTGCAGAATACTGTACCCTTCTGTAACCCGGCATTTTTTCTCGTTATACACCGCCTGGTTTAAGGGATGTGCCATAGTAGCCACCATTTTCCAGGCCGTATCACGGGGTAGTTGTGTATCTGTATCAAGAGTGATCACATACTTTATATCTGCGACTATTTTTTCATCTCCAATGATCCGGGAAAAGAATTCCCTGCCATCTCCCCGGATCAATGCGTTTAAATCACCTATTTTTCCCCGCTTCCGTTCATATCCCATCCATATTTTATCACGGGCATTCCATTTTCGTGGCCGGTGAAACAAAAAAAATGTGTCGGCGAATCGACGCTCATACTTCCTGTTGAGCTCAAGTACCTGGTTACTTATATAATCCAACAATAAAGTATCCTCCCCGGTTTTCGCAGTTGCGGCATCTTTAAAATCAGTTAGTAACGCGAAGGAAAGATTGACATCCCTGTTGGCCAGGAAGCGGATCTCAAGACTTTCGACCAGCCTGGCTATACCCGGGATACTATCGATGATTGTGGGAACAACTACCATGGTCCTGTATTCATCGGGTATACCTTTGGAAAAATCCATCCGGGGCAACAGGCTTGGTCTTGATAAAATTGTAATGATCCAATTGATGACTGACACCGCTAATTGACTGGCCGCTAAAAACGATAAAGCAAAGACCAATACCAACTGCCAATTTCTTAGCGCTTCTGTATATGCTTTTGTTGCTAAACCCCAACTGATAAAGCTTGTCAACAGGATGATACTCCCCGAATACATAAAAAAAGGCATCCTGCGTAGTAATCTTCGAAAGCTTTCCACTTTATTAACCTTCATTTTCGCGAGCTTCTCCAGTTGCTTTAGCCCAATCCCTTTCAGGTAATAACCAACATGACTTGTTTTTGAGGAGTTCTCTTTTGCGAAACTTTCATTTGCCAGTTGAACGGCTATGGCTGCAACCGTTTCTTCTGATAATTCAGAATTTTTTGATATGCTTTCTACAATGTGCCGGTAATTATCCCGGGTAGCGAAGTCCATCATTGCATAAACACCTGCCGGGTCCTGTTTCAATGTTTGCTCTGTTAAACTGGTCATTTCTACAAAGTCGCCCCAATCGGTCGTACTTAAAAAACGCAGACTGCTGATGCTGTTACTGATTGAAACCTGGTCGGCTGCCTGTTTCCTGTTTTCCTGCTGAATGATCTCTACGCTGGCCTGCCCGCCTTCAGATAAGGTTTGCTCCAGCCAATTCATAGCCAAAGCAAGCGCATTGCCTTTTTCCTGCAAACGCCGGGTTAGTTCTGCCACAAAGGAACTTGACATCGGTGGTTTCGAACGGGCCATATCTGCGATGACCAGGACCAGGTTTTTAGGATCCTTCTCTGCTGTCGTGATAAACTTATCCGCCCAGGATTCTGCCAGAGCTTTATTCGAGAGGTCAATGGACATTTGTATGGAGAGGCGGCGTAAATTTTCCAGCAATGCCAATCGTAACATAATGGGGATGGCCCACAATTCTCCCAATTCCAGGGGGCTAATCGTTTGATAGGACTTCACAAAACCGGTCAGGCTTGTTAAATTCACATACCCATCGGTGTGAGAAATAATTTCAACGGCAATATCATAGACCCTGGGTAAACCTGCAGAAGCTCCCTTCATTAGGCGGGGTAATCCTTTACTATACCCTTTAGGAAGGTGCTTTTTAGCTGTATAAATCTGTTCTTCAATAAGGTAAAAATTATCCAGGAGCCATTCTGCCGCCGGGGCAATCCTGTTACTTTCTTTTACATACCCGGTCAGTATCGTATGTACTTCGAGCAGGATGCTTTCGTTTTCGTCTAAGCGTTTCAGCAATTGTTCGGAGAGATTACCGGAGACAACCGTATGTTTTTGCGATAAGGTTTTTGCATGCTGTTCCAACTGGCCTTCGGTGTAAATCTCAGCACGTAAGGGAAGGCTTTGTTCATCCTCTTCCATAGCACTAGTGCTGCCAAAAAAAGGGTCAATAATATTTTTTTTTAGTTTGGCAATCGCTTGAGGAAGCAATTCAAGGAGGGCCTTTTGATTATTTTTTCTTTGTTTTTCATTCATTGCGCCTGTAAATCTTGTGTACTCACTACAGGAGTACGAATACCATGCCTTAGTGGGTGAATGATACTGAATGACTTAGGTATAAATTTAAAGAAGCAGGAATATAGCAGACGCGAGCTACTCTGGATTGCTTCTGGGAATTTTATTGTAGAAAAATTTCCTCACTTGTCAAAAGATAATCCCGGCGACTGGGGATTGCTACGGACTGTAAATGAAATACCCCGCTTAAATGAACGGGGTATTAGTAAGAGTTTGTTTTTTAATTAATGTTGTAGATTTTCCAGCTCCTTTGGATTATGTTTATACTTAAACGTTGCTATAAATAATACTGCAATAATCAATGCATAACCGGCAAAAGTGAACCAGATATTTTGCCAGTCCTTATTACCTGTTGAGTCGGTAAAATAATCAACAACTTTTCCGGCAAAAAGTCCTCCCAAGATAGCTCCCAGACCGTTGGTCATTAACATAAATAACCCTTGTGCACTTGCCCTTATTTCAGGTCTTGCTTCTTTATCCACAAACAATGAACCGGATATATTAAAGAAATCGAAGGCCATTCCGTATACAATCATGGACAATAAAAGCAGCCATAATCCCGAACCCGGATCGCCAACGCCAAACAACCCAAACCGGAGTACCCATGCCACCATACTGATGAACATAACCTGTTTTATTCCAAACCTTTTTAGGAAAAAAGGTATAGCAAGTATAAATAAACATTCAGAAATTTGCGAAAGCGAGATAAGTATATTACTGTGCTTTACTGCAAAGCTGTTTGCAAATTCAGGAATTTTCCCAAAATCACTAAGGAAAGGATTACCGAACATATTAGTTATCTGCAAAGCCGCGCCCAACAACATTGCAAACAAAAAGAACTTCGTCATAGTAGCGCTTTTGAAAAGCTGAAATGCATCCAGACCTAAACGGGAAGCAAAAGATTTTTTCTCCGTTGATTTGTTGATTTCCACACGGGGAAGTGTAAAACAATATAAACCAGTAAATATTCCTGCAACGGATGCAAAATAAAACTGGTTATTATTTTGTGTCCAACCTAATAAATCAACAGCCCATTCTGCTATAATAAACCCTACCGTTCCCCAAACCCGGATAGGAGCAAAGGATTTCTGAATATCCAAATTGCTTTTACTAAGCAAACTATAGGAGACTGAATTGCTTAGTGCAATGGTTGGCATATAAAAACAGCTCACTAATAAAATAGCCCACAACATTTCACCGGCACTATCCACTGTGCTTGCGTAATAAAGTCCCAAACCGGCAAGTATATGACAAATACCAAGTACAATCTCTGCCCGTATGTACTTATCGGCCAAAATGCCCATGAGGGCAGGCATTAGTAAGGAGGCCCAACCCATCGTTCCATACGTATTCGCAATTTTTGACCCAATATTAGGTTCACTCCCGAAATTGATGAACATATAACCACCTAGCGAAATAAGCCAGATGCCCCAAACAAAAAATTGCAAAAAACTTAAGCCTGTTAAACGAAATTTTAAGTTCATGACACAGTTTTTGGGTTGTACAAAACAATCAAAAGGGAAGATAAGGAATTTAAAGAGTTGAACCACAGAGAAGCGGAGACACATTAATGAAAGTAGAAATTGGAAGAAAGAGCCGGGATCTGGATTCCTTTACCACCCCCACGCCTCTGCATCTCTGTGGTTACCAATAATTCAAAATTTCAGTGTTTGAGCCTTAACTTTACCGCCAGAAAATTGTTATTCCAGCTATGATCACAACAATTAATATATCGCCCAACCTGCAACAAATAGCCGATAAAGTAAAAGCCGGGGAACGCATTACCGATGAAGAAGGTTTATTTCTTTTTGAAAAAGCCAGCCTGGGTTTTGTAGGTAGCCTGGCCAATGAAGTGCGGAAGCGAAAAAACGGTGATACCGTTTATTTCAACCGGAACTTTCATATTGAACCAACCAATGTATGCGTCTTCAGCTGTAACTTCTGTTCGTATAGTAAGCTCTATGCCAAAAGAGATGAGGGTTGGGAACTGAGTATCGATCAGATGCTGCATATGGTAAAAAAATACGATGGTCAACCGGTTACTGAAGTACATATCGTAGGTGGCGTTCATCCTAAGATGGACCTTCAATTCTTTGCTGACCTCTTAAAAGCTATCAAAGCGCATCGGCCTGATCTTCATATCAAAGCCTTCACGGCCGTGGAATACGATTATATGTTCCGCAAAGCGAAAGTGAGCGTAGAAGAGGGATTAAAATTTTTGATCGAAGCAGGCTTGAACAGTATTCCCGGTGGTGGTGCAGAAATTTTTCACCCGGAGATCCGGCAACAGATCTGCGCAGACAAAGTGGATGGCGACGGCTGGTTGCTGATTCACGAAACGGCGCATCGGCTGGGTTTACATTCCAATGCCACGATGCTCTTTGGTAATATTGAAAAATACGAACACCGTATCGATCATATGCGGAGATTAAGAGAGCTCCAGGATAAAACAGGTGGATTTAATACTTTTATTCCCCTCAAATTCCGCAATAAGGATAACGATATGAGCTATGTACCGGAAAGCAGTGTGGTAGAAGACATGAAGACCTATGCCATCGCCCGGATCTACTTAGATAATTTTCCGCATATCAAAGCCTATTGGCCGATGCTGGGAAGGCAGAATGCACAACTTTCCCTTTCATTTGGCGTAGATGATATTGACGGAACAATTGATGATACTACAAAGATCTATAGCATGGCCGGATCGGAGGAGCAAACCCCCTCCATGTCCACCGCCGAGTTAGTAACACTGATCAGGCAGGCGAAAAGGCAACCGGTAGAAAGGGATACCTTATATAATGTGATAAAGAATTATAGCAACCCGGATGAGAACGGAACAGCAACCGACCCTTTGTTAAACTAAATTAACAACTATTGACCCCTGATTTTCCAGCAAAAAAAAATTAGATTAGCAATCGAAACCACGGCCAATGAAGCATTGCCAATCTTTGATCGGATGCTGCTTATTATTTCTTTTATTGTCTGGTAACTCTACCGCACAGTACTATCAAGGAGAGCTTATCAATAGTACTATTACCCTGCGGAGTGATGCCCCTTCCAAAAGTGTTTTAGTCACCAAAATACCTCGTTACGGGATCGGCCATATATCACCGCTTATTATTGCTGCTGGCTGGACAGATTACGGCAGGAAAATGGAATGCCGTTCATTATTAAAATTTAATTACAATCTCGTTCCCGAACTTATCATAACTGACCCTTCATCCATACGCTCTGTTGAACTGATACTATACCCGGCGAATACGGCGCTTACGCATGATGATATGAATAAACCCCGGAAACTATTTGTAAAACGGGTAGCAGAAAGTTGGGAGGATACAGTTACGACCTGGGATAATCAGCCCATGGCAGATACGTCCACAGAGGTAACAAAACTTATTAAGCCAAAAAATAAAAACAATCCCGTTACCATTAATGTAACCAAACTGGTAGTAGATATGTTCCGCTTCGGGAATAATGGTTTTATTATTTGCCCGGAAAATTCAACCGGCCAATCGATAGCGGCCCGCGAATTATTTGGCTCTCCTAAGAACAAGGATGAAACCCTTCGTTCTATATTGGTGATCAATTACAGGGAGGTAGTGGGAACATCTTTAAGAACCCCTGATGCAGGAGGAAGAACGAAGCAAATAAAAACGCAACAGACATTTGGCAATACGACTACCATAACACAGCCTGTTAATAACAATACCCGTGATTAATTGTTGCGTTCAGCGTAAAGTTCGCTAACCTACCTATTGCCATACTGTATCCATCTTATTCACTCCTGATCGAATAAGAACTATTTTCAAGTTTATCATTCCATCTCACTACCTTTCTACAAACATTGACGGCAACATGCTCTCCGTATCAACCATTAAGTTACTCCGGGTTCCGTTTTCTGTTTTCCTGTCCCCTTTATATTTTTTTGCTTTGTCACAAGTGCCCGTTATTGACTGGGGCAAGGCTGTATTAATATTTATTATTCTTCACTTATTGATCTACCCGGCCAGTAATGGTTATAATAGTTATATGGACCGGGATACTGAAAGTATTGGCGGACTGGAGAAACCACCACCACCCTCCCGTCAACTTTTTTTGCTGACGATCGTAATGGATACAGCAGCTATTTTGCTGGGTTTTTTGATCAGCCCCTTATTTGCAGCTGTCTCCGTATTATATATTGCAGCCTCGAAAGCGTACAGTTACCGGGGCATCCGGTTAAAAAAATACCCGATCATTGGTTATCTCACGGTGATCATTTTCCAGGGAGCCTTAACTTTTGCCCTCGTATACTATGGAAGCAATACGGATAACAGGATATGGGTACCCTGGCAGGGGATGGTCATCTGCGGCTTGCTCATCGGAGGGTTTTACCCACTCACGCAGATCTACCAGCATCAGCAGGATCTCGCAGACGGGGTGACCACCATCAGTTACAAACTTGGCTACACGGGTACTTTTGTTTTTTGTGCAATTGTTTACCTCTTTGCCTGGGGATTTATGGCACAATTCTTTATTCATATAAAAGAAGTGAATAAATTATGGTTGATTAGCATCCTTTTCCTGCCGGTTCTCGTTAATTTCATCAGTTGGTTTATACAGGTAAGGCGAAATAAGACAGCGGCAAATTTCAAGAATACCATGCGCATGAATTGGATCGCTGCAGCCTGTACAAATTCGGCATTCATCATTTTATTAATCTGGAGGTGGTTTGAGTAAAATAATATCCATTGGTACAGCGGTACCGGAACATAAGCATGAGCAATCGGGCATTCTTGATTTTATGCAACGGGTATATGCCCTTGCAGATAATGACCAGCGAAAATTAAAATTCCTTTACCGGCAGGGTGGCATCGCTACCCGTTATTCTGTTATTTCAGATTATAGTTTGCCAGCAGCCGAATGGGCATTTTATTCCCCAACGGAGAACCTGGAGCCTTTCCCCCGGCTCGAAAAAAGAATGGAATGGTACCAACGGTATGCAGCTAAGCTTTCATTGACTGCCATTACAAAATGTATTGAAAAGAACCCGGGACATATAATTACTCATCTTATTACAGTCAGTTGTACAGGGATGAGTGCACCCGGGCTCGATCTGGAACTACTTGAACTTCTCGGTTTACCGGCCACTACTTTTCGCACTTCGATCAACTTTATGGGTTGCTATGCGGCTATTCATGCATTGAAGATTGCTGATGCCTTTTGCAAAGCTGATAAAAAAGCCAATGTGCTGATCGTTTGCACCGAGCTATGCACCCTGCATTTTCAGAAAGAACACAGCGTTGATAATATGACGAGCAGTATGCTCTTCGCTGATGGTGCTGCAGCTGTCTTAGTTACTGGTAACAATGAACAGGAAGGATTGGCCATCGATAATTTTTATTCCATGGTGTCATTGGAAGGCAAAAAAGATATGGCCTGGGAACTTTCTTCCAAAGGGTTCCTGATGACATTGAGCAGCTATGTAGCTGGTATGATCGAAGAAGATTTTGAAGTGCTCGTACAACAGGCATTGACAGCCGCGGGACTGGGAAAAGAAGCCATCTCCCACTGGTGCATCCACCCGGGTGGTAAAAAGATACTGGAAGCCGTTCACAAAAGTCTGGGCTTTACCAACGGGCAATTACAGCCCTGCTATGATGTGCTGAGGGACTACGGCAATATGTCATCTCCTACGGTTTTATTTGTACTGGAAAAAATAATGGAAAACCTTCATAAAAAAGAAAAAAATACCATTTTTGGCGCTGCTTTCGGCCCAGGTCTAACGATGGAAACTTTTATTCTGTCTGCATGATCAACTTACGCCACCGCAGTTACCAGAAAGAATTAATGGATGGAAATGATATCAGTTTTGAAGCCATGGCGCAAACATTGAAAGAACTGAATATTATCAACACCCGGCTGGGCGGTCATGCGATTACAATAAAAGGAGTAAAAGAATTAAATGAAAATGCTGCCCCGCTTACGATCTGCGAGATCGGCTGTGGGGGCGGTGATAATCTTTTTGCCATCAATAAATATTGTATAAAGAATAATATACTTGTCAGTTTTATAGGTATTGATATGAACGCAGAGTGTATCGCTTTCGCCCAACAGCAATATCCGGAATTACGCTGCCGGTGGATCTGCAGTGATTATCAGAAAGTAAATTTTGGAGATGACAAACCAGGTATTATTTTTTCCTCGCTTTTTTGTCACCATTTTACCGATGAAGAATTAGTGCCGATGCTGCAATGGCTAACCCGGAACAGCCGCCAGGGTTTTTTCATCAACGACCTGCAGCGGCATTGGCTGGCATATTATCTTATCAAATACATTACAAAATTCTTTAGCCGGTCGTACCTGGTTAAAAACGATGCCTGCCTGTCTGTGTCCCGTGGGTTCCGGAAAAAAGAGTGGCAGCACTTGTTTCAACAGGCCGGTATAGAAAATTATTCTATTAGCTGGAAATGGGCATTCCGGTATTTGATAACCGCTGACAAATAAAACAACTATTACGAAAAATCTCATTCAACAAGAAGCCCCTTCCGCTTTGATCACTGAACCAAATACTTTGTATGACACTGCTATTATTGGAGGTGGATTGGCTGGGCTTGCCCTCTCCATTCAATTAATAAGACAGGGACATTCAGTTGTTTTATTTGAAAAAGAACAATACCCATTCCACAAAGTATGTGGCGAATACATCAGCTTGGAGTCATGGGACTTTCTGAACGAACTCGGGGTTGACCTTGACAACATACAGGTACCCATCATTACCCGGTTGCAGGTATCAGGCGTAAATGGTAAATTACTTGAACAGCCTTTACCATTAGGCGGTTTTGGCATCAGCCGCTACAAACTGGACAACACACTGGTACAGATAGCCCGGGCAGAAGGTGTACGGGTATTGGAAAACACAAAAGTCAATGATATTTTATTTGCCAACAACGAATTTACAATAGCCAGCTCCCCGCAAACGTACAAGGCAAGACTGGTGGCTGGCAGTTTTGGCAAGCGAAGTAATATTGATATCAAATGGAAAAGAAAATTTTCCCTTGCAGCAAAAAACAAATTGAATAACTATATTGGTGTAAAATACCATATTCAAACTAATTTCCCTGCTGATACCATTGCACTGCATAATTTTCACAACGGTTATTGCGGTATCGTAAAGATCGAGGACGGTCTGTATAATTTATGTTATCTCACCAGTGCTGACAATCTCCAAAAAAACAAGGGTGATATCAAAGCAATGGAGCGATCGGTTTTAAGCCAGAACCCTCACTTAAAAAAAATATTTGCTGAAAGTACGATCGTCACCAGCACCCCACTTACCATTTCACAAGTAAGCTTTGATAAAAAATCGCAGACAGAAAATCATGTGCTGATGATCGGCGATGCTGCCGGAATGATCACTCCTCTATGCGGCAACGGAATGAGCATGGCTTTGCATGGTAGCAAAATTGCGGCCACTCACATACACGCATTTTTACGGTCACAGATCACCCGGGAAGAAATGGAAAAAAAATACAGCCTGGAATGGAAGCAACAGTTTGGCCGCCGCCTTCTTACCGGCAGAAGAATACAACGGATCTTTGGTCATAAATGGCTCAGTAATCTTTTCATTGCGTTGGTAAAGCCTTTTCCCCGAATTGTCAACTACCTCGTCAAGCAAACACATGGAAAGCCCTTTTGAAAAAATATAAAAAAGAGGCTGTCTCCCCTGTTTTTGCAAACATAGGAGACAGCCTCTCTATAGTAGTTGGGAAACCTATTACATCAGTGTTCCATTATTTACATCCTGCTTTTCTTCAGCTTCAGGAGTTACTTCTCCAGGTGTTCCGTTCATGTCCGTTTCTACAGCACTAATGGTATCCGGCAAAAATGTTTCCGCGGGTAAAATAACTTCTTCTTTGATGACCGGTACCCGAACAGGTGCATTTACGATCGCCTTTTCTTTTTTTACGGGGTTTTTCTTTTTCACCGCTACTGGCTTAGGAGCAGCAGGTTTCTTTTTAGCCGGGGCTGCTTTTTTCTTTACCGCTTTTTTAACAACTTTCTTCGCTACTTTTTTAACTAATTTCTTCGCCGCTTTCTTTACAACTTTTTTTACGGTCTTTTTCTTTTTCGCCACTTTTTTAGGTGCAGTTTTTTTCTTCGCCAGGGGTTTACGTTTCGGTTTTGCTTTTACCGGTTTCTTCCTGGCTGCCTTCTTTCCCGTTGATTTCTTCTTCACAACAGGTTTTCTTTTTGCAACTGGTTTAGCCGCTTTCTTTTTTGATTTCTTTTTCGTTGCCATTGCAGAATGATTTAGAGGTTTAATGAAGCTTAACGTATGGGGAGGATAAAAATACAACTCATTTCTTTCAAATATCAGCCCGCCCAAAACTAATTACCGAAACTTATACAGGAGATACAAATTTACTTTCTCTTGCTATCCGTCGAAAGAGATCCGTCTCAAAAAATTATTAATTTATCTTTGCTGCATGGCAGAAGATCTAGCAATAAGTACCGGCAGCAAAGCCGACCAATACCAGTCCCTTATTCCACAGATCAGGGCGTTGCTGGAGGGAGAACCCGACCTGGTGGCCAATATGGCCAATATGGTAGCCGCTCTGAAAGAACAATTTGGCTGGTTCTGGGTAGGATTTTATATAGTGAAACAGTACGAACTGGTATTGGGTCCTTTCCAGGGACCCGTAGCCTGCACCCGGATAAAAAAAGGCCGGGGTGTTTGTGGCAGTAGCTGGGCACAAGCCAAAACGCTGATCGTACCTGATGTAGAAAAATTTCCGGGGCATATCGCCTGCAGCAGCCTCTCTAAATCCGAGATCGTTGTTCCGGTGATCCGCGATAACGTAGTAGTAGGGGTACTGGATGTTGATAGCAGCGCGTATGACCAGTTTGATACGACGGATCAGCACTATCTTGAATCTATTGTTGGCCTCCTCCCATTTAAATGACCATGCATAGTATCACCATCACCGTTTCGGGCAAAGTGCAGGGTGTTTATTTCCGGCAAAGTACCAAAGAGATGGCGCTGCTTGTTGGGATAAGCGGCGAAGTAAAAAACAAGGTGGATGGCAGTGTTTTTATTACTGCCACTGGAACTTATGAACAATTGAATCAACTAATAGCCTGGTGCCGGCAGGGGCCGGCCAAAGCCAGGGTAACGGGTATCGAAGTGCAGGATATAGACCTGCAACAATTTGATGGGTTCTCGGTCAGACGCTGAGAGCAGCGGGCGGCATGGCAGCTGGCTTCTTTAGTGTGTTGCATGCAGGTAGCCTATTACCAAAATGGACAAGTGGCACATTACGATGATCACCTGGCTTAATAACCAGTATTTTCCGTGGTGCTTTTTGATCTTTTTCACCCTTTCTTTATGAAATTTGTGCAGGTGCGGTAGTTCTTCTATATGGGGCGCCTGTACTTTACCATGTGGCAACTTAGAATGAGAGTCCGCAGACACGGGCATTTTCTTACCTGTCTCGTGCTGATCGGAGGCTGTTGATCTTTTGAGTTCTTTACTCTTTGTCTCTGTTGGGGTGCCGGCGTTATGACCAGCCGCTATTGCAGCGAAAGAGGCCAATATAAAAACGATTGTAAAGATGATGCCGGATAAGTTTTTCGTTGTCATAACAAATAATTTTATGACACAAGTTTGCCCCGGTAATGGCCTGAAAACAAGGTAGGAAATGCGTAAAAAACAGAACACGTAGAAGGACTGCTAAAAGCGTTAACGGTTACGTAGGAATGCGGTCATAACGGCGCTGCGTACAAGTACCGGCAAATAGGGTGTAAAGAAGGTATTGCCTAAATAGACAGCCCATATAATGCGTACAAGTACGCAGGGGAGAGAGTATCTACGTATTCTTCGGGGTAACCCTTTGAAAGTTCATAGCAGCAGATTATTTTTAGAGAACAATTTAATTCCTGCCTGGTGAGAGCTTTCGCCGATTATTTAACCAACAAAATTTTCTGATATGAAAAAAATGCAATCATCCCTTTTATTTACAGCTCTGTTGTTGGTAATTTTGAGCGCAACCCTCCTTCCTGGATGTAAAGGAAAAAAAACAGAGGATAAAGCAAATACAGAGAAATCTGCAGTATCGCCGGCAGTAACAGCCGATACTACTACTCAAATGCAACCTGCCATCGCGGCCCCACCACCCCCGGCTCCAACTGTTTCTCTTCCCATATTTGAACAAACACGGGAAGAGATTGAAAAATATTATGGTACCAGCCGGAAAAACCCGAAAAAATTTATAATCCGGTTGGAGTTTGCCGATCTGACTAACCCCAACTCGCAAAACAGTAAGCTTTTATTATACCCCGCCGATACGCATAAAGAATACGGCAAAAACCAAGAACCCCTGGAAATACCAGCTACAGCCAGCACAGTAGTGATCAGCAGCTCTGTAATAATCGGGAACAACGAATTTGACGGCAATAAAAAATTACTTACTACCCCCGGTAATGGAAATACACTAAAACCATTTTCTGTGATCAGGTTTACCCCAGTCCTGGTTACCGGAAGCGATAACCGGACTAATCATTTGTCTTATACAGTGGAGCTTGTATCTCCCGATAAGAGTACTGCTCCTCTTGGAGATACCAAGCCTTCACCACCAGCACCACCGGAGTATTAAGCAAAGCAGCCATTCTGAATAACCATTTCGAACAAACTCATTTTTATTTTTAACCACCTAAAACCTAAAAATCATGTCAAAAGCAAAATTTTTCGCCATGAAATTAAATTTTCAAGACCTTAAAAATAAGATGGGAGACGCACATTTTACCGGGCTAATCTTTCAACCATATGTTGAGGATACTGAAACTAAGAAGGATGAATACACGCTGATAAGTTATGCAATGTATGATAACCTTACCTACCCGACTGGACCAGGACGTTTTACTCTTTACAAAGAAACAGGGAATGATTGCAGAAGCAAAACTATACTGGAATTAGGTAACCTGCCATTTCCCAGGGATATTATTCAGAATTTTATTAATAGCACCCCCAATGCGCCTTTCCTGTATTTAATACCGAATGCTTTCAATTTTTATGTCCATTATACCGTAACAACAGACCCTGCGCTGAAAGCGTTTGGTGATTATGAACTAAAACCTTCGCCTCCAGCACCGCCAGAAATGTAATAAGTCGTTACGTCTTTATAATAATTTTCAACCTTACCTGTATGAAAGAATTTGAATCTTTCATACAGGTATTAAAAAAATGTTATGGCAAACCAACTTATCCTTCAGCAACAGAAATTTAAATTTTCGGACATTACTGCCGGTTTCCCTTCCACGGGTAATCCGAAGAAAAAAGTTTTCTTTCAAAGTGAACTGCGTTCATTGGCCAATGGCGATGCCAGTTTCGGTGTTATTGCCTATCCTTCCTGGAAGGATGGAAATAAATGGGTAGTGGGTAATAAAATACCAGGAACGGCTTTTGGAAACCCCACTATCCTTCCATTCATCCTGCCGCTGGCCTTTGCCAATAATGAAGTGCTTATGTCAGCCAAGTCTTCCGGAAAAAAAAGAAAAAAGAAGAGGGGAGTAAAAGGACGATGGAACGGCTTTCAAAAACTGATACAAAAAAAATGTGGTGGTAAGAAACTGTTTGAAAAAATGACTCTTGTTTTTAAAGCAAAGATTTCCGAAAATCCGCATATTGAGTATGACGTTACCCTCGATTTTGGAAATGGCACTGTAATAAATACAGCTACTAAACCATCACCACCAGCACCGCCGGAAGCATAATTTATGGAGAACTTCCTACACTTTTTATCAGACTGGTCAGAGATATGGGCCCTACTTATACCGCTTGCATTTATGCTCCGGTATAAAAACAAGTATGCTTACCTGAAACCGGTGAAGGGTTATATTTGGGTGGCCTTATTACTAAATACAGCAGCCACCCTGCTTTGGAAATTCAAAGTAAACCTGGGATTCAGGGAAGGCGATTTTTTCTGGAGCAATAATTTTTTTTATAATATTCATTCCATAGCCAGGCTACTTTTTTTTAGCTGGTTTTTTATTTTATTACACCAACCATTCCTGGTAAGGCTAAAAAAAGCAATCCCACTATTATTTATTGTATTTGTACTTGTCAATTTCATTTTTTTTGAAGACTTTTTTTATTACTGGAGTTTTAGTGGCCGGCTTCTTTCACTGGAAACAGGCCTGCTTTTAATCTATTGTTTGCAATACTATTTTTTTGTGCTGAGGGAAGATCATAGTGAAGATAAAAGACCTCCTTCTTTTTGGGTCGTCACCGGACTGAGTATATATGCAGTTGTTAATTTTCCAATTTTTTTATTTTATATGGCTTTCGTAAAGCAGTTTGAAAACTTTGCAATAAACATCTGGGATGTTACTAATATGGCCTTTACCCTATTTTGTATTTTTTTAGCCAAAGCATTCTATGAATCCAAACACTGATATACGATACCTTGTTATTATCGGCATTGCCGTTATGTTGTTGCTTTTTACCAGCTTCCTGGTGGCACTCATTTTCAGCCAGCGAAAAAAGTTGAAGTACCAAAAGTCAATGGATAAACTCCGCGAGCATCAACAAAACCAGTTGATAGAAGCAGCGGTACGCAGCGAGGAGCAGGAACGCCACCGTATTGCTGAAACACTGCATGATGAAGTAGGCGCCATACTTTCTTCGGCTAAACTTCACTTACTCGGCATTAAAGCTGCAGTACTGGATGAAAGAGACCAGAAACTGCATGAAAAGGGCCGGGAACTATTGAATGATGTAATAGGAAAAGTAAGGGGCATTTCGCACAACCTCCATTCCAATATCCTGAAAGAATTTGGCTTGAATGAAGCTATCCGGCATTTTATCCGGAAAGTAACTGAAGGCGCATTTCTTAATGCCACCACGGCATTGGATGATAATTATCAGACAGAAAACCCTGACAACGACATCAGTATTTATCGCATGGTACAGGAATTGGTGAATAATATTCTGAAGTATGCTCATGCCTCTGAATTTCTCATCAGCTCCACCCTGGATAGCAATGTACTGAACCTCGTTATTTTTCACAATGGGGATGGACTTACTCAGGAACAATTTGAAGAACTCCGCTACCAGAAAGAAGGATTAGGATTAAAAAATATCCAGAACAGGGTTATCTTACTGAAGGGAAATATTCATTTTACCCGTGGTGAAGAAGGTTACCGGATAAATATCCATGTGCCGGTTTCCACCTCACTAAAAGTAGAGGCTAAACAGGATACAGCCAACTAAACTAATTATGAGTAAGATTAAAATAGCTATAGCAGACGACTATAAAATTTTCCGGGAAGGATTAAAAGTAGGCTTTTCGGCAGATGAAAACCTGGAAGTTATACTGGAAGCCGACAATGGGGAAGAGTTACTGAAAGCATTGGAAACAACGACCCCGGACATCATCATCATGGACCTGAAAATGCCTATCATGGATGGGATGGAAGCGACCAAGGCAGTTCGCAAAAAATACCCCGCAATCAAAGTGCTGGTGGTGACGATGTACGATGATGATAAATTCATTATTCACCTGATGGAAAATGGGGCAAATGGTTACCTCTTAAAGAATACTGAACCTGACGAGATCATTAAGTCCATTTATGCTGTGTATGAAAACGGCTACTACTTTAATGATGTAGTAAACAAAGCCCTGCTGAAAAAGCTGGTGCTGAAAAATAACCTAAAACCTTCTTTTAACCAGAACGTGGAACTGACGGAAAGGGAAATGGAAGTACTTAAACTGATCTGTGAAGAAAAAACAGCCGCAGAGATCGCCAAAGATATTTTTTTAAGCCCCCGCTCTGTGGAGGGCATCCGCCAGCGGCTGATCGAAAAGATCGGCGTCCGGAATACAGCCGGGCTGGTGATGTTTGCCGTTAAAAACAATATGGTCGACTGACACCAAATCCTAAACAAATACAGGAATACAGCTATATTTTGCTTCGCAAAATGACTGGTAGAATATACCTATTATAAATTATTATTTCAGGCCTGCAGGCAGGTTCTCCAGCATATCCTTTGTCATTGCAGCCAGGTCATATTCTTCCTTCCAACCCCAGTCATTCCTTGCTACCGAATCATCAATACTTTGTGGCCAGCCATCAGCAATAGCCTGCCGGTAATCAGGTTTGTAAGAAATCCTAAAATCAGGAATATGTTGCTGGATAGTAGCAGCAATTTCTTTCGGCGAAAAACTCATACCCGATACATTATAAGAAGTGCGGATCTTTATTTTTTCAGCCGGTGCTTCCATAAGTTCGATGGTTGCTTTAATAGCATCGGGCATATACATCATCGGCAGATAGGTATCCTCTGTCAAAAAACATTGATACTTTTTTTCCTCCAGAGCTTCATGATAAATTTCCACCGCATAATCCGTCGTACCACCCCCGGGGGCTGATTTGTAAGAGATCAATCCGGGATAACGAAGACTTCGTACATCCAGGCCAAAGCGATGATGAAAATAGTTGCACCAGAATTCCCCGGCATACTTACTGATCCCATAAACGGTGGCAGGTTCTATGATGGTTTGCTGCGGGCAGTTTTGCCTGGGAGATGTTGGCCCAAACACCGCAATAGAAGATGGCCAGTACACTTTATGTAGTTTCTCTTCTCTTGCAATATCCAGCACATTCAACAGGCCCTGCATGTTCAGGTTCCAGGCCAGGTTGGGATTTTTTTCGCCGGTGGCAGAAAGAATGGCAGCCAGTAAATATATCTGTGTAATGTTTTGCCGGATCACCTGTACATGGAGCATCTCTTTATTCATGACATCCAGGCTCACATAAGGTCCGGTTCCTTCGAGCAGGGGGTTTTGTTCCCGCAGGTCGGAAGCCACCACATTGGGATTGCCATATATTTTACGCAGGGCCAGGGTCAGCTCCACTCCTATTTGGCCTGAGGCACCGATGACGAGGATTTTTTCTTTTAGCATTACAAGAAATTGAAACGTAAATGTAATCGCTAAAATGTAAAATCAAAAATGTAAAAGGGAAACCCTGAAGGCCTGAAAACTCGACGATAAAAAGCTATTTTTGCCGCATGGAAAAATTTCTGAAAGACCTCTTTACCGGGCAGTCATATGATGAGAATAATTTCTTCCTGCTGGCAGGACCCTGTGTGGTAGAAAGCCAGGACTTATTGCTGGAAGTAGCAGAAAAAGTATCCGGTATTTGTAAAAATCTTGGAATCCCCTATATCTTCAAATCGTCTTACCGAAAAGCCAACCGGACCAGTGGTACATCTTTTACTGGCCTGGGTGATGATGCTGCAATGAAAATGCTCCAACATACCGGTAAAACATTTTCGCTTCCCGTTGTAACGGATATTCATTCCCCGGAAGAAGCTGCCAAAGCCGCTGCCTTTGTGGATGTATTACAGATCCCTGCTTTTTTGTGCAGGCAGACCGATCTCTTAGTGGCCGCTGCTGAAACGGGCAAAATTGTGAATGTAAAAAAAGGGCAGTTCGTTAGTGGTGAAGCAATGAAATTTGCTGTCGACAAGATCAGGAATGCAGGGAATGATAAGATCATGCTGACAGAAAGAGGTACTACTTTTGGTTACCAGGACCTGGTCGTTGATTATCGTAATATCCCTGCCATGCAGGCACATGGAGTGCCGGTAGTGATGGATGTAACCCACGCTTTACAACAACCCAATCAAACATCCGGCATCACCGGCGGAAACCCTCAATTGATCGGCACCATTGCCAAAGCGGCCATTGCTGCCGGTGCAGAAGGTTTGTTCATAGAAACACACCCCAACCCCTCCGTCGCCAAAAGCGATGGGGCCAATATGCTGAAAATGGACCTGTTAGAAGGGTTATTGCAACAATTGGTGAAGCTTAGAAAAGCTGTAAACCCTGGCTAAATTTCTGAAAACGCAAAACTTCTTATCCCCTATCTTTCGATAAACTCAGGAGGGATGCAAAATTTTATTTTATAAAAAAAAGGATCCCCATTATTGGCAATCCTTTCTATACGTGTTATTATACAATAGATATTTTATCGCAGGTCTACTTCTTCAACACCAGGATATTTGGTCTTATCGAATACAAACTGGTTATCGGTCATAGCGATATTTGTCTTCATGGAAGTGACAGAGTATGAATACCGGTTACCCGCATTCTCCAATACCCTGGTGCTATAGATCGTTTTGGCCTTTTTGTCCACCTGTACATATACTTTATGAAATGGCTTGCTTTTATCCAGCGGCGTCAATTCTATTTCCTGCATCACTTTCCCGTTCACTGTTTTCTCACCATTAAATATATACCTGAAATCCTTGTCATAGAAATTGGTAAATAATTTTTGGGGTGTCACCATTCCGCTCGACGCATCCAGTTTGCTAATGGTGACTTCGTTGGCAGCTTTATCGTAATTCCAAATGGTAGTGCCGTTACAAAATATTTCCTGGCCACTGAAGTTCACTTTGTACCTGGTCCCTTTCATCAGGATCGTTCCCGTTTTGGTAGAAAGTGCCTTTCCGGAGGCATTCTCCACTTTATACGAAAAATTAGCCTGTACGGTTGTGAAGGTTTTGAATTTGGCGCTTACCCCGTCAAGAATGGCTTTGGCTGCAGGATCGCTGGCCTGGGCTTGTGTAAACAGAGTAATAACAGAAGATAGGGCAAATAAGTATATTTTCTTCATCATGATTGCTTTGTGTAGCTGTCCGGGGACTGCTAAAGATAATAATTACAGGAATATTCCTTCACATTTACTGTGGAGTACCAACATGACAGTCAATGACCGTACCGGGTTGCAATTCAGCCTTTTTCTTAACAAGCTGGTAACGCATTTACACGTTATAGCTTTTCACAAGCGGGTTAGCCCAGCGCATCAAGGTGCTGCTGTAATTCCATCTCTGTTTTTATTAATACATCACGGGCCTTACTACCCTGGTTGGGCCCCACCACACCGGCGGCTTCCAATTGGTCCATAAGCCGGCCAGCCCTGTTATAACCCAATTTCATTCTTCGTTGCAGAAGCGATGTGGAACCAATCTGGTTCTGTACAATTAAGCGGGCGGCATCTTCAAAAAGAGAATCCCTATCGGACAGATCGAAGTCCTTTCCTTCCAGTTCTTTTTCGTCGATGTATTCCGGCAACAGGAAGGCCTGGGGATAGCCCCGCTGGTCACCAATGAATTCAACGATCTGTTCCACTTCGGGTGTGTCAACAAATGCACATTGCAAACGGGTCACCTCCCCATTATGGGAAATCAGCATATCTCCTTTTCCGATCAGTTGTTCCGCACCACCCGTATCCAGAATAGTTCTTGAGTCAATCTTTGAAGAGACTTTAAAAGCGATCCGTGCCGGGAAGTTGGCCTTGATCGTACCCGTAATAATATTAACTGAAGGCCGTTGCGTTGCAATGATCAGGTGAATACCAATAGCTCTTGCCAACTGGGCCAAGCGGGCAATTGGCATTTCCACTTCCTTACCGGCGGTCATGATCAGGTCGGCAAACTCATCAATCACCAATACGATAAAGGGAAGGAACTGGTGTCCTTTCTGAGGGTTGAGTCTTCTTTTTACAAACTTCTCATTGTATTCTTTAATATTTCTTGCACCCGCTTCTTTGAGCAGGTCATAGCGGTTATCCATCTCAATACAAAGGGCATTGAGTGTATGCACCACTTTCTTGGTATCTGTAATAATCGCATCTTCCTCACCGGGAAGTTTGGCCAGGAAATGTTTTTCAATCTGGCGATAGATACTCAACTCAACTTTCTTGGGATCAATGAGTACAAACTTCATCTGAGAGGGATGCTTTTTGTACAATAGAGAAACAAGGATCGCATTCAACCCAACCGATTTACCCTGTCCGGTAGCACCTGCCATCAGTAAGTGCGGCATCGAAGCGAGGTCAACTATAAAATTTTCATTGTCGATCTTTTTACCAATTGCGATCGGGAGACTGAAACTATTATTCTGAAATTTATCAGAAGCCAGCAATGTTTTCATACTCACGACGGTCTTCCGCACATTCGGTACTTCGATACCAATGGTACCTTTACCAGGAATGGGTGCAATGATACGGATACCCAGAGCTGCGAGGCTGAGAGCAATATCATCTTCCAGGTTCTTGATCTTTGAAATACGAACACCAGGTGCCGGTACGATCTCGTATAGCGTTACAGTGGGGCCAACAGTGGCGCTGATCTTTTGTATCTCGATCGAATAGTTTCTCAGCGTAGCAATGATCTGGTTTTTATTATTCTCCAGTTCATTGGTATCCTGTATAATTTTTTCACTACCGTGGGTTTCGAGCAAACCAAGCGTAGGGTATTTATAATCCCTTAGATCAAGGGTAGGCTCATAAGGTGGAAGATTTTCTACAGCAGCAATTTCTTCATCTTCTTCCGGTATTTTATCCGGTACAGCTTTTATTTCTAGCTCCAGTGGTTCGTCCGATTTCTTATTGACCAGCTTTTCTTTTACGGGTGGAATAATTTCCGGTTCAGCTTCCTCGGGAATGTCAAAACCGATAGTTATTGGGTGATGCTGGTGCAGGAGCTCACTAACGATCTCCTTCTCGAAACCAGGTTGTTGTTCTTCAAACGGCTCATCCTTTTCAATAATTTTGAAATCATGTAATGGTTTTTCTTCCGGGAAATTGATCACCAACCCGATATCTGATTTAACGGTGTTGCCGCTTGCTGTATTCTTATCTGTATAAATATCATTGATCGTTTGGCCCGCTATTAACGGCACCACCCCTGCTGTTGCCTCATCCGTCTCATCTGTTCCTTCCGTATCCTCTTGGGCCTCTTCCTGTTTCTTAACGGGAAAATTGAAAGCCGGGTTGAACTGCCAGATGCAATATCCAAATAGTAATAATAACAAAACAGCACCAGTACCAAATGTTCCTAATGTTCCAATAAGTTTGGCACTTATCATTTCACCCACACCACCGCCAAAGGATTGAAAACTACTGCTTGCAAAAAGAAAAGCCAGCGAAACAGACAGCACCAGCAAACCTACTGTTACATACTTAAGGTTTCTCCAGATTGAAAATACCCTGCGGCGAAATAGAAGATTCACCCCTACTACAAAAAAGAATGTGCATATAAGAAAGGATGCAATGCCAAATGCCTTCACCATAAAGAAATAAGAAATAACCGCCCCAAAACGACCGAGCAGGTTAGCCACAGGTTTATCATTGTCCAGCAAGGCAGAAAAACCCTGTTGGGCGATCGCCTGGTCTTCTTTCCATGTAAATAAATAAGAAACAAAGGAAATGAACAGGAAGACAGCTATCAATAAGAAAATTGCTCCAACAATCTTCCAGGTCCGTTCATCACGGGCAAGTGCTTTCCAGTCTATTTTCTCTTCCTTTTCTGCCTTAAAAGCTTTTACATCGGATTTGGCAGGCTTTTTCTCAGGACTTTTCTTTGTTTTCTTTTTTAGCTTGGTAGCCATGGCAGCAAAGATAAACAGTTTACTCTCAAAATATTACCCGAAAGTGGTATACTACAAACTAGCAAAACCAGCCCTGATGTATTACATTTGAAAGCCGGGATGAAAAAAACGGCCACAATCCTGAAACTACTTCACTACATATTTTTTTGCCTTCTTGCTGTTAGCTCCTGTATCCTTTCGATTGCACAGATTTCGGGGGAGAAAAATAATGAATGGAACAGTTACATGGATATCAGCCAGGTAAGCCTGGAAAAAAAGATCGGACAGGCTTTCAGCAGCAGCTATATTGATAAAAATGTGAACCTTGCAATCAGTTACCCGGATATTATATTCACCCCCGCTCTTCCGCTCAGTGGCCGTATCCCGAATGAACGAATTTCCCAAAAGGTCCTGGTCAGGTTTAATCTTACTAACTCAGCTGACACAACATTATCCATCTATTTCTGCCCCGGTTTTTATTTCAGCGAGATCAATCTGTACGAAGTTGATAAAATAACCAATCGCTTAAATAAACTTCCTGCTGTTTTACCGCCCGGTAAGAATAATATTGGCTATCGAAGCATACCTGTATTATCTAAAGATTCAGTCACGATAATAGCTGAGCTTGGCTTTGTCAAAACATATAACAATGCTGTCCGGCCAAGGCTGATCCATGCACAACAACTCCCGGCTTTTATGGCTACACTACAGGGTAGTTTCCGGCAAACGGACCTGATCACCTATGTATTTTGCGGCCTGCTGCTGATGATGCTATTATTTTCTCTGACCAATTTCTTACAGGGAGGAACGCAGGATTTTTTGTTTTATTCTGGCTATGCCCTTTTTATCGGTGGGATGTTATTTATCCAAACCGTGAATCATTTCCGTACGAACCCCTTCAGTTATTTCTATGAAGGCTTCCTCGATTTTATTTTACAGAGTACGGGGATCATTTTTTATATGCTGTTCATGCAGCGGTTCCTGAATACCCGGGAGTTTCATCCATTCCTGTTTAAGCTCTACAATGCAGGTATTATAATGCTTATTGCTTCAATGGCGACATTCTCGGGCCTTCATTATTTCAGTGATAATTATATAGCAGAGAACCTCGTCGAAAATACCACGAAGATCCTCCTGCTGCTCATGATCATTATTTTCCTGGTCTATAGTCTTCGGCGCTGGAACGACAAACTGCTGCGTTATTTATTCTGGGGCAATCTATTCCTGTTCATTTTTGCATTGTTATCGCAGCTGGCTATTATCTTAAGTCCCGTTTTTAAAAATTTCCCCGGTGTTTTTGGTGCTTCTGTTTTCTATTATGAAACCGGTCTGTTCCTGGAACTTGTTTTCTTCCTGGCCGGGTTGAATTATAAGAACCGGCGCCAGCTGATCGCACAAACAAAAGAAAGGGAAACTTTAAAAACGCAAAATCAATTGCAGGAATATGAAAAAGAGATCGCTGTTTACAAGGCCCAGCAGGAAGAACGGCAGCGGATATCTGCAGATATGCATGATGAACTCGGTTCGGGTATGACGGCCATCCGCCTGATGAGCGAGATTGCCCGTAACAAAATGAAGGAGAATACCCCCGTGGAGATCGATAAGATATCTTCTTCTGCTGATGATGTATTGAATAATATGAATGCCATCATCTGGAGTATGAACAGCGGAAACGACACACTGGATAACCTGGTCTCCTATATCCGCTCCTGGGCCCTTGAGTATTTTGACAACACCCCAATTGACTGTATGGTGCATACGCCTGAAAACATTCCGAATATAGAATTGGCCGGAGATAAGAGAAGAAATATCTTTTTATGTGTGAAAGAGACATTGAATAATGTACTCAAACATTCAAAAGCAACACTGCTGACCATTACCATAGAAGCCAATCAGCATCTCCTCATTACTATTGCAGATAACGGAAGAGGTATCGATATGGAAAATCTCCGCCAATTTGGAAATGGGTTAAAAAATATTACCCGGAGAATGCAAAGTGTGGGAGGAACCTTTACAATAAAAAACAGTAACGGTACACTAACTGAGCTGGAATTGCCCCTCTGATCATTTTTTCTTTAGGGCAGCTATTAAAAAACAAAGCCATCCTGCAATAAAGAAAAGTCCACCCAGTGGTGTAATAGGGCCTGCGAATTTAACAGCTGTACTTCCCTGTATCTTAAAAAAGGTGAGGAGGTACAGAGATCCGGAAAACAATAATATCCCGGCGATAAAACAATTCCCGGTCCATTTCATCCAGTTAGACGGCAGCTGCTCATACAACAGGGCAACGGCCAACAGTGCCAGTGCATGATATAGTTGATATTGCACCCCGGTTTGGAATCCATGCAATATTTTTTCATCTGCCGTGATCCGCTCAAGGCCGTGTGCTCCGAATGCACCCAGGGCAACTGCCAGGCCGGCAAAAACAGTAGCTGCAACGATATAGTTCTTATGCATGAAATATTTTTTCGATCAGCTTTTCCAATTGAATAGGTTCCTCGTCAATGCTGACAGTGGCCTGCTCGTAATATATTCTCCGGTCTGAAAATTTTTTATTGATAAATCTCTTCAACTTGTCATCCGATAAATTTTTTATCAGTGGCCGTTTTCCCTTTTCCAGTACCAATCGTTCAAACAAGGTTTCCAATGGCACATTGATCCAGACAGTTGTACCTGATTGGTTCATGTATTCGATATTATTAAAATAGCAGGGGGAACCGCCGCCACAAGCCATCACAAAACTTTCATGGCTTTCGGTAATGATATGCAGCACGTCTTTTTCCAGCATCCGGAATTGCTCCTCTCCCTGTTCTGCAAATATTTCAGGTATCGACTTACCGGCATGTTCGGTCACCTGTTCGTCCAGGTCAAAAAAAAGAATCCCAAGCTTTTCGCTCAGCAAGCGGCCCCAGTGTGTTTTGCCGGAGCCCATGAAGCCGATTAAGAATATTCTCATACACGATTTGATGATTTGAGAATGATTTGATTTGAAAGTTTGAAGATGAATTGATTTGAAAATTTCAGAAGACCTACTTTTCAAATATTAAAATTCACACATCTTCAAATCGAGAAATCTTCAAATTGGAATTTATTTAAACGCATTCAACCCAGTCACATCCATTCCCGTTATCAATAAATGAATATCATGCGTCCCTTCGTACGTGATCACACTCTCCAGGTTCATCATATGGCGCATCACAGGATATTCGCCGGTGATACCCATACCGCCAAGCATTTGCCTTGCATCGCGACAGATATTCGTGGCTACTTCACAGGCATTTCGTTTGGCCATGCTCACTTGCTGGGGTGTTACTTTTCCTTCATTCATTAATACACCCAGCCGCCAGTTCATTAATTGTGCCTTGGTGATCTCGGTTACCATTTCGGCTAGTTTCTTTTGTTGTAATTGGAAGCCACCAATAGGCCGGCCAAACTGTTCTCTTTCCTGTGAATAACGCAGGGCGGTATCGTAACAATCCATCGCAGCACCAATAGCACCCCAGGCAATACCATACCGTGCTTTTGTCAGGCAACCGAGCGGGCCTTTTAATCCTTTTACATTCGGGAAAATATTTTCTTTGGGAACTTTTACGTTATCGAATACCAGTTCACCGGTGGCGGAAGCCCTTAAGCTCCATTTGCCATGGGTAGTAGGGGTAGAAAACCCTTCCATTCCTCTTTCAACAACCAGCCCTTTAATATCACCTGCTTCATCTTTAGCCCAAACTACCGCTACTTGTGAAAAAGGAGCATTGCTGATCCACATTTTAGCACCGTTCAATATCACATGATCACCGGCGTCTTTAAAATTCGTCAGCATACTGCTGGGGTCGCTGCCGTGATTGGGTTCTGTTAAGCCAAAACACCCGAGCCATTCACCACTGGCTAATTTGGGCAAAAATTTATTTCGCTGTTCTTCACTTCCATACTGGTAAATGGGAAACATGACTAAGGAGCCCTGCACGGAAGCCGTAGATCGAACACCACTATCCCCTCTTTCCAATTCCTGCATCATCAAGCCATAAGAAATATAATCAAGACCACCACCGCCATAGCTGGTGGGCACTGTCGGGCCGAAGCACCCTAGGTCGCCGAGCTGTTTAACGATCTGCTGCGGAAACTCCGCACGTTGCGCATAATCTTCAATGATCGGGGAAATTTCTTTTTTTACATAACTGCGAACGGACTCCCGGATGAGCTTGTGTTCTTCCGTCAGTAATTCATCTACATTAAAATAATCAGGGCTGGTAAAAAGGTCTGTACGGGCTGCCATAGAGCAATCATTTTTTGTTGGTGCAAAGGTAATGGATATGGCAAAAATGCGGATATTTGGTTTATGCATACTTCCTATAAGCAAACCGGCAGGAATATTTTCTCGGTTGTAGCAGGCGTTCTTACTTCTTCTGCACTTTTCATGCTGGCAGGGCTGGTTCTCTTACTATTTATCGCCAGCAAAGCAAAAGGACATGGCGAAGAAAGTGATTTCGGAAAATATTCAGACGGAATTGATATGGCTGCGATTATAACAATGTTTTTTAGTTGTTCGCTGGGTGGGTTTGTTACCGGGAAAATTTCTACCAAAAATGATTTGATTCATGGAGTCATTACTGCGGCTGTATTAATTTTTTTATTGACCTATATTTCTGAATTTAAATTCACTAATACCGATATTCTAAATTACTTGTTGATAATTCCGTTTACGCTGACGGGCACCTTCCTGGCTATACGCATGAAAAAGCGAAAGCCCCTTTAAAATAATTAACTTTCATAAAATAATTTTAATATGAGAACTATTTTACTATTAACCAGTTTTTTATTTGTAGTAAATATTTTCGGGCATTGCCAAAAAGATTCTTTGGCAAAAAAACAGGAAGAAAAAGTAAAACAGTTTTGGTTGGTTGTACTTAAGACAGGCCCCAAAGACAAAGAAATTACCGACACAGGCGAACGAAACAAAATATTTGCCGGCCATTTTGCCAATATGGGGCGGTTGCACAGCGAAGGGATTTTAAAAGCCCCCGGACCTTTTGGTAAAAATGATTTTATCTGGAGAGGGCTTTTTATCCTGGACTGCAAAACAAAAGAAGAAGCAGAGAGTTATGTATAAACAGAACCTTCCTTAGCTGCCGGTGTATTTATTGTAGACATTGTGCCATGGTACAGCGAACCTTTGGGAAGTTTTGCGCCGGGTAAACCAAAGAAAAGTGATTAAGTCAAATAGTTTTTCATCTCCTCCTGATACTCTTTCGCTATAAGCCTTGCTTTCTCCGCAAAATCTTCTCCACGCGATGCATAAATAATGGCCCGGCTGGCATTCACCAAAATACCGCACTGAGCATTTGTCGAATTGTCTTTTATCATCGCCTTTTCTGATATCTCTTTTAAACTACCCCCCTGCTCCCCCACACCAGGAACAAGATAGAAATGCTCAGGAGCCAGCTTCCTGATATTCGTAAATGAATCAGCCTGTGTGGCTCCAACAACGAACATTAAATTTTCCGGGTTACCCCAGGCTGATACGGTCTTTATCACTTTTTCATAGAGCAATCCATCACCAGCTTCCTGCAATTCAAAATCATTAGCCCCTTTATTACTTGTTAACCCCAGTACGATCGTCCATTTCCCTTCGTACTGCAAAAATGGTTTTACACTATCCTCTCCCATATAGGGAGCCACCGTTACTGCATCAAAAGGCATTGCTTCAAAAAAAGCTTTCGCATACTGGTCAGACGTATTTCCAATATCACCCCGCTTGGCATCGGCAATTTTGAAATGTTCTTCCCCGATATAGTGCACCGTTTTCTCCATCGCCTCCCAACCTCTTACGCCCAGTACTTCGTAAAATGCGGTATTGATCTTATAACTAACGCACAGGTCCTTCGTAGCGTCAATGATAGCTTTGTTGAAAACAAACACCGGATCCGGGTCTGCCAAAAGATGTTTGGGAATTTTAGTGATATCGGTATCCAATCCTACACAGAGATAGGACCGTTTTTTTTTGATCTGATCGATTAATTCTTGACGGGTCATAGGCACGAAGTTAATTAGTTTAATAGTTAATCTGGAAATACAAAAGTCTTACAGATTAGAAAGTCATTTACTTTTTCACACCCCAATTAACCAATTAACTAATTAACCTGCTTAATATAAACTTCTCGATTTCTTCACTCTCCCATTTTCTTTCAATCTCTTCGATTCTCATCACCTCGTTCATGATCGCTTCCTGCTGCTGCCCTCTTTTCAAGGCTTCACTGTAGCGTATATGCGGACTAAAAGTAACCTGGGAATAAGCAGGTATCCATTTGTCAGGATATTTTTCATGCAGTATCGCTTCTATCTTTTTTTGGAGTAAGAATTTGGGATCTGCTGTTCTTTCCCTCATCTCTGTAAAATTATTTATGGCGAGATCGGCAATAGCATCCGCATCCGGTTTGCGTAGGGTTTGGTATTCCTGGAGGATTGTGGTCCAGTCATCCCCATTTTTTTCGATCAGTTCGTCCAGTATGCGGCAATCTTCAAAACCACAATTCATTCCCTGTCCGAAAAAAGGAACAATGGCATGGGCCGCGTCACCGATGAGGGCAAACTGGTCGCCCCGTACCCAGGGAAAACATTTGACCGTTACCAACGAAGAAGTTGGGTTCGCAAAAAATTCCTGTACATAATCCGGCATCAATGGTACAGCATCCGGGAAGGTCTTTTGAAAAAATTCTTTGACTTGTTCCTCCGTAGTAAGCTTTGAGAAAGATGCTTCTCCTTCAAAAGGGAAAAACAAGGTACAGGTAAAACTTTTATCAGGATTGGGTAAGGCGATCAGCATATAATCTTTCCGCGGCCAGATATGCAAGGCATTTTCAGGCATGGCAAATCCGATAGCTATCGGATCACCATCTGTACTTTGGCTATCGCTCTGTACTGGCGGAATAGTCAATTCCTTATAGCCGCAATCAATATAATGTTGCTGGTAATCGAATTTATCATGCTGCAGCTGGTGCTGCATCCTTGCTGCCGAGAAAGCGCCGTCGGCAGCAATCACAAGATCGGCTTTAGCTGATGGCACATTAGTACCGCTGGTATTTTCAAATTCCAATACATCTTTTTCCCAGTTCAGGTTGGTGCATTTTTCATTGAAGAATATCTTTACTCCCTGCTGCTCTGCAATATCCATTAATCGTTTATTCAGCTCAGCCCGGGAAACAGAATAAATAGATTGCCCTTCCTTACCATAAGGCTGAAAAGCCGTTGTACCATCTGTATTGTGGATATAACGGCCATGCATCGGAATAGATATTTCTTTGATCTCATCTGCCAAACCAACTTTTTCCAAAGCGAGCAAACCACGATCACTCAATGCAAGATTAATGGACCGGCCTGCGCTTAGTTGCGCTTTCCGCATATTTGACCTGCGTTCATAGATACGGACAGTATGACCACGTTTGGACAGATAGATCGAAAGTAAAGAGCCTACAAGCCCGGCGCCAATTATTGTAATTTCTTTTTTCACGAAAGTGTTTATTGGTTAAATAATTAATTCGGATAACAGGAAATACAGGATTCTTTAAAATCATAAGGGTACTTACTTTTTCACGCCCCACTAATCTAATTAACCAATTAACTGATTAATTATGGCACCAAACTTCCATACATCTTCAAATGAATTATACAAAGGTACCGGCGCTACCCGGATCACATTGGGCTCCCGCCAGTCGGCAATTACACCCTGCTTTGCTAAGTCATTAAAAACTTCTTTTCCCCTTTGCAACATCCGTATCGAAAGCTGGCAGCCTCTTGCAGCCTCCTCCGAAGAAGTAATAATATCCAGTACTTTTTCCTGTTGCCGGCTATTGATATCCTGTAAAATAAAATAAAGATACGCCGTTAATAATTTCCTTTTACTATGCAAACGTTCCATTCCGGCTTCTTCAAATATATCCAGCGATGCCTTGTGTGCAGCCATTGATAACACGGGTGCATTACTCAGTTGCCAGCCCTCGGCCGTAGGTATCGGATCAAATCCTTTTTCCATTTTGAAACGGGATGCTTTTGTATAACCCCACCATCCCGCAAATCTTGGCAGATCTTTATTGGTGACATGTTTATCATGGATATACACTCCTGCTACTCCACCCGGACCGCTATTTAAATATTTATACGAACACCAACAGGCAAAATCAACATCCCAGTCATGCAAGGCCAATTCCACATTCCCCGCTGCATGGGCCAGGTCAAAACCGGCATAAGCACCCACTGCATGTGCTGCATCGGTGATGGCTTTCATATCAAATAACTGGCCGGTATAATAATTAACACCGCCAAGTATTACTACAGCTACGGTATTATTATGTTCCTGTATGGTCGAAATAATATCTTGCGTTCTTAATGTATGTTCACCGGCTCGGGGTAAAATTTCAATAACGGCATTCGCCGGATCGAAGCCATGGTATTTTGCCTGCGTTTCAAAGGCATACTGATCCGAAGGAAAGGCTTTGGCTTCGCAAATGATCTTATAGCGCTCTCTGGAAGGACGGTAAAAACTGACCATCAGTAAATGCAGGTTCACGGTCAGCTGGTTCATGACCACCACTTCGTTCTCTTTACACCCAATGATCTTTGCTAATTGCTTCGGAAAGATCTCATGATAGGGCATCCATGGATTTTTGGCCTTGAAATGGCCTTCTACCCCCAGCTTCGCCCAATCATCCAGTTCCTGCTGTACATATAGTGAAGTTGTTTTGGCTTGCAAACCCAGAGAGTTGCCTGTTAAATACACGCAGTCTTTCCCTTCGTGTTGAGGAATGAAGAATTTATTGCGAAATTCTCTTAAAGGATCTTTTTCATCAAGACCTTTTGCAAATTCAATTGTATTTTGATAATTCATTTTATTTCTTTTTCCTGGCTGTTGTACTGATGGCATCCTGGTTGCGTCGTGCCAAAGGCACTCCTTTGGAGCACTCTTGTACTGCATATCGCTGTTCGGCTATTGTTGAACCTCTTCGGGGTTCTTTCATTAACATTACACATTCTTTCTACCAACATTATACCCCTACGGGGCTTAGTATCTGTTTTCAATACAGCAGCCAATTATTATTCTATAGTCGCAATTACCTTTAATTCAATCGCAATAGGCGTCGGCAAACTCTTCACTTCAACGGTCGTTCTGCATGCCTGTACCAAAGTAAAATATTCGGCATATATTTTATTATACACCCGGAAATCTTTTTTCATATTCGTCAGGAAAACGGTTACATCAACGATCTTATCCCAACTACTGCCGCTGGCTTCCAGTACTGCTTTTATATTGGCAAATACAGCATGGCATTCTGCTTCAATATCATACTTTACAATATTCCCTTCTGTATCTAACTCTAAACCGGGGATCGAATTGTCTTTTGTATTTCTTGGACCAATCCCTGATAAGAATAGCAAATTTCCAACCTTCCTTGCATGAGGGTAGGCTCCTAAGGGAGTTGATGCGTTTCCAGTATTTATAATATCTTTATTCATTTATATTTACCGCAGAGAACATGAGTTAAAAGAGACAACGCAGAGAGACTCTGCGCAAACTCTGCCTACTTCTTTCTTTACGGTTAATTAATTACAATTGTATACAAACATTCTTCGCCTCTGTAAAAAAACGTAAAGCTTCCCAGCCCCCTTCTCTACCCACACCACTATTTTTCATACCACCGAATGGTGTCCGCAGATCACGGAGCAACCAGCAGTTGATCCAGATAATACCACTTTCCACTTTGGCCGCCACCCTGTTAGCCCTCGTAATATCCTGTGTCCAGATCGTTGCCGCTAAACCATACTGGGTAGCATTGGCTAATTGCAACGCTTCTTCTTCGGTCTTGAAAGATTGTAGGGTGACCACCGGGCCAAAAATTTCTTCCTGGTTGGTTTGACAATCCGGTCCCAGCCCTTCGATCACAGTAGGCTCAATAAAATAACCACCTGCACATCGTCCTTCTAAATTTACCGGACGTCCGCCGCACAATATTTTTCCCCCTTCCTGTTTGGCTGTATCAATACAACGTAATATTTTATCATAATGTACTTTACTGACAATAGCTCCCTGTTTGGATTCTTCCAGCAAAGGATCGCCGACAGCCAATCCTTCTTTTACCCATTTAATAAAATCGGTTTTGAATTGCTCATAGACCGATTCTTCGATCAGTATACGGCTGCCGCATAAGCAGATCTCGCCCTGGTTGGAAAAAGAAGAACGGACCGTATTGAACAACATATTCTTCCAGTCGCAATCCGCAAAAATGATAGTAGGATTTTTACCTCCCAGTTCCAGCGAAAGCTTTTTAAACTTTGGCGCTGCAATACTGGCTATCCGTTCTCCCGCCCTGGTGCTACCGGTAAAAGAAATTGCTTTTATATCCGGGTGTGAAACAATCGATTCCCCGGCACCAGGTCCTGTACCATGCACAATATTCAGTACACCTGCAGGCAACCCCGCTTCCTTACAGATTAGGGAAAGTAAATAAGCCGTTACCGGTGTTACTTCCGATGGTTTGGCGATCACACAATTACCAGCCGCCAATGCCGGAGCAATTTTCCAGGTAAATAAATATAAGGGGAGATTCCAGGGAGAAATACAACCGACGATGCCTATCGGCTGACGAAGTGTATAGTTCACCGCCTTGTCTTCCATCATATGACTCTCGGTAGCAAAATGCATAATACCTGTGGCAAAAAAACGGAAGTTGGCTGAGGCCCTTGGTATATCAACCAGTTTACTCATCCAAAGTGGTTTACCATTATCATTGGTTTCAGCTAAAGCTAATGCTTCCAGGTTTTCATCGATCAGTTCAGCAATGCGGTTGAGTATTTTAAATCGTTCTTCGACAGCTGTAGTGCTCCACGCCGGAAACGCTTTTTTAGCCGCCACTACTGCTGCATCAATATCTTTTTGATGAGAGGCTGGAATTTTCCCATACACTTCCCCGATAGCAGGGTTGATATTGTCAAGATAGTTGCCGCTTAGCGGAGCAACCAGGTTTCCACCAATATAATTTTCAAGCTGATATGGAATGTGCAAGTTGATTGGTTAATTAGTTAATTGGTTAATCAGGGATACCCTGCTATTTTGGATTGTGCTTAGTAGATTTGGAAATAAATTTTATAAAAGCATTTAGCTTCAGATGAATTGTTTCTGCTTTTTGTAAAAGCTCTTCCCATTTATCTTGCTTTATGATATTTCGCCTCTTGCATTTCCCCAACCATGCCTTTGTCTCCTGCAAGGAACCCCTTGAGTAAAAATAGAATTGTTTACTTTCCTTATAATAGAACCGTCCATAGCCTTCGGCAATATTGGCAGAGACAGAATCAGCCGACCTTACCAGTTGTTTTCCTATCGTATCTTTTTTAAAATAATCCCAACCTATCACTATATCCCAAATTTCATCGGAGAAAAGTTCTGCCAACTCATAAACCTCCAATTTTTCCAGCGTATAGTCCATAAAAAAGTAGTTAAGTATAAATAATAATTTACAACCTTGTAAAGAATAGCTGGATTGCGGACTCTTCCAAATAAACCAGTTAACTAATAACCTAATTAGCCAGTTAACTATATACTTCCCGTTCTTCCTCCATCCACCGGTATACTAACTCCATTAACATACGAGGCTGCCGGTGATGCCAGGAAAGCCGCAACAGCCGCAATCTCTGCTGCAGCAGCAAATCGTTTCATCGGCACTTCTTCTACCATATTCTTCTCCACAATATCAACAAGAGTGTTTCCCCGCTTCGCAATATTTTCAATCAGGCCCGAAAGTCGTTGTGTAGAAGTAAATCCCGGCAACACATTATTGACGGTAATATTATATTGTCCCAATTCATTGGCCATACTTTTCGCCCAACTGGCCACTGCCCCGCGGATCGTATTCGAAACACCCAAATTCTTCAACGGAATTTTTACCGAAGTAGAAATAATATTGATGATTCGGCCATAACCTTCGCTTTGCATGGAAGGTACAACTGCTTTGACGAGTATATGATTACAGATCAGATGCTGGTTAAACGTATTAAGAAACGCATCTTCTGTTGCTTCAATAACGGGACCTGCCGCAGGTCCACCCGTATTGTTAATAAGAATATGTACCGGGGCTTTTGCTACATGTGCTGCTATTACTTCCTTTACTTCTGCTGGTTTGCTAAAATCGGCAACCAGGTAACCATGCTGCTGTCTTAATTGTGTATCCAGCTTGATCACTGCTTCTTTCAGGGCTTCTTCGTTACGGGCAACCAGGGTACAATTGGCACCGAGTAAAGCCAGTTCCTCGGCAATAGCCAGGCCAATACCCTGTGTGCTGCCGCAGACCACCGCAAATTTTCCTTCTAAAGAGAGATTCATAATCCAGTTAATTGGTTATTTGTTTAGTAGTTACTTGTTGGGGTCATGAATTGGTTAATTTTTTATGGATTTTAGAACGCTTGCATTCGCTGATAAACCAATTAACGAATAAACTAATTAACATTCCAACTTCAAACCTAAAGAAAATAGTTGTAATTTTTCGACCTTATTCGTTCACTTAAAACTGCTTTATGGCTGTTGCTGCTCCTTTCAACCTTAAAAAATGGATTGATGAACATCGTGACCTGCTGAAACCACCCGTCGGCAATCAATGTGTGTACAAAGACGCCGAAAATTTTATTGTGATGGTAGTAGGCGGCCCCAATGCCCGGAAAGATTATCACTTCAATGAAACGGAAGAACTCTATTACCAGGTGGAAGGTGATATCGTGGTCAGGATCATTGATAACGGCGAATTCAGGGATATCCCTATTAAAGAGGGTGAAATATTCCTGCTCCCACCCAAAACGCCGCATTCACCCCAACGGGGAGCCGGCACGGTCGGCCTGGTGATTGAAAAGAAACGGGAGTCGGAAGACGATGGCTTTATATGGTTCTGTGAAAATTGCGGTAATAAATTGTATGAAGAAACCCTCCATGTAGATGATATTGTTAAACAATTACCGCCAATAATGAACCGTTTCTGGGAAGATATGATGCAACGCACCTGTGAGAAATGCGGAACCGTGATGGAGCCTCCAATGAAAAGAAGTTAAATAGTTAAATTGTTAATTGGTTAGCCAGGGAGAGATTGAATACGTAGATAGTATTTAATGGCACGCATTGTATTAACTAATTAACGAGTATACTAATAAACCATTTAACCAATATGCCCGCTAACCAATAAAGCAATTCACCAGCAATGAAAATAGACATTCACACCCACATCATGCCGGAAAAAATGCCAAACTGGACACAGAAGTTTGGCTATGGTGAATTCATTCATCTCGAACACCGCAACTGCGATGCCTGTATGATGAAAGGAGAAAAACTCTTCCGTGTCGTAGAAGAAAATTGCTATAAAGCAGATGTGCGGTTGAAGGAAATGGAAGAAACCGAAATAACAATGCAGGTGCTTTCCACGATCCCTGTCCTGTTTAATTATTGGGCAAAACCGTCAGACGGCCTGGAAACCTCCCGCTTTTTTAATGATCATATTGCTGGAACCGTAGCCAAAGAACCGAATCATTTTATTGGACTCGGTACTGTTCCATTGCAGGATACGCATCTTGCCATCAAAGAAATGGAAAGATGTATGAAAGAGTTGAAGATGCCCGGCCTGGAGATCGGTTCGAATATCAATGGTAAGAATCTATCCGATCCTTCTTTCTTTCCTTTTTATGAAGCGGCCGAAAAAATGGGTTGTGCTTTATTCGTTCATCCCTGGGAAATGATGGGAGAATCCCAGATGGAAAAATATTGGCTGCCCTGGCTCGTAGGCATGCCGGCTGAAACAGCACGGGCCATCTGCTCGATGATCTTTAGCGGGGTTTTTGAAAAGTATCCCAAACTGCGGGTAAGTTTTGCACATGGTGGTGGCTCCTTCCCACTCACCATTGGCCGGGTGGAACATGGATTTAAAGTGAGGCCCGATCTGGTAGCGGTAGACAATCCTATTAACCCGAGGGATTATATCGGTAAGTTCTGGATCGACAGCCTGGTACATGACAGAAAAGCGTTTAGTTATATACTGGATCTGATGGGAGAAGACAGCATCTGTATGGGAAGCGACTATCCATTCCCGCTAGGCGAGGAAAAACCCGGGCGATTGATTGAAAAAATGGACCTGGGTAAAAAGATAACCCGCAAATTATTGTATAGAAATGCGTTGGACTGGCTGGGACTGAGTGAAAAGAATCTCCCGGAGTTCTAATCGGAACTATTCGTTAAAAAGATTGGGATAATCGCTGATAATGCCATCCACTCCCATTTTTTTTAGTTCAACTATTTTGGCTTTTTCGTTTACCGTCCAGGGAATTATTTTGATATTTTGTTTGTGACAACTCTCTATGAGTTTTTCATTTACCAGCTGGTAAGCCGGGCTATAAATAGTTGGAGTAAATCCCAGGGCTTTTAGCTGTTCGGCAAAACTCCGCTTGTCAGTATCCTCTACCAGCATCGCTGTTTTAATTTCCGGGTAATGCTGATGCAAATATTGCAGGGTCCTGAAATCAAAGGACTGGATGATGACGTGGTCCTCAATCTGTTTTTCTTTTATCACTGCCAACAGCAGCTCCACAAATTCATCGGGCTTGGGCTGAAAAACACCATCAAGTTCCGGGTTGCTTTTTGTTTCGATATTATAATACGGGAAAGGTCTTCTTCTTGTCATCATATCTTTCTTCACGCTATCAATAACATCTGCCAGGAGTGGTTTGGTAACCTTTATCTTTTCTTGCTGCGGGAACCGTGGATGCGGTTTCATTCCTACATCAAAAGTTTTGGTTTGCTCATAAGTCATCCAGTAAATATTGTAGGTCCGCTCTTCCCTTTCTCCGATAAAAGACCCGTTGGGCTTGGTCGTGATCTCCTTGCCAAACCATTGCTCATGCGACAACAATACTTTTTTGTCCTTCGTGATCACTACATCCATCTCCAGTGTCGTTACTCCCAGGTCAAGGGCCTTTAACATAGCGGGTACAGTATTCTCCGGCATCAAACCGCGGCAGCCGCGATGCCCTTGCTTATCAAAGATCACTTCTCCATTCGAGGGAAGCGGAGCCTGTAGCTTCTTTTGGTTGGAACATCCCATAAAGATCATTGCAATAAAGAAAGAGGGAATCATTTTCATGAAGGGAATACTTTAGACTTTCTTTTTTCCATTATAGTGCCAATCTTACCTGCATCACCACCCCGCTGCTTCAATTTACCAATGATATTGTCATAACTTTTTTCATCCCGGTCCTGGCTTAGCTTAAAAACATGTTGCAAGTCATTGATCTCAATTTCAAATGGCACAATTGCTTTCATCATTCGTTCTGTGTATTCAACAGGCAGGTTGTCAAAAACGGTAGTTGATGCAGTATTCCCATTCTCATAATGGAGGGTAAGACGTTGAAGGATGGATATCAATTCATCTTTATCCCCAAACCGTATGGTCCCATTTGCATGCACACTCATATAGTTCCACGTACTTCCCACAGGCTTGGTATACCATGTTGCACTTACATAGGTATGAGGCCCTGTAAATACAGCCAGCACGTTTTTATTTTGTTCAAATGCTTTATGATGGTCTGTATTTCGCATAATATGACCTGTAAGAAAATACTTACCCTCCTTCTCATCTATAAATACAGGGATTTGTGTAGCTACTGGTTTATTAGCGGCATCCGATCCTGTAATAAATACAAAAGGATGGTCTTTCATGAACTGAATTATTTCTTCCTGATTTGTTTCTTTGTGATGAGGCAAATCGTACATGTACCTATAGGTTATGGTTAAACAGTTTCTGCAATCTTCTCCGCACTGATATTCGCATTCCGCATCGCAATGCTCCTGACCACGTGGGCAGCAAATCCTTCAAAAGCTTTCCGGGTGATCGTATCATCACTCATCATGATCGGCACTCCTGTATCACCGCCTTCGCGGATGCTTTGTACCAAGGGTATTTGACCAAGAAAGGGCAGATCATATTCATCCGCCAATCGCTTGCCACCGTCTTTTCCGAAAATATAATATTTATTCTCTGGTAGTTCGGCCGGTGTGAAATAACTCATATTCTCTACCAGCCCGATCACGGGCACATTCAGTTGTGCCTGGCCGAACATTGCAATCCCTTTTCTGGCATCGGCCAGTGCCACATCCTGTGGTGTGGTTACGATCACAGCACCTGTAACGGGTACTGTTTGCATCAGTGTTAAATGGATATCACCGGTTCCCGGCGGCATATCTACTACTAAATAATCCAGTTCACCCCAATATACATCGGTAACAAATTGTTTGATCGCACTACTGGCCATCGGCCCTCTCCACACCACCGCATTCTTTTCATCCACGAGGAAGCCGATACTGATCAGCTTTAATCCATACCGCTCGAGCGGAGCGATCATCGGTTTTTCCAACCCTACATCGATCATCATTGGTCTTTCACTCCGTAAGCCAAACATAATGGGCACACTAGGCCCATAGATATCTGCATCCAGCAATCCCACTTTGGCTCCACCCTGTGATAATGCAAGGGCCAGGTTAGCCGCCACGGTGGATTTACCTACCCCACCCTTTCCACTCACGACTGCAATAATGTTTTTAACGCCTGGCAGGATGGCTTTATTATCCGTCCGCTTGGTGGTGGTATTGGAAGTAAAATTCACCTTCACGATGGCTTCTTTATTTACCAGCAATTTAATAGCGTTCGTACAGCCCGTTTTCATCATATCCTTCATCGGACAGGCCGGAGTAGTGAGTACGATGGTAAAAGAAACATCATTACCATCTATGACAATATCCTGAATCATATTCAGGGTTACCAGGTCCTTACCCAGGTCGGGTTCCTGTACGTTACTAAGGGCTTCCAGTACTTTTTCCTTCGTCATTTTCCAAGTATTTGTTAAAAGTCTATACGAACAGCAAAGTTAATCAATACAGGGGGCAATTTGTTTTACGAAATCAGCAACTTGTCTTTATTTTTGACCCAGTGAAGAAAAATCTACTTTATTCAGGCTTATTGTTACTCCTTTTTTCCCAAACTGCAAAAGCCCAGTTTGAAACTTCCCGTGATTCCGTAGTGCAGTTGTATGGTATTATCATGACAGCCGACAGCCTGGTGGGTATTCCTGCGGTAAGTGTGATAGTAAAAGGTCAGAACCGGGGTACTATTTCCAATGCACAGGGTGTTTTCTCTATCGTTGTGCTCAAGGGCGACCAGGTAGAATTTTCCCATGTCACTTACAAACCCAAGACCATCACTATACCCCGCAGCATCGAGGGCAACCAGTACAGCGTGGTGCAGCTGATGGTGATCGATACCGTCTATTTACCAGCTACTATTATACGACCCCGGCCAACCCCCGAACAATTTGCCCGGGACTTCGTAAAGACAAAAGCACCCGACGATGATATTGAAATTGCCCGTCAGAATACCAGTGCTGCCAAGCGCCGCATCCTGATGAGGACCGTTCCGGGTGATGGTGGTGAAGCATCGAGGGTACAGTTCAATAAAATTGCAACAAGGGCCACTTACCAGGGTCAGACTCCCCCGCAAAACATCTTTAATCCTGCTGCATGGGCCAGTTTTATTGAAGCCTGGAAACGGGGGGATTTTAAGAATAAGTAAGACCCCCTGCCTCCGCCGCGGCGGAAGAACGTAGATCAATCCATTCATCTACGATCGCACTATGAAATAAATCAATTCGTTTCTTTATTTTATTACCAGCGACATTAACACAGATGATCGTCAGTGGATATTATCCTGAGGTATCGAAGGGACGCTCCGTTCATCGATTGGTTCATTGGGCAGCACCCATCCCGAATTCCTAAAGAATAAAAAATCATTCAATTCACCCCTACCTCCAAAGGAGTCCTTCGGAGAGGAGGGGGAAATGTTCTAAATCGTTACTTTTGTTTTCTGACAATCAACTATTCTTACTTTAAAGAGTTTCTAATCACTCCCCTTTAAGGGAAAAGGAAAAATTAAGCTATATGAAAATCACCGGGGGTATTTCCGTCATCGGCGCCGGCACCATGGGTAATGGTATCGCGCATGTATTTGCACAGGCCGGTTTCAACGTAACCATCGTGGATGTTTCACTGTCGCAGCTGGACTGGGCAGTGGCCACGATCACTAAAAACCTGGATCGCCAGCTGACCAAAAGCAGTATCACGGAAGAACAGAAAAAAACAACACTGGCGAATATCAGTACCCAGTCCAATATGATCGAAGGCGTGAAGAATGCCGCCCTCGTGGTGGAAGCAGCTACCGAAAACGTGACACTGAAACTGGAAATTTTTGAACAGCTGGATAAATATGCGCCGAAAGAAGCCATCCTGGCAACGAATACTTCAAGCATTTCCATTACAAAAATTGCGGCGGTAACCGGCAGGGCGGACAAAGTGATCGGTATGCATTTTATGAACCCTGTACCGGTTATGAAACTGGTAGAAATCATTAATGGCTATGCCACCAGCAAAGAAGTAACAGATACTATTGTTGAACTAAGCCGGCAACTCGGAAAAGTTCCCTGTGTGGTAAATGATTATCCCGGCTTTATCGCTAACCGGATACTGATGCCGATGATCAATGAGGCCATTTACAGTTTGTATGAAGGTGTAGCACGTGTTGAAGAAATTGATACCGTAATGAAACTGGGTATGGCCCACCCGATGGGACCTTTGCAGCTTGCCGACTTTATTGGCCTGGATGTTTGTTATTCAATCCTGAAAGTACTGCAGGATGGCTTTGGCAATCCTAAGTATGCACCCTGCCCATTGCTGGTGAATATGGTAATGGCGGGGAAGCTCGGTGTTAAAAGCGGGGAAGGATTTTACTCGTATGCAGCCGGAACGAAAGAGTTGGTGCCTGCCAACCGAAATTAAAACGCAGTTTGGGTGAGTGGGGTATTTTAAACAATAAAAGGTTTAGCAGGCCATCGCAAGTCATTAATAATACCATGCTACAAAAAAACACCCTCATCACCAACACCCTGCTTCTCCGCATCGCCGTTGCCATCATCCTGCTGACCCATAGCATCCCGGGTATGTTTGACAATGGTATCAATAATTTTGGTATGCTGTATTTGAACGAAGTTGGTTTTTCCCCGTATGGAGTAGCGATCGCCTGGGCTATAAAAATCTCTCATGTGCTTTGTGCCTTCCTGTTACTTTTAAATAAATGGATCCGCCCGGCAGCCATCATCACCATTCTCATTCTTATGGCAGGGATCGTCATGGTACATTTTAAGGAGGGCTGGTTCGTGGTCGGCGGAGGACGGAACGGAGTCGAGTATAATTTTTTACTAATCTGTGTATTGCTGACCATAATGTATCCGGGAGGTATCAATAAATCAGTCGCTGAAAAAGTAAACGCGTAATGAAAAAAGGCCTGCTGCAAATTCTGATACAAGAACAAATACTCCGTACTACAATCTCCCGGCTGACGGAAACCGACCGGCTGGAGTTGAGCCGTAAGAGAAACAGCCAGTTATTGATTATTATTGGCGCCTGGTTACTTATTACTGCACTCTGTTTTTTTATCTGGAAGACAGGAGCAGACTCAAGGAACCTCGATAACAAATCATTCAGGGTTCATTTTAGCAGCGATAACACGGAAACTTTTCGTCAAGCTGTTCCTTATATCTGCGCTTTAGTTTTTCTTGTCACTACATTTTTTTTTATAAAATCCCTCTTTCGATCCATACTACCCCTCAGCAAGGATATTAAAAAGGGGGAAAAGTGGCTTCTCTACTACAAGCCTGTCAAATCATCCAAACCCTCAACCAATAATTATTATCTCTCTGCACCCATTCGCGAAAAACAGCTGCTGGAAATAAGTCGCGAAGACTTTGCTGATATCAGTGAAAAAGAAGAACTCTGCCTGGAGATCGCAACGCAATCCTTTCATCTCTTGCGTTTGAGAAAAGAGCAAAAAATAATAACTTACTATTGATCTGTTCATTTCAACTTTCTGAAAATCTGGTCAATTATAATTTCTCCAACTCCACACCCCTCAGCTCCCTGAACCGGAACAGCACTTCATCCAAACGATCTTTGGGTACACCTGTTTCCAGCAGGCAGAATAATTGCGCCTCCTGCTTTAGTACCACACAATTAAATTGTTTCACTACTTTCATCACTTCATGGGTTTGTGTATGATCAAACTGGATCCGGTAATTAATCAATACTGATTTCTGAACAATACCCGTCAGTTGCAGGCATAAAGCAGCTGCGGATTTATAAGCATTGATCAAACCGGGTACACCGAGTAAAGTGCCGCCAAAATAACGAACCACTACGATCAGTACGTTGGTGAGCTGTTTGCTGTCGATCTGCCCGAGTATAGGCCGGCCGGCTGTACCGGAAGGCTCGCCATCATCGCTTACCCGGTAACCTGCCTGTCCGGCAGGCAAGCCGGTTCCATCCAATCCAAGCCGATACGCAAAACAATGATGTACAGCTTTGGGATGTTCTTTCTTTAATGCTGCCAGCTTTTCTTTAAACTCAGCCAAATTTGTCATCGGGTATGCATAAGCAATAAATCTGCTGCCGCGGTCTTTGAATTCGGCTACCGAAGGTTTTTCGATGGTATAATAGTGATTGTCGGGAGTTAGGAGTCTGGAGTCGTTAGTCATGAGTCTGGAAGGTTACGGCTTATACAGGGTTATAGTATCTGAAAGAAATTTTTGTTCGCTTATTTTTTGTACATTTTTTAGAACAGGGGCATCAAGACCGCTAACAGCCCGGGGAAGTATTGCTGTTGCGCTTTTAATTACTCTCGCCTCATCCCATATTCCTTCATCAATAAATGATTGCAAGAGCTGCGCCCCGCCTTCTACCATCAGCGATTGGATATTCAATTGATATAAGGCATTCAACAGTTGCGGAACCAGGTTGCTGTCTTTTTCCAGTTTGTAATACAAAAGATTTTCTTTTTCTTCCTGCCGGATGGTATTGAAAACAATTGTTTTCACTTTCCCGTTAAATAATTTTAAAGAACCCGGAAGCCGCAAGTTCATATCCACTACTAATCGAACCGGTGAAGGTCCGGACCATAAACGGGTTGTCAGTTCAGGATTGTCAAGTAAAGCAGTATTTGTTCCAACCAGTATCGCTGCTTCTTCACTCCGCCATCGATGCACCAGGCGGTTGGAATATTCATTGCTGATAAGTAATCGAACACGCCCAGTCTCCGCAAGGGGGATTTCAGGCTCCGATTGAGTTAATGACATTTTATGCTTTGAAGACTCTAAAGCCACTCCTGCGGGGGGTGGGGGGGCCGCCATTATTCCATCTGCCGTTTCCGCCCACTTTAAGATCACATACGGCCTTTGCGCTGTATGAAAAGTGAAGAACCGTTTATTCAGGTCCCTACACTTATTTTCCAATATACCTGTTTCCACCACTACGCCTGCTGATCGTAATTTTTCAATCCCCTTCCCGTTTACTTCTTTGAATGGATCCCGGCAACCAATCACCACGGTTGGAATTTTATACCGGATAATCAAATCGGCACAGGGCGGAGTTTTACCAACATGCGCACATGGTTCTAATGAAACATATAAAGTGGACTGGCTTAAATCGGTATAGCCGTTTGAGATAGCCTGACGGATCGCATACACTTCGGCATGCGGGCCACCATATTGCTGGTGCGAGCCTTCACCAATTATACAGTCACCCTGCACTAACACAGCCCCTACCATTGGATTGGGTGCTACTGAACCGGCTCCCAGTTGGGCCAGTTCCAGGCAGCGTTGCATATATTGTTCGTGAATGATTGTAGTCAACGATGAATAGTCTATAGTGAATGAAAACCCCACAAATATAACTCATTCCTACCCCGGGCTGCTCCAACTGGTTGCAAAATTCACCATTCACTATTGACCATTCCCTTGTATGTTTGTTCTTCCCTCAACCGGGCAAGCTATGACAGTACAGGAAGGCACGTATTATTTAATGAACAAGCTCAAAACAATCTGCGGGGAAAGTGAAGCCACTGTGATTACAGATTGGGTAATGGAAAAGTTGACTGGTTCCACCAAGACTGAGAGGATGCAGTATAAATATGCTACACTGGCAAGCGAAGAAGAAAGCCAATTAAAAAAATATACCAAACGTCTGTTACAACATGAGCCTGTACAATATGTGTTGAATGAATCGTGGTTTTACGGGTCTAAATTTTATGTTGATAAAAATGTACTGGTACCAAGACCGGAGACAGAAGAACTGGTTGAATGGATTATTACCGATGCGACTCAGCGGGATGGCACGCTTACCCTACTGGATATTGGCAGTGGCAGCGGATGCATTCCGGTTTCATTAAAAAGTAAACTGCCCACCTCAGCAATGTGGAGTTGTGATAGTAGCCCGGCGGCACTGGAAGTAGCAAAAAAAAATGCAGCGGAGTTGGGGACTTCGATCCATTTTCTTGAATTGGATTTTCTGGACCCTGAGCAATGGAAGCAACTCCCCTCTTTTGATATCATTGTCAGCAATCCACCCTATGTCCCTGAAAAAGATAAAGAAACGATGAAGCCCAATGTGCTGGAGTATGAACCGCCTACAGCCTTATTTGTTCCGGATAACGACCCGTTGATTTTTTACAAAGCCATTGCTCAATTCGGAAAAACGCATTTGAACAGTAAGGGACTTATTTATACCGAAATACATGAAGGTCTCGGAAAAGAAACGATGGATCTGTTTAGTTCGGAAGGCTACCAACCTGAACTAAAAAAGGATATGCAACAAAAAGACCGGATGATCAGATCCGGTCTTGTATAATTTCTATTGAGGGCTTTTCATCAATCAATCCTCGCTACCACTTTCGCAGTATCTTTCTTGGCTACCCGCATGATACGGAAAACTTCGCCATAGTATGCCGCTGTATCTGCATTGATCACCACGGTCGGTGTATCCACAAAAGCCTTGTACTTCCTGATCTCTTTCCGCAGCATGGAATCAAAATCAGCCGATGCAATTTTAGTAGTACCAATAAAATATTGCTGGTTCTTATCAATCGATACCATGATATTCTGCTTCGCTTTGGTATCTTTTGAACCTCTTGGCAGGCCCACTTTCACCACATTGGGATTCGCCAGTGTAGCCACGATAAGAAAGAACATCAGCAGGATGAAGAGGATATCATTCAGCGAGTCCGTGAAGACCTCGCCTGATTCTCCTTTATGTTTTTTTCTGAATTTCATGAAGGGGTGGGTTTAACGGGTGGGTTCCTGCAAAATATCCAGGAAATCAGATGAAGCTGCCTCCATTTTGTTGGATGTTTTATCGATCTGTGTATTCAGGTAACTGTAGGCCAGGTAAGCACCCAGGCCAATCACCAGACCGGTAATAGAAGTGATCAGCTTGGTATAAATACCACCGGCGATCGTACCTACCTCAAATTCATTCGTAGAAGTGATCCGGGAAAATAACTGCATCAAACCTACCAGTGTACCCACAAACCCGAAGATGGGGGCTGCTTTGGATACCACCGACAATACACCCAGGTTCTTTTCCAGTTTGTACATCTCCAACTGTCCTACATTATCCATACTTTTTTCAATACCATCCAATGGTTTACCAATACGCTGAATACCCTTATCAATGATCCGGGCCACCGGGGTATTATTGTTCTTGGCAAAATTCCTTGCCGCGGTGATATTGCCACTCACTATATTATCGCGGATAATATTCATGAAATTATCATCGATCTTGGCTGCATTGCGGATAGCAATCGTACGTTCTGCAAAAACATACACTGCCAATAATAACATAACGGCAAGAGGGATCATGATCCATCCTCCCATTTTTAGTAATTCGAAAAAGCTTAACGTACCGTCATGGTTACTGTCACCGGCGGCGAATTTGGTTACTTGTGCTACGGAGTCCACAATCTGTAGAAGATCGATCATAATGGGTAATCTTTAGGTGTAAAAGTAGGTGATGCCTTTTAATTTGCTTTTAGCTATTATCAACAGCTCTTGATAACAATTTCCTTGAACGAGAAAAATAATGCCACGTTGTTCGGGGTAGGGAAGTTTTAGAGTTATTTAACAAGAAGAAAGACAGGAAATATGTTCCCTTAGAATTTATATTTCACCCGGGTATTGGCAAATGGCTAAGTTTCAGTTAAAATATGCCAATAAAAAAATCCGGAAGATGATTCAGCTACGATGAATCGTCTTCCGGACTTCCCGACTTACGGACTTTCCGACTTTACGCTTTTGTTCCTGCCTGTTTTACCATCAGTGCCTGGATCTGTTTCATCGTCATTTCCATTCCATCGGGACTACCGTCCAGGAAAATAACGTTACCCTTTCCGTATTCGGCAAAGTTCTTAATGGCTTCGGTCCACATGCTGAATAGAATTACGTTGGTATCGAGGTTGGCCTGTTTCATTTGTTCTGCTGCTTCCGACATACCAGCTGCTACTTCCTTCCGGAACAATGCAACACCCTGTCCACGGAGACGGGCTGCTTCTTTCTCGGCTTCGGCAGCGATCTTGGTCGCATTACCATCGGCTTCGGCAGATTTTGTTTTAGTGATTAACAAGGCTTGCCCTTCATTTTCAGCAGCCGCTTTCAGGTTATTGGAAGCTACCACCTTACTCATCGAGTCAAGAATTACTTTATCGAAAGTGATATCATTGATCTGCAGATCCTGTAAATGATAGCCCCAGGTTTCCAGTTGAATGTCGATCTCTGCTTTTACATATTCTACGATCTCTTTACGAAGGGCGAGTATCTCCGCTTGTTTCTTAGTGGCCACGAAGGAACGGATATTACCCTCAATCGTCCTGATCAGGGCCTGCATCAGATCTTTATCGGCAAAAAATTTGAACGCTACTTTTTTAATGGTTTCCGCTTCTGCATTCTGTACTGAATACAATAACATACTCTTAAAATACACATTGGCCTGATCGGAGGTTACGGCCTGGAACTCCAGTTCCACCGAGCGGTTTTGAATAGACACTTTCCGGGCTACAGTTTCCAAAATAGGGATCTTCATATTCAATCCTGGCCGGGCTACCCGGCGGTATTTACCGAACATGGTAATTACACCGATATATCCCTGGTTGATAGTGAAAAAAGAACCGAAGAAAATAATTATGAGGACCAGCGCCCACCAGTATTCTGCAAATAATTTTTGGTAATCCATCGTTATAAAGTTTAGAGTGTAAAGTACAACTTGTTCATCGTTCCGGTTCCGATCATTTTAGCTATTCTCTTCACAGATCATCACCAGGTGCACCATGGTCTCCACGGCCTTATTCATATCCTGTACACTGATAAATTCCAGTTTGGAGTGAATGGCCTGCTCCCCGGCAAATAAATTAGGACAGGGCAAGCCCATAAAGGAGAGGCGGCTCCCATCCGTACCACCCCGGATACTTTCCATTTTTAAAGTTAGCCCGGCACGGGCAATAGCTTCTTTGGCAAAATCTACCACCTGCGGATTTACATCCAATATCTCCTTCATATTGCGGTATTGCTCTGTTACCTGGAATTCAAAACTGGCTTTCGGGTAAGTCCGCATTCTTTCTTCGATCTGGGTCCTTAAGTAATCTTCTTTTTTTACCAATCCATCTGTGTCAAAATCCCGGATGATAAAATCAATCGTACATTTTTCAGCAATACCCTCTAACCTTACCGGATGAATGAACCCTCTTTTACCATCTGTTGATTCGGGAGATAAGCGGTCTTTGGGTAAGGCTGCCAGTATTTCACCAGCAATCTTCATGGCATTGATCATTTTATCTTTTGCATAGCCAGGATGTGCGATCACGCCATGAATAATAACATGTACCCCATCTGCACTGAATGTTTCGTCTTCAAGTGAACCGGCGTCACCACCGTCTAAGGTATAGCCAAAATCAGCACCCAGTTTCTTCAAATCTACTTTAGCTGTTCCTTTTCCTACTTCTTCATCAGGGGTAAAAAGTATTTTTATTTCTCCGTGCTTTACTTCTTTATGTGTCATCAGGAAATTAGCCAGGTCCATGATCTCTGCCACACCGGCTTTATCATCTGAACCAAGCAGGGTATTACCTGAAGCGGTGATGATATCATTTCCCAATTGCGTTTTCAGGTAAGGATATTCAGCAGGTCGCAAAACCTGTGTGATATCATCGGGCAATACGATATCCTGTCCCTCATAATTTTTGTGCAACAATGGTTTCACGTTGGTACCGCTGCAATCAGGTGCAGTATCTACATGGGCACAGAAACAGATCACAGGTACCTTCTTCTTAGTTGTGGAAGGAATGGTTCCGTATACATAACCCCATTCATCCAAATGTGCATCGCTGATGCCCATTTGTTGCAGCTCTGCTGCCAGTATTGTACTTAAATCCTTTTGCTTAGCCGTGGTAGGATGGGTGGAAGATTGCGGATCACTTTGCGTGTCTACCTGCACATATCTGATAAATCTTTCCGACGCAGTAAATTGGTAACTGGAAAACATATTCTCTCTTTTTGGGGCATCAAATATACAGCAAAAGAAAATGGTTTAGGTTTTTATACCTGAACCATACCATTATTAACGTTTTGCGGTATCAGGGCATAATGATCAGGGGACTTCCACCTACGATCTCTACCAGCTCCAGGTCAAAGACCAGGTCCTGTCCTGCCAGCGGATGATTGGCATCCAGCATCACCACCTCTTCTTTAATTTCTACAACGGTTACCTGGAATTGCTGACCGTTGGGATCACTCATTCCCATGGGCATTCCTATTTCTATTTCCATGTCTTTGGGAAAACGGTCTTTTGGCATTTCGATCAGCATTTCCGGGTTTTTCGGCCCATACGCTTCATCAAAAGGAATATTGATCGTTTTCTTCTCTCCTACTGCCATGCCAGTTACGCCATCATCAAAACCCTTGATCACCATCCCGCTGCCCACTTCAAACTCCAGTGGTTCACGGTCTGCTGACGAATCAAATGTTTCCCCGGACGTTAACTTGCCGTGATAATGTACTTTTATTTTATCACCACTTTTTACCTGTGCCATTGTATTGCTTTTTGATTTAAAAATATAAAAACCGGGCTGCAAGGTAGGAAAATCAGTCATGCAACCGTTTAAATATTTAACCCTGTCTGAGTATATATTTTCTGTACTTTAACCGATTATATTAAATCATTGTTATGAAACTATTTGCCCTCCTACTGTCTCTTTTTGCATCCATCACCTATGGGTCTGCCCAACATTCAGGCAAGCAGTCAGTAGCCATAGAAGAGCCAAATATGCTGGCAGGTGCCGACCGGATCAACGTGTATTTACCGCTGATCAAAGGAAGGACCGTTGGGATTTTTGCCAACCAGACTTCCATGGTGGGGAATACGCATTTGGTAGACACTTTAAGAACCCTCGGAATTGATATCAAAGTGATCTTTGGACCAGAACATGGTTTCAGGGGCACAGCAGATGCTGGAGAAAAAGTGGGCAATTATATTGATACAAAAACAGGTATCCCTGTTGTGTCCTTATACGGTAGTAAAAGAAGGCCTTCTTCAGAAGATGTAAAAGGGGTTGACCTGCTGATCTTCGATATCCAGGATGTGGGAGTAAGATTTTACACTTTTATTTCTTCACTGGAAGAATTCATGGAAGCCGCTTTCGAATTGGGAAAACCATTAATGGTATTGGATCGCCCCAATCCAAATGGTCACTATGTGGATGGACCGGTGCTGGAGCTGAAATACCAGTCTTTTGTAGGCCGGCAGCCCATTCCTATTGTATATGGAATGACGATAGCTGAATATGCATTCATGATCGCCGGTGAAGGCTGGTTGAGCGAAAAGGCCAATGCCAAATACGCTTATTACAGAACAGCAGAGAATTCAGTAGATACTCCTTTTCATTTTCAGGTGATAAAATGTAAAGGCTACGATCATAAAACAAAATATGTGCTGCCGGTTAAACCTTCACCCAATCTTCCGAATATCCAGTCAATTTATTTATACCCATCTGTCTGCTTCTTTGAAGGCACGGTATTCAGTGAAGGCCGCGGCACGAATAAACAATTCCAGGTGTTCGGGCATCCTTCCCTGCCAAAAAATCTTTATTCCTTTACTCCCAATCCCAATGAGGGCGCCAAAAGTTCTAAACTATTCGGGCAGCTTTGTTATGGCTGGGATATCTCCGGCACCCCGGAAGAAATCCTGGCAAAAGTGAATAATAAAGTACAGGTAAAATGGCTGATGGAAGCCTACAAGTTGTTTCCTGAAAAAGAAAAATTTTTCCTGCTTCCCAAATCCGGCAAGATGGAAGAGTCTTTTTTTAATAAACTGGCGGGCAATGATGAATTATGGCAACAAATAAAAAGCGGGAAAAGTGAACTGGATATCCGGAACAGTTGGGAACCACAGCTCAGTGAATTCAAAAAAATCCGGAAGAAATATTTGCTCTACGATGATTTTGAATAATTTCTGCATGTAAGATAAAGATGGTGGTTGCGGTGGATTTTTTCCCGGACAACAAACGGGATCTTGAAAAGCAGCTACTACAGTTCCAACATCATTGAATTTCGCGGTAAATCGAACCGGTAAGCTCAGATCAATTGCAGTTGCATAGCAGTTTTGATCAGGGATGCAATGTTCCGGGCATCAAACTTGGCCAGGAGGTTTTTCCGGTGTGTATCTACGGTGGCGGTACTGATAAACAATTTGGCCGCCACTTCATGATTGGTGAGTCCTTCTGCAATCATTCCCAGCACTTCTTTTTCCCGGCGGGTCAGTACGATCTTTTTCTCTTCATTTTTTTGCAAAGTATGGGAAGCCTCATCGCTAAAAAATAGTTTCCCTTTTATAACAGTTTTAATGGCTTCCAGTAATTCCTCCTTCGTAGCATTCTTGAGTACATATCCGGAAGCCCCGCTGTCCATCATCTTTTGAATAAAACTTTGCTGGTTAAAAGTGCTCAGGCCAATAATAAAAATGGAAGGATATTTTTCTTTCAGTTCCTTACACAACTCAATACCGCTTTTATCAGGCAGGTTGATATCCATCAGGATAATATCCGGCTGGTTATGTTGCAAAAAAGCCATGCAGGAAGCTGCATTGGTGGCATGTCCCGACCATTCAATAGTCCGCTCATGCTGAAGTAAGGAGCGGATCCCTTCAATCACCATATAATGGTCATCGACTATGAATACGTTGATTGGCATTATTGTACCTGGAACTATCATTGAAATTAGGTAATATTTAATTCAATATGAACGGAAGTACCCTTATCAGCTGCTGACTGCACATCCAGTCTTCCTTTTAAATACTCCACCCTGCTTTGTATATTACTCCACCCGATCCCTTTTGCTCCCTGCAAAATTACCGGGTTAAATCCTTTTCCATCATCTTCTACAGTGATAGTGATCCCTCCATTGGATTTACTTACCTGCACAATAGCGTTCTTAGCGGCTGCATGCTTCATCGTATTATTGATTAGTTCCTGCACGATCCGGTAAATGGTGATGGAGATGGTCTGATCGAGCATCACATTTTCCATGCCGATTGACTGATAGTTGACCACTAAGGCCCCGCTTTGATTGATATCGTTGCAGAAATCTTTGAGAGCGGTATCTAACCCGAACTTTACCAGTGCTTCCGGCATCATATTATGGGCCACCCGGCGCATTTCCCTGATCGAACTGTCCAGCATATCCATGCTGCGTTCAAAGGCCTGAGCATTCTCAGGTGTCATGATAAGATTTCCTTTCATAGTATTAAATGAATATTTAATGCCTGACAGCATCCCACCCAATCCATCATGCAGGTCTTTGGCCAGGCGGGCTCGTTCCTGCTCCTCTCCTTTTAATACGGCTTCGGTAGCTGTCAATTGTTTTTCTGTTTCTAATTCACTAATGCGTTGCTGCTGTAATTTTTGTTTTTGACTGTACGTTCTGTAGGCAAGCAGTGAGATTAAAAGAATAGTAACTGCACTTCCAACAAGTATATAATTCAGGATGTTTTTTCTTTGTATCTGTACCTTTTGTAATTTTATCTGGCCATCTTTTTTTACTGATTCATATTTTTTTTCAAGTTGTGAAACAAATTTTTTTGATTCAAGGCTAACAGCAGAATCATTTACTCCCTTGTATTTTTGAAAATACTCATAAGCCTCCTTATACTTTCCCGTAACAGCATATACATCTGATAAATATTTATACCCATCATTGAGCATATTAAAATAGTGAATTTCCGCGGCTTGCTTTATTCCCGGCAGTAAATATCTTTCCGCCTCATTATACTTTTTTTGCAAAATAGATACTGCCCCCATTTGTATAAGAGATTCAGCCTTGCCATAGCCATAATTATATTTCACAGAAACATTGTAGCACTTTTGAAAATAAAATTGAGCAGAGTCTAACTTGTTTATTTTTCTAAAAACCTGGGCTGAAATAAGGTAATAAGTTACCAGGATATCGATATTTGAATTTTCATCAGCATAGACTCTTGCACTATCAAGATTAATTTTTGCTTCATTATTTTTTTCCTGTCCTGTCAAGGCATGTGCCAACGACATATAAGACATAAATAAATTCTGCTTATTCATTGTTTGCCTTGAAACAGCTAGCGCTTTATTTGCATATTCCACACTTTTCTCATATTCGTCCAAATCACCAAATAAAGATGATAGGTTACAATAACGTATCGCTAACTTATCTGGCAAACCCAGTTGTTCAAATAATGAAATACATTTTAGTTGATATTGAACAGATTGTTGTGTCTCATTCTGCAATTTCAGCACATTGGCTATATCTCCATAAGCATTGGCCTCCCATAGTTTTGCATTAGGGTGATCGGATTTTTGATAATTAATAACAGCAGTATCAAGACTACTTCTGCAATCGGAATATCTTAAAGAGGAATTGAATAAAAAAGACTGGTTTTGATAAATGCGTCCCAGGTGATAAAATAGTTTTTTTTCACTGGCAAATTTTATTCCATCCCGGTAGGCATTATATGCTTTAGCAGTATCTACCATTTCATAATCAACAGCAAGTCGCATCATACTTAAAGCCCTGTTACTATCAGCCATTGGCTGTTGTAATTCTTTTGTTATGCTATCAACAAGACGTTGTTGAGTTTTTGCTGAATTTAATACAAAAAAGAAGGATATACAGGCAACTATTGTCTTTCTCATACAGTAAAGTAAAGCTTTGTATTCATTTTACAAATAAAGCAAATAGCAACCCTAAAACTCCTCCCCTTTTTCCATGATTTTTTGATTCTCAGGAAATATCCTGTTTTTCAGGGATACATTCATCTTAAATAATTATTCACATTTACATTGGAAATTAAAATAATGAAATGAAAAAAATATTTCTTGCTCTTTCAATGCTCTTTACAACAATATTCGTAAATGCACAACGGAATACCTATCCGGCCGGATGGATATCAATAAATCTCAACGACTTTATGTGTAATAAAGCCACGCAGGATGACCTGTTGAATTTTGATGGCTTTGGTGACGAAGTTTATTTCGTGATATTTTATTCTGTTGCCAACCAATTTGGTGTTACCAAATATTCTAATAAATTAGTTTCAAAAATATATGGTGATACCTATCGTTTCCCTAACCGGGTTCTTGCGGGCGGTGCTAATCCCGATAATAAAGGGGGTATGCTATCGGGAAACCAGTTTTTTCCGGGGGCCGAATTCCCTAACCTGAATAAGATACGTGTAGAAGCCGGTGACTTTATAACCGTTATCCCCACCATCTGGGAATGGGATAATAGCAGTAATAGCCAGGTTCAGGCCAATTTTGAAAGCAGGGTTATTAATTCCTTTAATGTCTTAAACCTTAAAATTGTAGACCTTATCAGGGAATGTTTTGGTTATTATCAATGTTTCCAGATGACAAACCCCTCCGTTATTAATTTCCCCGCATTTAGAGATATGCTTAGCCCATTAAACAATGCTGTAGGAAGCCGTCCTATTGGCATGATGGCATCCGGGGAATTTTCCCCTGTCATTTTTGCTATAAATTCTGAAATGATAAAATCCCAGCATGTGGGTATTTCCACAGATGGGAAAAATTACTCTATGAATTATATAAGTTTTAATATTAATGAAGAATCATTGGGAAATACCCAGGGGCATGGAATTTACAGGCTTCGCTATCATTTTTCATTTGAAGAAGATAAATCAGTGCCATCTCCTCCGCCTCCAGCACCAATTAAAGGAAAGGTTATGCCCGGAAAAATAAAGACTTTGCCTGGTTCTATAAGTATACAAACTGTTTTTAGCATTATAGGCAAATGGTCAGGTATACAAACCAACGACTATGGTCAGTTCCCACAGGCCATTTCTTTTGATTTAACAGACAATGGCGAATATTTAATAAAAGATGTTAACGGAGTATTGGCAGCAAAAGGCAGTTATAATTTTTCAAACAATGTTATTAATGGCTCTTACAAACTATTGAGCAGTGGAGAAACAATTTCTTTTACAGGAACCTATGACCCCGGTACACAAAAACTAAGTTGTACACTCGGGACCGGCACATCTACCACCGGGCAAGGTAAATGGGTAGGAGTAAAGAAATAATTAAATCCTGCTTTTAGGGGATAGATTTGCCTGTAAATAACTACACCTTTAATGCAATCTAAAAAAATTATTCCTGAAGCGGTAAGCGAAAAAGATGGATATAAAGGCGTAGATTATGCAAGGCTTGTGCCATTGCTGATCGAAGCGATTAAAGAGTAGCAAAAACCAATTGAAGAATTAAAAAGTCTTATAAAAGAATAGTTATGAAGAAAATCCTATCATCATGGTTGTTATTCAACGCAGCATTTTGTTATGCTCAACCGGCCGAAGATTATTATGGTCCTGTAACGATCTCCTTTCACGGCTTTATTTGTAACCGTCCTACCAATGACGATCCATTTGGCGGGGATGGTGTAAGCGATGAAGTGAGTGTGCATTTCTGGAACTGGACAACCGTGGCCAATAACCGGGCAAACTATAATGGTATGTCAAAAATCTACGGAGAGAATTTCCTGCTCCCAGACAGGATAAAAGCAGGAACCGCCACTATCAATGGTGGAATAAAAGCAGGTGATAGTTATTACCGGGAAGCTGTTTACGGTGATAGCGAACCCAATATTCTTTCTACCTACGCTGTGATAACTACTTTTTGTTCGCAAAATACATTGATTGCTATCCTTCCTACTATTTGGGAAAGAGATAAGGGGACGTTGTCCACAACACCTATACAGGATTTTGGTGTAGTCACAAATAGAGCTTTCAATGATATGGCAATAAAGCAAAAAATATGGGACTTCCGTAATCAATACACCTATGATGACAGAAACCCATATGGGTTCTTTCTCGCAGGAAGACATATTGGTCTTGATGCCAAATATTCAGGACTCTTTACCGCCAATAAAAATAAACTGGCCAGCCGGCCCATTGGCCTTTTCCCTACCTGGGACTTCAGTTCAGAGTTGATCATACTCACACCTAAGATCATAAAAATAATTTCCGAGAAGGATTACGGTTATGGAAAAGGAATATTACCTGTCAGGTACAATGAGGAGACCTTAGAAAATACGACGGGGCATGGCAATTATATCCTCTTACTGAGATTTGTTTCTGATATTAAAGACAGGAATGCAAATAATCCCCCGTCAAACCTTCTCTCTGTAGGAGTTAAAATCAACAATGCTGCTGCAGGAGAAGAATTTAAATTCCGGCTCCAGTCGGGAGCAAGATTTGATAGTATAACGATAAGAAGCCCGAACACAACTGCTAACTTCCCAACTAAGATAGCTGCCGGTCAGCAATACTATGTTACCCAAACAAAGGGGCCAAGAAACTGCCAGCTTACTAATTATATCGGTATTATTTCTAGGGATACTATTGTAACGGCCAATTGTGGGCTGCCTCCTCAAAACAATCCTCAATATAAAATACGGGTTTCCTATACCAGTTCATTAATGCCAGTCAATGACAGGTATGAACTTGAACTTAACGAAAATGAGAGAATTGTTATAGATACCGGCCATAAGATGGTATATTTTTCCAAACTATTTCGTACTGGCGATTCTTATAAGGTAAAGCAAATCAGCTTTCCAAGAACCTGTAACCTTACTGCCTCCAACGGTACTGAGCGTATAGAACAGGGTATTATTGGCAACCAGGATGTTTCTATCACATTAAATTGCGTCTCTCCTCCATTAACTATTCTCAAGATGAATATAACAGGTATTGAAGGGGGTGAAACTTTTAAATTTGCCGATAATTACGGCCGAACATTCAGTTTTCCTTTTTCTGTTTTGGCTAACTTAGGAGGATATCCGGTTGGAGACCCTTTAATCATAAAACAAACCGGAGGACCACGGCAGTGTGTTATTACCTATCCTTCAACCAATGTACCAAACGAGCCAGGTATTGTTCAGTGTGATTGCCGGAATCCTGCTTCCACCTCTCCTATTAAACCTAAAGGTGAATTCATTTCCCCACCAGGAACAAAAATTGTTCTACAGATTAATAACATGGATACATTGGTACTTACCCAGCCAGCCAATGCCAGTGATAGCTGGTTGCAATCTATGAATTTTAATTTTCGTAAGCCTTATCTGCCAGGTACAGCATATTCTGTACGTATTAAATCTGAGCCACCTAATCTGGGTTGTGCTGTCTATGAAAATGCAACAGGTACCATAGAAGACAGTATTGTTATAAGGGTGAGATGCGATAAAACCTATGATCTTGTCAGCCGCAGCACCGATAATAAGATCCTGAATACGTATTATGAAAGTTTCTTGCCCGGGATCGGCGGACTACAGCAAGATGAAGGGCGTTATGTTGTGTTCGGAGCATACGGCAAAGGCATGGATGGTTCGGATGGAAAATACCGGCAGATTTTTTGGCGTGACAGAAACACAGGTATAACAAAATTGATCAGTAAAGCTTCCGGCGGGGAACAGGGAAATGGTAATAGCAGTGCACCAGTTATTTCCGCCGACGGCAAAAAAGTTGCTTTTGAAACATATGCCACCAATTTCGGTGAAACAGACAATAACACCACCAGGGATGTATATGTATGGAGTGAAAGTTCAGGCACGGTAACACTGGTTAGCAGATCGCAGTTTGGCGGAACTTCAGATGGGGAAAGCTATGAACCGACAATTTCAGGTGATGGAACTGTAATTGCCTATACTTCACATGCAAAAAATATTGTTACACTGCAAGCGCCTTTCTCTACTCCGAATGTATATGTATATAACCAGGGAAGTACTGAGTTCATTACAAAGGACTTCGAAACCGGTAAAGCAGCCGGTGGATATTCTCCTTCGATATCTGAAGACGGAAGGAAGATCGCTTTTACTGCTTATGGCAATCGCCTGGTGGCAAACGATAATAACAATCTGTGGGATATTTTCATCTGGCAAAGTGGAATGCCAACCCTCAAACGAATTAGTCTTACATCTTCCGGAGGCGAAAGAAACCAGGGAACGGAAAGTGCAAGTCGTGTAGTATGGCCATCCATTTCGGGTGATGGACAATTTGTGGCCTATTCCACCACTGCTTCCAATATGGTAGGGGGAGACAATAATGGAATGCAGGACATCTTCATTTGCAATACATCAGGTGGAAATGTAAGAAGGATCAGTACAGTTGCAGGTGGAGATAGTAACGGGGACAGCCCGATCAACCAGGGCGAACGGGTTGGCATAAGCTACAACGGGCAATGGATCACCTACAATACGAATGCGACCAACCTTGGTGTTCCCAAAGGAAATATTGTCTTGCAAAACACGCAATCGGGAAAACTGATTGCAGTTACTTCTATTACAAGGGGAAGTACTGCCCGGCCGGTATTATCGAGAAATGGTTCCTATGTGATAGCTGGTTGTAGTGAAAAGTACGACCCGAGGTTTGCCTCATCAGGAATATTTGTTTTTTACCCGCATAAATAATGTATCGGATATTACTTCTAATAAAATAAAAAAATGAAAAAGAAAAAAATATGGATCGGTCTTATATTGATCGCCATCACAGCTACCGCATGGAAAATGGCGGATGATATAATTTCAAAATTGGGTATGGAGCAGGAGGCAGCAAAGAATTACATCATCAGTAATATTATTGGCCGGTTTAGCGACGAGCCAATGGAGGGCGGTGTTGAAGACGGTCCTGCCAATAGTGTTTATGCACAATTAAAATCATTCCGGCTTCCAACAGCGAAACTCCTGCCTGCTATCATCACTGGCGATAAAGCGGCTGCGGCAAAGGAACTGTGCAGCTACATCAAAGAATATGTTGGTACGGAAGAATTTATGAACGGGTACAAAAAGCTGAAGGAATCATCCATGCCGTTAACTGACCGGGGTTCTTCGCTTACCACGCTGAAAAGAAATAGTGAAGTGATTAGGAAGAATATAAAAAATTATCCCAATGATACAAAGTACGTTGCTGAGCAACAAAAAGTACTTGATGAAAACGAGAAACGATTAACAGCCTTGCTGGATGCAGCTAAAAAACCTTTTCTCAATAAGGATAAATGGGAAAAAGCATACCCCGCCGATCCATCCGTACTTATAAAAAAGCGCTTACAGGAATACTTGCAATTGTCAGCCACGGTTGATTTTACTGCAAAACTTACCGGGACCGGCAAGAAGCAAACGTTTTTAAATCCTGTTTACGAAAAGAAAAGTCTGAAGTGGAAAGCTATTTTCCGGGCGGGTAAAGAAGTAAACGATGTAGTAACCGTCTTAGTAAAAGAATGGCTGAAAGAAGGCGTCAAACTGGCAAGTTTAAAATAATTGACTGGCGATTAAAATGATTAAAAATATTTGTAACCATAGAACAACATAAAATGAAATATTACCTGATCTTATTATTGACGATTACGAGTTGCCGCTTGTTTTCGCAACAACAAACTTTCGACATTGTCAACTTCACAGCTCCAAAAGTATGGACAAAACAAACCAGTGAAAGTTCGGTTCAATTCAGCAAAGAAGATGCAGCCACGGGGAACTACTGTATCATTATGTTATTAAAGTCAGTTCCCGGCACGTCGGAATCAAAAACAAATTTTGATGCTGCCTGGGAAACCGTCGTGAAAGAAATGGTAACCGTTTCTACTGCACCAGAAATGCAGCCACCGGTCACTGAAAACGGCTGGGAAGCACAGACAGGTTATGCGCCTTTTGAAAGTGACGGAACAAAAGGAGTAGTCATGCTGGTTACCTCTACCGGGTTTGAAAAAATGGTCAATATTATGATCATGACCAATTCGGATGTCTATGAAAAAGATATCACCGATTTTTTAGAATCCATCAGCTTTAAAAAGATAACGGAGACCGGAGAAAAGCCCGTTGACAACACTATAACCCCCCCGGTCTCCAATGTTGTTGCCAAAAAGGATGGATTTACATTTACTACGACCAATTTTGATGATGGCTGGAACAGTACAGTACAGGAAGACTGGGTAGAAGTAACAAAAGGGAATATAAAAGCGTTACTCCACTATTCTTTCGAAAGAAATACAGCTTCTTCAGATCCTGATCCTATAACCAATGATGCCTGGAATATACTTGTAGCACCGAGGTACAGCAACCTTAAAAATTATGTTGTGAAATACGTTTCAGATTATGACAGGGTTCATTTGGCAGCCGGTAATCTTACTGACAACACAAGCGGAACAGAAGTGTATGTAGTATTTATTAGTCGCAGTGGCAATGTTTGGATAGAATTTATTTCACCTGATAAAAACGCTTTTGTTCAAGCCTTCGGTATTGACTTCGACGAAGTAGCCTGGAACTCAGACAAAGCAATATTTGAACCCCTATTAAAGCTGGCAAATTGTAACAAATTTGCTGTTGCAGCATCAGATTTAACCGGCAAATGGTCAAGTAACTCTTCAAGTGTACAACAATATTATAATAGATATACCGGAGATAATGCAGGGATGAACTTAAGCACTGCTAACGAAACTTTTCAATTTGGCGTTGGCAATACTTATCAATGGGATTTTGTTTGGGTTAATGGTTTTTCAGGAAGGGAAAAAGTTGTACAAGACAAATTTTCAGGAAAGTTTTCAGTGCCTAACAACTGGCAGGTGAATTTTTCAAAGATTTATAGTGGCCCTAAAACGTACGATGCTTACTTCACCTGCATTAAAGGCGGGAGAATTCTTTGGATGAATGATGCGAAATCACCGGGTTCAGGCATTTTTAAAGGATATGGAAAAGAAAAATAAATGAATATGAAAAATATTATTCTACTACTTTCATTTTCTGCTTTAGTAGTAACAACGTTTGCCCAACAACAAACATTTGACATTACCAGCTTCACACCTTCAATAGGATGGAAAAAAAAAGCTAGCGCAGATGCTATTCAGTTTACAATAGAAGATGCCGCAAAAGGAACTTACTGCATCATAACATTGTTTAAAGCAGTGCCGGGAACCGCTAATCCAAAAGAAAATTTTGATCTGGCCTGGACCTCGGTGGTAAAAGAAATGGTAACCGTTTCAACCGCTCCTGAAATGCAGCCACCAGTTACCGAGGATGGATGGGAAGCACAAAGTGGCTACGCACCATTTGAAAGTGAGGGATCAAAAGGAGTAGTCATGCTGGTTACTTCTACCGGGTTTGAAAAAATGGTCAATATTATGATCATGACCAATTCGGATGTCTATGAAAAAGATATCACCAGCTTTTTGGAATCCATCAGCTTTAAAAAGATAACGACCACCGCAAAAAAGACCGTTGTCAACCCCATAAAACCCCCGGTCACTAATGTTGTTGCCAAAAAGGATGGATTTGCATCTACTACAACCAATTTTGATGATGGCTGGAACAGTACGGTACAGGAAGACTGGGTAGAAGTAACGAAAGGAAATATAAAAGTGCTGATCCATTACCCCAATAAAAATGCAGATGCCTATAATTCCGTTTTACTGGATGGGTTAAAAAACGCCTGGAATATCCTGATAGCTCCCAGGTACAGCACCGCCAGCAATTTTGAATTTAAACCCGTTAGTGGCTGGCAATCGATTGAATTTGGAGAGGCTGATGCTGTAGAAAAAATAACTGGAAAAAAAATGCATGTGGTGCTTTTCAAATATAATTACTCCAATGGAAGCGGGAAATACATGGAGTTTATAACGACCGATAAGAATTCGTTCGAAAAGGAATTTGGTGCATATCACCAGGAATCCTCTGGCTGGGAGAAAATGGAAAAAATGGCGAACTATAACAAATTTGGCGTGGCTGCAGCTGACCTCACAGGTAAATGGACCAACGACTTTAGTGGCCTTACCCAATATGTAAATGCGAATACCGGTGCAGGTGCCGGTGCAGATACACATGCATCCAACCAGTCCTTTGAATTTTCTACTGCCAACTCTTATAAATGGGATATCGCTATGGCCAGTGGGTTTGTAGGAAGTATCAAATTTCAAAGCCGTAAGTCGGCCGGAAAATTTTCCCTGCCGGGCAATTGGCAGGTCAATTTCTCCGATATAGAAGGTAAACCCAAACAATATAACACCTATTTCTCCTGCATTAAAGGTGCGAGGATACTTTGGCTGCAGGATAAGAGCTATGGTGATTATACCGGGTTTGGAAAAAGTAAATAAAAAATTATTATAATCAATTACACCATTAAAAACTTACCATGAAAATTAAACATCAGCTAAGCGGATTGATCCTGCTTGTAAGCACCGTATTCTTTACTGGCTCTGCCGCAGCTCAAAAAGAAAGAACAACGAAGATTGAACAGTTGGCAGAACTTCCAAAATCAAAGACACATATTACCAAAGAGTTGGAAGCCCGTATAATTGAAACAGTAAAACCCGTACTGGAACAAATTGAAAAATTATTAAGTGAAGATGGCTCGGGTAACTACGCACTCTATAAAGATGAAGTACGAAAAGTAAACGAAGCTAAAAGCGCTGATGAAAAAATGCTGCTGTTACAAAAAATTCAAAAAAATTTTTACCCCTTTATAAAAAGTATCTGGGACCAGGCAAAAATTGATGATAACCAATATCAGCAAAAAATCAAAGGACTTTTCCCGGATCATCTGAAGGAAACGATCCGCTTTAAAGAATTCCTGAACTTCACCATTAGTTCAAGCAGTCAAAAACCCATTCCCCCTCCTCCACCCAAACCCTCCAATACTTGTGTGGATGCAAATACATTATTCAAGGGGCTTTTTGGCATTGACGGAGGTGCTATTGGCAGCGTGCAGGTGCAGGTAGCTCCGGCAAGGCCACCAAGTCCTGCAGAGATCGTAGTAGGTGCAGGTGCAGCTATCATTGGCTTTTACAGGGGACAAGGCTGGATCCGCAATACGATAACGATACCTGGTACTTTTCCGAGCGATAGCAGGTCATTGCGGTCTAAAAAAACCTTTGACTGGAGAGGGACCGCCAGTGCTGCATCAATTGCAGGCTGTTCCTGGTCTACGGTTGCTTATAGTTCGGCGCCAAACGATACTGACTTTAGGAGTAGCGGTGAAATTTATACCGCCGTGGCACCGGTGATCTTTCTATGTATATTCACTAAGAAAGCATCCAAAACTGAAGAAGCTGTATTTAGTAAAACAGATCTAACCGGTCTGCAGTTTGGATTAACTTGTTATGGAAGTGCCACCTCTTCTATTTTTCTCTCGCATGCCCATGCACATTCGGCCGCTGCTATTATAAAGTGGGAAGTATGTGAAGAATAAACATAATCGTATTAAATTAATTCACTACTGTCCAACTGTGAAGATAATAAAAACGCTGGAACGTATGACATTATTGGTTTAGAGGGTAGTTCTTTGATTTTTTGATTTCAATTTTAGAAAA
>JAWXCO010000147.1:0-44192 GCA_034408705.1 Bacteroidota bacterium
ATATTGCAATTGGTGGTCCTCAATAAAATGATTGACCAGCTGACCGGTATAATGACCGTACTCCGCATGAAGCAACTGATAGTCCCGGGCAGAAAGGTGGATGGCCTTTTTTAGTTTCGCTCCCCATTCTTCGGAGTAAGGATAACAAGCGGTTTCCAATATTTCATAGGCCCATTTGCCGGCCTGTTCCTGGAATTCCACGAACGCTATATCCAGCCCGTCCAGCGAACTCCCACTCATTAAACCAATAGCCCGGTAAACCATGATTATATTTTAGATTTTTGATTGCAGATTTTTGATTTTAGTTTTGCGCTGATTGGAAAGTTCTTACAAAGATTTAGATTGTCTGGCAATATTAAATCAACAATATTAAATATTTATAAATGATAGTCAACCTCAGTCAGCAGCACTCTTTGATCAGCAATTGGGTAGGCGAACTCCGCAATGTGAATGTGCAGACTGACCGGATGCGTTTTCGCCGTAACCTCGAACGTATCGGCGAAGTAGCGGCTTACGAGATCAGCAAAGTACTTCCCTTTGAAGAAAAAGAAATTCAAACCCCGCTGGGTATTGCTGTTCATAAAGTATTAAAAGAGCAACCGGTTTTGGCTACTATCCTGAGGGCAGGCCTGCCTCTGCACCAGGGCATCCTGAATTATTTCGACCAGGGTGATAATGCATTTATCTCCGCCTATCGCAAGCATAACAAAGACGGTTCGTTTGAAATAAGCCTTGATTATGTATCCTGTCCTGAATTGGAAAACCGGGTCGTTATTATTTCTGATCCCATGCTGGCAACGGGTTCTTCCCTCGTAAAAACAATTCATTTTTTAAAAGAAGAAGGAAAGCCGAGTGCTATTCATATCGTTGCGGCCATTGCCTGCACGGTTGGCATAGAATATGTGAAAAGAGAAGAGCCTTCAGTAACCATCTGGTGTGGTGATATTGATGATGAACTAACGGCCAAGGGTTATATCGTTCCGGGATTAGGTGATGCCGGAGACCTGGCCTTTGGAAACAAGGTGCAGATGTAAGAAAAAAGTCATGAGCCAATAGATTCGAGTTACGAGCCTTAACCCCAATGTTTTAGGAATGCTCCTCGTAACTCGCAACTAATAACTCGCAGCTTTCCAGGCAGCAATATTTCCACAACTCAGGTCTTGAAAAAGTCGTATTTTCCCATTTCGTACCGAACGGGTTGGTAGGACGACAAAAGGTTAAGACAATTTCAAAGAAAAGAAAGCGTTTAGGACTCAGGACGTTGGATTTTACCCCTTGTTGAATTTACTGGCAAATAATGTCTGTCTGGCTCATGAAAAACATAATTGCTGAGATGAAAAAAATTTTATCTGCGTTTACGGTTTGTGTGGTTTTGGTTAGTGTGGCAAACGCCCAGGACCCTAATTTTTCCCAATTCTTTGCCTCCCCACTTACCATGAACCCGGCTCTGACCGGTAAGTTCGATGGTTCCTTCCGGGTAGCAGGTAATTACCGTAACCAATGGCCGACTATCAATAATGCTTTTGTTACCAAAACCGCTTCGATTGATTTCGGTATTTTGAAAAATCGGTTGGCCGAGATCGATCAGTTTGGTGTAGGTATACTGGCGGTTACAGACAGGGCAGGTGATGGCGTGCTGGTCACCAACTATGCCGGCTTATCACTGGCTTATCACAAAGGCCTGGATGAAAATGGCTATCACCAGATCGGTGTTGGCTTCCAGGGTGCGTATGTGAACAAGCGGGTTGATATCAGTAAGGTTGATTTTGAAGATGAGTTGACGCCATTGGGTTTTACCGGTGTTACCAGTGAAATTTTCAGCAACAACCAGGTGAACGTAAGTTATATGGATATCAATGCCGGTATCCTATATAATGGTAGTACCAATGGCTATAATAATTTTTACCTCGGTGCTTCTATGTACCATATCAACAGGCCCAAGGAAAGTTTCCAGGGTGGTGATTATCTGCTGAGCCCAAGGGTAACTATACAGGCGGGTGGTAAAGTACCCGTTGGCTCTTATCACAGCTTTAATATCAGTACGAACTATAGTTTTCAGGCTGGTGCCAAAAACCTGATGGCAGGCGGTGCTTTTTCCTACAATGCCAGTAATAGCGATGAAGACCCAACCAATGTATACCTGGGTGCCTGGACAAGGATCAGCAGTACGGTAAACGATGCTATCATCCCCTATATCGGACTTGAATTCAAGTCCATCCATATTGGCTACACCTACGACATCAATATCAGTCCGTTAAAAACGGCTTCCAACTCAAGAGGTGGAAATGAGATTTCACTTATTTATATCAAGAAACCGGTGGACCCCAATGCAAAGAAGTTGAATTGCCCAAGATTTTAACAGACTAAAAAATGGTGTATGAAAAAGCGGAGCTGAACAGCTCCGTTTTTTTTGTGCCCGCTTCAACTATCACATCTTCAATAGTACAGGAAGCAGGAACCAGCTGAATAAGGTAATAAGAATGATAGCAAAAATATTCATCACAAAGCCTGCCTTGGTCATTTGCCGCAACTTAATATAACCACTGGCAAATACGATAGCATTGGGTGGTGTGCCCATCGGCATCATACTGGCGCAACTGGCCGCCAGTGTCATCGGAATTCCCAATAAGAGCGGGTTCATACCAATTGCATCTGCCAGTGAAGAAACCACCGGAGCAAATACGATCACCTGTGCAACATTGCTCATCACTTCACTAATAAATAAGGAAACAGTAACGACGATCAACACCAGCATAAAACCATTACCAGAGAATTGGGCCAGCCATACACCCATTTGCTGCATCAATCCGGCTTTTTCTAAAGCACTGGCCAGGCAAATACCTCCGCCAAATAATAACAAAATACCCCAGGCCATTTTAGACGTATCACTCCATTCCAGCAAGGAATCATTGTTTTCTTCTTTTGAACCGGAAGGACAAATAAATAAGGCAACGGCACACATCACAGCAATGATCGTGTCATCGAGTTTGAACCAGCTTTGGGCATCATTGATAATACCCCTGGTGATCCATAAGAAAGCTGTACCACAAAAAATAGCCAGCACTCTTTTCTCTGCGACCGACAAATATCCCAGCTGCCGGATCTCGCTGCGGATCAACTCCCGGGTACCATCATCCGATTTTATCCGGTTAGGGAAAAGCCATTTTACCATGACCCAATACAGTGTTGCCAGCAACAAAAGTGCTAATGGCGTACAGATGAGCATCCAGTTGACAAAGTCCACGTCATAATTATATTTTTTCTGGATATAACCCACATAGGCCACATTGGGAGGTGTACCGATTATTGTAGCGATGCCACCGATATTGGAGGCATAGGCAATAGCCAGCATCATCGTAAGAGAAAAATTACGGATATTGCCTTCCCCCCTGTTATTCTCCTTCATCACATGAATAACTGATAAGGCGATCGGAAACATCATCATAGTTGTTGCCGTATTACTGAGCCACATACTTAACAACCCGCTTGCCAGTATAAACCCGAGTATGATCCTGTCACCACTTGTACCGGTGATCCTGACTATATTCAATGCAATCCGTTTATGCAAATTCCATTTCTCAATAGCCAGGCCCAGCATAAAGCCACCGAGGAATAAGAAAATAACCGGGTTGGCATACGGAGCTGCCGTTTCCTCTAATTTGGAAATATTGAGCAAGGGGAAAAGAATCAATGGTAGTAAAGCCACCACGGGCATAGGCAAAGCCTCCGTCACCCACCAGGTAATCATCAATCCTGCGATGGCCAATACCTTTGCAGCCGTTGACGAAACTCCAAAGGGATTAATAAAATAAAGGAGCAGCGAAACAGTTATACCTGCAAGCAGTGAAATGAATTTCAGTTGTTGTTTAGACAAGCAATGAGTTTTGCCCTCAAAATACAACCTATTTTGGTTTGCCGCTAACAAAAGGATTCCCTTTTATATAAAAACGGTAAGGCAGCAGTGCATCCTTTCCTGCATAATCTACCCCTATTCGCGGAGAGGCAGCTATTACGTTTTTGCTAAAAAAAAATCCATCATCAGCGATAAACAGTTCTTTGCTTTGCAGCGAGTAGCCGCTACGTAACGTAGATAAACCCAGGGCCTTCGACAAATTGCCCGGCCCTCTTGTTAGTGTAAAATCAGGCTTGGCTTTACCCACCCGCTTCAACATATAATCTATTCCTTTCACCGGCTCTACTGCCCGGATCAAAATGGCGTGCGGAATTTCTTTGCTATTTGTCACTACGTTGAAAAGATGATGGATCCCATAACACAAATAAACATACGCCACGCCTCCGCTGCCATACATGATTTCATTCCGGTTGGTCCTTCTGCCGCCAAAAGCATGAGAAGCCTTATCTGGAATACCGTTGTACGCTTCCACCTCCACGATCCGGCCGGAAGTAAGGATTCCATCCCATTTTGTCACCAATAGTTTTCCCAACAGCTCCCTTGCTATCGCTAAAACATTTTCTCTGTTGTAAAAATCAATACCTATTTTTTTCATTTCGATCCGGGTTCTTTATGGGCCGCCAGTGACTATTCACCATCCACTATTCACTATATTTACCCCTCAAATTAAGGCTTTGCTGAAAGAAATAGTCATTGCTGTCCAGGCATGGGGAGAAGCCCACCAGTTTATCCGCCAACACCGGTTATTCAAATGGATCATTATTCCCGGCATTATCTATACACTACTGTTCATTGTCGGTATGCTCGTGTTCTGGCAATCTGCCGATGGCGTAGTTTCCTGGATCAGTAACCAGTTAAGTATTGAAAGCTGGCTGCAAAAAGAAAGAAGCGAATGGCTGAGTTTTTTATTTGTAATGACCGGGATGATGCTGCGGTTGATACTGGTCCTGTTCTATTTTTCTCTTTTCAAGTACCTGATCCTGATCATTGGTTCTCCGGTTTTTGCGTACCTGAGCGAAAAGACTGAAGCTATCATTGAAGAAAAAGAACATTTATTCAATTGGGCCGATCTGAAAAAAGATTGTGTACGCAATATTAAACTGTCCTTGCGTAATGCCGGCTGGCAATCAGTTTATCTTTTGTCACTGATCCTCTTATCACTGATTCCTGTTATTGGTTGGATCACACCTGTCATCGCTTTATTGATGGAATGTTATTACTTCGGGTTCTCAATGCTCGATTACAGTTTTGCCAGGACTAATCTTACCCCAGCACAAAGTATTGCATTTACCGGCCGGCATAAAGGCCTGGCTATTGGTAACGGTTTATTATTCTACATGATGCACATCGTTATTGTGTTGGCCCCCGCCTATGCAGTAGTAGCCGCTACACTGAGTGTTCACAAAGTAAAAAACAGCTAAGGGTATGGCAACAATCTATCTAATACCATCCCTGCTGGCGGAAGAAGGACTGGCTGCGTTACCACCTTACATTACTGATGCAATAAAAAATTGCCACGTTTTTTTTGCCGAGAATGAAAGAACTACCCGGCGCTATTTCAAGCAGCTATGGAAGGGTTCATTGCCTGGCCAGGAGATCAATATTGATGCATATGAATGGCAGGTGATATCAGAAGAAACAGTTGCTATTTTCAAACAAAAGATCAATGAGAATAAAAACATCGGCATCATCAGCGAAGCGGGTTGTCCCGGTGTAGCAGATCCGGGGCAGGCCCTGATCGCTATTGCCCAGGAAATGGAAGTGACCATTAAACCATTGGTCGGTCCCAATTCTATCCTTCTTGCTCTTATGGCCAGTGGCATGAACGGGCAACAGTTCCAGTTTCTAGGCTACCTGCCAATCGAAAACCAGCAGCGGGTAAAAGCTATTAAAGAACTGGAAGCAGAATCAACCAAAAAAAAATGTACACAAATTTTTATTGAAACTCCCTACCGGAATAACCAGTTGATTGAAGCCCTGCTAAAAACCTGTTATCCTGGAACCCGGCTATGCATTGCCGTTGATATTACCGGAACAAATGAATGGATCAAAACCAAAAAGATTGCCGGCTGGCAAAAAAATAAGCCGGACATTCATAAACGACCGGCTATTTTCCTTCTTGATGCAACTCAATAGTTTTATTCATTTCGCATGGAGATAATGCTATCCACGATATAACGGGTATTACCCCGCCACGGAACGGCGCCATGATACTCTTTATAATGCAAATCAAATAATTTGCCGCTGTTGGTGGAGAGGATATCATATATTCTTTTACTCTTTACAGAAAATTCAAATTCGTACGATTGGATGACTCCGGCCGTTTTACTTCTATATCCCTCCTGGATAAGTTTCCCTTCATAGGTTTTGAAAATATTTCCCTTCTTAACAGCATAATTCAGGTGGCCACTTTTTACTCCATCGCCGAATACAAAGAAAAACTTAAAGTAGATGAAAGCAATTAAACCCAACACCAGTAATACCATCAGTAGCCTGGTAAATCGTTTAAAGCCCGATCGTTTTTTTTTGACAGGTTCTTGTTCAAACGGCTGTTCGGTTATAGGTGTGTTTTCAGTTTCCATACCAATGATTTTTACTTTGTTCTTCGCTGCATCATACAGAGAAATATAACAAAAATTTTGTGCCAATAAACCAATTATTCATTATACATTTGTCCTCTAATTTACGACTTGTTTGTAAACATGACGAACATTCTGACACATACCAAACAACTGGCGTTTCATGCGCCCATCACCAGCGGAGTTTATTCCGTTGGGTTTGATGTATTCATTTTTTCCCGCCCCCGACGTTGCCCTGTGTTCTGACAGGACGAACCCTCACCATGGTCCCTGTCAGTGAATGAATCCCCGGAAATAGTTTTTTTGGACTGGTGAACCTTACTTCAATTTAGTTAACGTGGAAAATCAACATATCATTATCAGGGTAGCAACCGTAGCTGATAAAGTATATTCGAAAACGATCACCGACGAAATGGAAGCCTCTGCCTTTGCCAGGGGAACCGGTATAGCCAAACGAAGCCCTGAATACGTTGAGCAAAAGATCGACGAAGGCAAGGCCGTCATTGCTATTACCGGTCAGAATGAATGGGTAGGCTTCTGCTACATTGAAACCTGGGGCCATGGCGAGTATGTAGCCAACAGCGGGCTGATTGTAGCACCGGCGTTCCGGAAAAGTGGTGTGGCCAAAACGATCAAGAAGCGAATTTTTGAACTCTCCCGGGAAAAATATCCCGAGTCAAAAATATTCGGACTCACTACCGGTCTGGCGGTGATGAAGATCAATAGCGACCTGGGCTATGAACCAGTAACCTATTCGGAGCTTACCCAGGATGAAGCATTTTGGGCCGGTTGCAAAAGTTGTGTGAACTACGAGATATTGATGAGCAAAGAAAGAAAGAACTGTATGTGTACAGCGATGCTTTTTGATCCTAAAGACCACTACGAGCCCGAAGAAACCAAAGAATTCTTTAAAGAAAACGTATCCGGTTTTGAACGATTGCTGCGATTTAAACAGTGGAAGCTTCTGAAACCTTTCCTGAAAAAAGACAAGGAAAGTAATGGAGGTGGTAGCAAACCCAAATCCTTATTTCATCACTTTTTTCATTTTTGAAAACTATAACATGACTAAAAAAGTTGTTTTAGGCTTTAGCGGTGGGTTAGACACTTCCTATTGTGTAAAATACCTGACCGAAGAACAAGGATACGAAGTACACAGTATCATTGTAAATACAGGTGGCTTTACAAAAGAGGAATTAAAACAGATCGAAGCCCATGCCTATGCGCTGGGTGTAAAATCGCACAAGGCGGTCAATGCGGTGAAAAACTACTATGACAGCATTATCAAATACCTTGTATTTGGAAATGTACTCAAAAATAATACCTACCCGCTTTCGGTATCGGCTGAACGCCTGAGCCAGGCCCTGCATATTGCTGAACATGCCCAGGAATTGAATGCAGATGCCGTTGCACATGGCAGCACCGGCGCCGGTAACGACCAGGTTCGTTTTGATATGATCTTTCATATCATGATCCCCGGTGTAGAAATCATTACGCCGATAAGAGACCTGAAACTAAGCCGGGAAGAAGAAATTGCCTACCTGAAAGAAAAAAAGGTCGACATGAATTTCGACAAGGCGATGTATTCTATCAATAAAGGCCTTTGGGGAACCAGTGTGGGAGGAAAGGAAACACTTTCATCAAAAGGCATGCTGCCGGAAGAAGCCTGGCCAACACAGGTCACCAGGTCGGGTAGTGAAGAAGTAAAACTGCATTTTGAAGAGGGAGAATTAAAAAAGGTCAATGATAAAAAATTTGAGCACCCTTCTGAAGCAATACAATACCTGCAAACCCTTGCCGGGCCTTATGGCATAGGCCGTGATATACATGTGGGTGATACTATCATTGGCATCAAAGGCCGGGTAGGTTTTGAAGCAGCCGCACCCATGGTGATCCTGAAAGCGCATCATGCGCTGGAAAAACATGTGCTAACCAAATGGCAACTGCAATGGAAAGACCAGCTTGCTCAATTCTATGGCAACTGGTTACATGAAGGCCAGATACTGGATCCGGTGATGAGAGATATTGAAGCTTACCTGGAGACCAGCCAGCGAAATGTGACCGGTGATGTATTTGTCCAATTACTGCCCTATCGTTTTCAGGTAATTGGTATTGAATCCAGGTTTGATTTGATGAACAGCAAGTTTGGAAAGTATGGAGAACTGAATACCGGCTTTACCGGTGATGATGTGAGAGGTTTCAGCAAAATATTTGGCAACCAGACCGCCATTTATCATTTGGTAAAAACAGATGCGAATGGAAAAGTTTAAAGTTGGTATAATCGGGGGTGCAGGCTATACCGGAGGTGAATTAATACGACTGCTGTTTAATCACCCCGGTGTAGAGACCTCTTTTATTCATAGTCGGAGTAATGCCGGCAAACCGGTTCATACAGTCCACCAGGACCTGATCGGTGATAGTAGGCTAGAATTTACCGATAACCTCTCTCCCCTCGCGGATGGAAGTATTGATGTACTGTTTCTTTGTCTTGGTCATGGTGAATCGAAAAAATTCCTGGCAGAAAATATCCTTGCCGATACGACCAGGATCATCGACCTGGCCAATGATTTTAGGCTGCAAGTGCAATCTTCCATTGGCAACAGGCAGTTCGTGTATGGATTACCTGAATTAAATAAAGAGAAAATTAAATCTGCGCACAATATTGCCAACCCGGGATGTTTTGCTACTGCTATCCAGTTAGGGTTATTACCATTGGCAAAAGCGGGCCTTTTAAAAGATATTTATACCACCGGTATTACGGGTTCTACGGGTGCAGGTCAGTCATTATCCACTACTTCGCATTTTAGCTGGAGGGCCAATAATATACAGGCTTATAAAACACTCACCCACCAGCATCTCGATGAGATTGGTGAGTCGCTATTACAACTTCAAAACATTCCTTCCCGCAAGGGTGGTATTGATCTGAGTTTTGTTCCCTGGAGAGGTGATTTTACCAGGGGCATTTTTATCAGCTCTACTATTTCTTGTGAACCTAGCCTGGAAGAAGTATATGTCTTGTACAACGAGTTTTATAAGGAGCAGGTATTTACCCATATCAGTAATGATCCTATTTTTTTAAAGCAAGTGGTGAATACGAATAAGGCAGTGATTCAATTGGAAAAAGCAGGCAATAAGCTGGTCGTTCATTCTGCCATCGATAATTTATTGAAAGGAGCATCCGGACAGGCCGTTCAAAATATGAACTTGATGTTGGGGCTGGATGAAACAATGGGTTTAAAATTAAAAGCAACCTATTTTTAAAATAAACGCTGTAACTGGCAAGTCTCAGCGTCTCTGCGATAAAATTTTATTTCATGAATCTATTTGACGTTTACCCAATTAATGAGATCACCATTGTAAAAGCCAAAGGCTCTTATGTATGGGATGATAAAGGTGACCAGTATCTTGACTTGTATGGCGGGCATGCTGTTATCAGTATTGGCCATACACATCCGCATTGGGTACAGCGCATTGAAGAGCAACTCGAAAAAATTGCCTTCTATTCCAATTCCATCCGGATCCCGTTACAGCAACAGCTGGCAGAAAAATTGGGCAAAGTGTCGGGCAAAACGGAGTACCAGCTATTTCTATGCAATAGTGGTGCGGAAGCTAATGAGAATGCGTTGAAACTAGCCAGCTTTCATACCGGTCGTAAAAAAGTAGTGGCATTCAGTAAATCCTTTCATGGCAGAACATCGTTGGCTGTGTCGGTTACCGATAATAAAAACTTTATCGCCCCGGTCAATGAAACAGATAATGTCATCTTTCTTCCCTTTAATGATGAAGCGGCGTTGGAACAATGTTTTAAAAAGAACGGCAAAGAAATTGCAGCCGTTATTATTGAAGGCATCCAGGGAGTAGGGGGTATCAATATCGCTTCGGATACATTCCTGAAAATGATCCGGTCACTTTGTGATGAAAACGGGGCCGTGTATATTGCTGACAGTGTACAATGCGGTTATGGAAGAAGCGGAAAATTTTTCAGTCATGACTTTGCCGGCGTACATGCCGATATCTACACGATGGCCAAGGGCATGGGAAATGGTTTCCCTGTGGCGGGCATTATCGTTGCCCCGCACATCAAACCAAAGCATTTCCAGTTAGGCACTACGTTTGGTGGTAATCACCTGGCCTGTGCCGCAGCATTAGCCGTACTCGAAATAATTGAAGAAGAAAAATTGATGGGAAATGCTGTGATGGTGGGTAAATACCTGCGGGATGAACTCGATGCTATACCGCAGTTAAAAAATGTAAGAGGCCGGGGACTCATGATAGGTTTTGATGTGCCAGAAGAGCTGAAAGACCTGAAGAAAAATCTATTGTGGAACCAGAAGATCTTTACCGGTGAAGCAAAACCGAATGTGATTCGTTTGCTCCCTTCCCTGGCCCTGAAGAAAAGAGATGCAGAGGATTTTATTGAAGCAATCCAAACCGAAATAGGAATTTTAGTATAATGCATAGCCTGTCCTTTTCACAATATGTAAAAAGCTTACGTCCTACAAGGTCAGGCCTCCTGGGCTTTTGCCTATGCCTTATTATCATTCTCCTTTTCTCTGACAGCGTACTGTTGTTCTTTCAACGCCCCGGAAAAAGTTCAATGTCGCTGAGCTTTCCCATAGTCAATGCCTATTTAAAAGCTATCCCACTCTATATTTTGTATCTTCTCGGTTACTTCCTGGTACTAAAAGCCTGGAATTTTATCATTAAAAAAAACACCATTGAAACACTTCATCTCGGTTCATGATGTGAGCAATATCGATGCCCTGGTACAAAAAGCATTGGCCTATAAAGCCAACCCTTTTGTGGACAAAGCATTGGGTACAAACAAAAGGGTCGGCTGTTTATTCCTGAACCCAAGTATGCGGACCCGCCTCAGCACACAAATTGCAGCCCAGAACCTCGGTATGGAAGCCATCGTTTTTAATGTGGGCAACGAAGGCTGGATGCTGGAATTTGAAGAAGAGGCCATCATGAGCGGTACTACGGTAGAACATGTAAAAGATGCCGCTCCCATTTTTGGAAAATACTTTGATATCCTGGCGATCAGGACCTTCCCCTCTTTAAAAAACAGGGAAGATGATTACAGCGAGCTCTACATCAAACAGTTTATTAAATATGCCGGTATACCGGTGGTGAGTTTGGAGAGTTCAACCTTGCATCCGCTGCAGAGCCTTACCGATATCATTACGATCACCGAATCGTTTAAAGGGCCGGCAAAACCTAAGATCGTATTAACTTGGGCACCCCATGTCAAGCCGTTACCGCAATGTGTAGCCAATAGTTTTTCCCAATGGGTCAACGCCTGGGGCAAAGCTGATTTCGTTATTACACACCCGGAAGATTATGAGTTAAACACAGCATTCACCAAGGGAGCCACCATTACGCATGATCAGAATGAAGCGTTGAAAGATGCTGATTTTGTTTACGTAAAAAACTGGAGCACCTATACAGATTATGGAAAAATTTATGAAAGTGATCCCCGCTGGATGCTGACAAATAAAAAACTAGAGCTTACTAACAATGCAAAAGTGATGCATTGCCTGCCGGTGCGGCGAAATGTGGAACTGAGCGATGAAGTACTGGATGGAAAAAATAGTATTGTAACCGCCGAAGCGGCTAACAGGGTCTGGGCTGCACAGGCTGTTTTTAGCGCAATTCTAAGCCCCCCTCCCCTAAAGGGGAGTTAGGCGGCATGAGGGTAAATTGTAAGAACATGAAAACAAACATGTATTATGGTGCAAGCAACCTGATATTTCAACGGGCAGAAGAGCTCAGAAATCGTATGACTCCTGCTGAAGAAATATTATGGCAGCATATACATATAAATCACTGGAAACGTAAATTCAGGAGGCAACATCCTATATGGAATTATGTTGTAGATTTTTACTGTCATGCGTTAAAGCTCGTCATTGAGCTGGATGGTGAAATTCATGAAGTTGACGAGGTAAAAAAAAATGATGAAATCAGGGAGGTATATTTAAAAGATTTGGGGTTGACTGTTTTACGCTTTAAAAATCATGAATTATATAATAATCTAAACACTGTGCTGGAGAAAATTTCAGAAACGATAGGGATTTTGCAAAGCACCCCTTTAGGAGATGGGGGCAAGAGTACCTTATTTATCATAAAGATCGGCGGGAATATTATTGATGATGAAAAGAAGCTTTCATCTTTTTTAAAACAATTTGCTGCAATAGAAGAACATAAGATCCTGATCCATGGCGGCGGCAAACTGGCAACCCGCATGGCAGAAGAATTACATATCCCGCAGCAGGTGGTAGAAGGAAGAAGAATTACAGATGCGGAGACGTTGAAAATTGTGACCATGGTGTATGCTGGTTATATTAATAAAAATATTGTAGCCAAATTACAGGCGAACAATTGCAATGCGATGGGGCTTTGCGGGGCTGATGGAGATACTATCCTGGCACATAAAAGACAACACCCGGTAATGGATTATGGTTTTGTGGGCGATGTGGACGCCATCAATGCTGGTTTGATCAGCAGCCTGCTGGAAAAAAATATCACACCTGTCTTCGCCCCCATTACACATGATCAGCAAGGACAATTATTAAATACCAATGCAGATACAATCGCCCAGGAACTGGCCAAAGGACTCAGCAACCTGTTTGAAGTAACACTGATCTATTGCTTCGAAAAAAATGGTGTACTACTGGATACAGAGGATGATAGTACAGTGATTCCCTTCCTGAATCCTGCATCCTATAAAAAACTGAAGGAGGCTGAAAAAATATTTGCCGGTATGATCCCAAAAATTGATAATGCTTTTGCTGCGCTGAACAGCGGCGTAAATAAAATAATCATCGGTAAGGCGGAAAACCTGGGTGAATTGGTACAAGGAAATTCCGGAACAGCAATCACTAATGAACAATAATATTACCATACTGCAACAGGAGGCGATCGGCTTGCTGAAAGAACTGATTGCCACTCCTTCTTTTAGTAAAGAAGAGGACCAGACAGCAGGTATCATCGGGAAATTTTTTGCGGTAAAAAATATTGCCGCAACAAGAGTCGGCAATAATGTCTTTGCCTTGAATAAGTTTTTTAAAGACGATAAGCCAACGATCCTCCTTAATTCCCACCATGACACGGTAAAACCGAATCCGCAATACACCAAAGATCCCTTCTCGCCCCTGATTGAAGGCACGAAACTTTTTGGCCTGGGCAGTAATGATGCCGGTGGATGTCTTGTTTCATTGATCGCCACGTTCTTATATTTTTACGATAAGCCGGATCCAAATTATAATATCATTTTTGCTGCAACAGCTGAAGAAGAAATATCCGGCGCAGGTGGAATTGAGTATACATTACCATACTTACCGAAAATTGTTTGCGCCATCGTAGGGGAACCTACACAAATGCAAATGGCCGTTGCCGAAAGAGGATTGATGGTGCTGGATTGCATCAGTCATGGAAAAGCTGGGCATGCAGCCAGGAACGAAGGAGATAATGCTATTTACAAAGCAATAAAAGACATTGAATGGTTCAATAGTTTCCAGTTTCCTAAAGTATCTGACTTATTGGGAGCCAACAAAATGAGTGTGACGGTTATTGAAACAGAAAACAAGGCACACAACGTGGTTCCTGCCCAATGCAGCTTCGTGGTAGATACCAGGATCAACGAACTCTATAGTTTTGAAGAAGTGCTGAGCATTATACAACGATATGTGCAATGTGAGGTAAAGGCAAGAAGCACCCGGCTACGTTCTACTTCTATTGCACCGGATCATCTGCTGGTAAAAGCCGGATCAGCGCTGGGAAGAAACTATTATGGTTCTCCCACCACTTCGGATAAGGCCCTGTTGCCCTTCCCCTCATTAAAAATAGGGCCCGGAGATTCTGCGAGAAGTCACACGGCTGATGAGTATATTTATATTAAGGAAATAGAAGAAGGAATTGAATTGTATATCCAGCTATTAAACCAGGTAGTATGAAATTGTGGCAAAAAGATAAGACTTCACTAAAGGAAGTGGAAATATTTACGGTTGGCAAAGACCGGGAAATGGATATGTACCTCGCTGCCTTTGATGTACTGGGTTCACTGGCACATATTGAAATGCTGGAATCTGTAGGTCTGCTTACCAAAGATGAATTATCTGAATTGCAGCAGGAACTGAAAAAAATTTACAGGCAAATCGAAAAAGGAGAATTCAAACTACAGGATGATGTGGAGGATATTCACTCACAGGTAGAATTATTGCTGACAAAAAAACTGGGAGATACCGGCAAGAAGATACACAGTGCCAGGAGCCGTAATGACCAGGTACTGGTGGATGTAAAATTATTTCTGCGCAATGAATTAGCAGCATTAGTAAAGACGATTCAGCCATTCTTTGAACTGTTACAGGCGCAGAGTGAAAAATACAAATCGTATTTATTACCTGGCTATACGCACCTGCAATTGGCCATGCCATCCTCCTTTGGGCTTTGGTTTGGCGCTTATGCAGAAAGCCTCGTGGATGATATGGTTACAATAAAAGCAGCGTATGATGTTGTGAATAAAAACCCATTGGGTTCTGCTGCAGGATACGGTTCCTCCTTCCCCATCAACAGAACACTCACCACCCAATTGCTGGGTTTCGATGAGTTAAATTACAATGTTGTATATGCACAAATGGGAAGGGGAAAAGCAGAACGGATTGTTGCCCAATCGCTCGCCAACGTGGCTGATACCCTGTCACGGCTCAGCATGGACGCCTGTTTATACCTGAACCAGAATTTTGATTTTATCAGTTTCCCGGCCGAACTGACCACGGGCAGCAGCATTATGCCTCATAAAAAAAACCCGGATGTGTTTGAATTGATACGCAGCCATTGTAACAGGATCAAAGCATTGCCCAATGAAATAATGCTGATGACCACCAACCTCCCATCGGGCTATCACCGGGATCTGCAGTTGTTGAAAGAACATTTATTCCCGGCGTTTAAAACCCTGGCCAGTTGTATCCAAATGGCCGGTCTGATGCTGTCAGGTATAGGTATCAGGAAAGATATACTGGCGGATGAAAAATACAAATATCTCTACAGTGTAGAAGAAGTAAATAAACTGGTGAATAGCGGCATCCCGTTCCGTGATGCTTATAAAAAGGTGGGATCAGCTATTGAGGCGGGTAATTTCACCTATACCACTGCCGTCAACCATACACATGAAGGAAGTATTGGAAACCTTGGCACCGAAAATATTCTACGGCAAATGCAAAAAATCATGGCCTCGTTTCCCTTTGAAAAAGTGGATGCTGCCATAGCGCATCTCGTCAAAGATTGATCATTGACAGGTATTTTTAATATGCCTTTGCATAAAACGTTTGCTGGTTTCCTCGTCCGGTAAGTAGTTTCAAGTTCCCGATCGTCATCTTTTACAATCCGTATTTATCTACTAAATAAATCAATGCCGCCATATTGACCGCTCCTAATTCCAGCTCTCTTTTATTCACAGCTTCAAAGACATCGCTGCGGGCATGGTGGATATCAAAATAACGTTGTGTATCCGGGTTCAGGCTGGCAGTTGGGGTATTGAAAGCTTTATTCAGGGGATTGATATCTGCACCGCCGCCCCCACGGTTAAACTCGCTGGCGCCGTAAGGAGCGATAAGCGATTTCCATTGTAAGAATTTTTGAAACTGCTCTTCTGTACTGGTTAGCCCGAGCCCCCTGGGTGTAAAACCACCAGCATCACTTTCCAATGCAAAAATATGTTTTTCATTTTGAGCTTTTGCTGCTTCCGCATATTTTGCTGCACCCCTTGTACCGTTCTCTTCATTCGCAAACAATACAAAACGGATCGTTCTTTTTGGCTGATACCCGATCGCCTTAAAAGCCCGCAGAATTTCCATGGTCTGTACACAACCGGCCCCATCATCATGTGCGCCTTCACAATTATCCCAGCTATCGAGGTGGCCACCCACTGTAATGATCTCGTCTGGAAATGAAGAACCCTTTAATTCGCCAATGATATTATGACCAATCGTATCCGGCAGAAAATACCCATTGGTTTTTAGCGATACGCTGACTTCGCTACCTTTTACTTGCTCACTGAGCCAGTCTGCATCCCGTAATCCAATTGCTACGGCCGGTATTTTAGCATAATTGCTATCATAGCGGGTAGCACCGGTATGCGGACTATTATCTGTAGCGTGGCTCATACTTCTTACGATCACCGCCTTTGCCCCGTACTTAGAGGCCCGGCTCGGACCCTGTCCCCGGTATTGTCCTGCATCCCTGTATGAAAGGAATGTGTTGATATAAGTTGGATTGAATTTATAATTGAAAAAAACAATTTTCCCCTTTACCCGGTCTTTCTTGTCTTCCAGTTCCTCAAAGGAGTTAACCAGTAGTATTTTTTCTGTAACCCCATTCTTTCCTGTACCTACTGAATTGCCCAGTGCAACTATATCAAGTGCCTTCTTTTTTACCAGCATATTTTTGGAGCCAGTGGCGGGAACGGTGAAATTGGCTTCAGCAAAATCAACACCTCCTCTTACCCAATGCGGCACCATGCATTCCTGCATCCAGGCTTTATCAGCGCCGCTTTCCTGCATTGTTTTCAGCCCCCACTGCTCTGCTTTCACCATGCCGGATGAGCCTGCCAGCCTCGCCCCGATTTTCTTGGTAAGATGCCGGAGATTTTCATACGCTTTCCCATTGCTGAGTATTTCATCTGATATCTTCTTTATAAATGCTGAATCTTCTATTTGACAAAAAACGGTAGTCCCGGCAGCAGAAAATAGCAATAACAGGAGCAGTTTTTTCATACATTTCTGTTTTGCTAAAGATAACAGAAACTTGCTTTCCGTCAGGCAGGGTTGAAAAATGGCTATAAAGAATTAAGATAAACGGCAAACCTAACTGCTGCAAAACTGTTACCTTCGGATACTGATTTTATTATTATGCGGATTGGAATTGTTTGCTACCCTACATTCGGCGGAAGCGGAGTTTTAGCCACTGAATTGGGAAAAGCTCTGGCACAAAAAGGTCACCAGGTTCATTTTATTACCTATCAGCAGCCGGTGAGGCTCAATGGGTTTATCCCGAATATATTTTACCACGAGGTACAGGTGCCTACCTATCCTTTATTCGACTATCCGCCGTATGAAACAGCACTGGCAAGTACCATGGTAAATGTGATCAAAAAAAACAATCTTGACCTGCTCCATGTACATTATGCTATTCCCCATGCTTCAGCCGCTTATATGGCCAAGCAGATTTTGAAAAAAGAGGGCAAACATATACCGGTCATTACCACCTTGCATGGTACCGATATCACCCTGGTGGGTCGTGATAAGACCTATGCACCTGTTGTCACTTTCTCGATCAACGAAAGTGATGCCATCACCGCTGTTTCACAAAACCTGCGGGATGAGACTTTCAAACATTTTAAAATTGAAAAAGAAATTGATGTCATTGTCAACTTCGTAGATGTAAGCCGGTTTAACCGCAAACCGATCGATGCTTTCAAAAAAGTGATTGCGCCAAATGGTGAAAGAGTTTTAATGCATGCTTCTAATTTCAGGAAAATAAAAAGGGTCCAGGATGTGGTAAAAATATATGCCGCTGTCAATAAACAAATACCTTCAAAGCTTTTGTTTGTGGGTGATGGACCTGAACGTTCCACTGCTGAAGACCTGGCCAGAGAGTTGGGCATTATTGATGAGGTGCGCTTTCTGGGAAAGCAGGAACAGATGGAAGATATACTTGCCATCGCTGATCTTTTTTTACTCACGTCCGAGTATGAAAGTTTTGGCCTTGCCGCCCTAGAAGCTATGGCTGCAGGGGTACCGGTTGTTTCTACCAATGCGGGTGGTCTTGGAGAGATCAATATCCCCGGAGAAACGGGTTATATGAGTGATGTGGGTGATGTGGAATCTATGAGCGAGCAGGCTTTAGCAATTTTAAAGGATGATGCCACGCTAAAACAGTTTAAGGATAAAGCAGCTGCCCACGCAAAAAAATTCGATATCGATACCATCATCCCCTTATATGAAAAATTATACGAACGATTTTTATAAAAAAATCCTCCCGGATAGAAGGGAGGATCTACAATTATTTTTTTTGATTTCGGTTTAACGGCGCAGCCACGGTTGCGGGTCTACATTTCTTGTCTCCACCATCAGGATAAAATCTATTTGCCCTCCGCTGCCATCATCATCTCTTCCGGCTTTGCCAATTTGTTGCCCTGTTTTAACCGTCGCTCCTTTGCTTACACTTACTGAGGTAAGATTGCTGTAGGTAGTAAAGTATTTACCATGACGGATCGTTACCGCCATTCCATCGCCCAGGTTGTATACGCCGCTTACTTCCCCTTCAAATACTGCTTTTACTCCTACTCCCGCCGAAGGGGTTGAAATGGTAATACCGGGGTTATCAAAAGTAAGGAGTGTGTTATCAATTTTATTTGTTCCAAAACGCATGGTCACTACACCATTGTCAACCGGCCAGGGTAATCTCGCTTTATTCGTTGCAAACTCTTTGTTAAGTGCCACATCCGTGGCATTAAAATCCAGGTAGCTGGCTGGTTTCTTTTCCGGTACTACTTTTTTGGGAGCAGTTGTAACAGTAGGGTTTGTACCGGGATTGGTATTGCCGGGACTCTCTGCCGGTTTATTTTTCTTTGCTATATCATCCGCTTTTTTCTTAGCATCAGCAATCTCTTTTGCTTTTTTTTCAGCTTCAGCCTTCGCCGCTGCTATTTCTCTTCGCACAATAGCAGTAATAGCATTATTCAGGTCCTTATCCTTTTTCTTTTTGGCGGCAATTTGCTTGGAGAGATCTTTTTCTTTTAATTTAAGCTGCGTAACTACCACATCTTTTTCCTTTTTCTGTACAGCCAGTTCCTGTACCTGCCTGGTCTGGTTTTCTAATGCTGAATTTTTTTGCTGCTTCCGGCCTAATTGCTGTTGCTTACGCTGGGCGATCAGCTCTTGTGTTTCCAGGATCGTACCAACCTGTTTTTCCCGGTAAGCCCGGTAGCTTTTCAGGTAAGAGATCCTGCGGATCGCATCATTAAAACTGCTGGAAGAAAAGATAAAATTCAGGTAATCGTAATTGCTCCTGTTTTTATAAGCATATACGACCGTCTTTGCATACTGTGATTTCAGGGTGTCCAGTTGTCTTTGTAAGCGATAGATCTCCAGGTTACTGAGATAAATATCATCATCAATACCTCTTAACTCTTTGCTGATACTGCCAATATACTGTTCCTGGAGACCGATCTTCCGGTTCAGCACATTCAACTGTCCAAGTGTCTGTTTGGTCTGGCCCTTTACTTTATTGTACATGCCCTGAATCTCACTCAATTCCTTCTGGATCTCTTTTCTTTCCCGTTCCAGCTGGGATTTATCCTGGAGTGGTTGGGCGATAAGTATACCGGTAAACCCTGCAAACAGCAATATTGTAAAAATGATTTTTTTTCTCATAGATTAATGGGATGGAGGTTAAAAAACAGGATGCGGAATCATTACAAGTAAACGGCAATATGCAAAATAAATTTTATTAAATTAATTGACCTCATAATTTTTAGGCACCGGGAAAGGAAAACTTAACTTTTCATTAAATTCATACTGCTTAAAATTCATTTTTAAATCAAGTTTTACTTTATCAATGACATTGATGCTGCGGTTATCAGGGAAATTTACCCCCTTTTTATTTTCATAATCTGAGTAAGTAAGATAACAGCTTCGGTTCCTTTGCAGGTCGTTATCACTCAGCTTACTGTTTTGCAGTAATTTGTCTGTCTCCCCAATTGTTAGCAGATTTTTGAAGAAAGCCCCGTTACTCAATAATGTAATGGTACCCCCGGCTTTATTATAATAACTGATATTCGAATCAAGGAATACCGGGTTACCGATCAAAAGATCCTGCAGGGCAGGCAGATCCAATGGCAGGGCTGTCATTTCGCGGAGAAATGCAATGCTCCTGGGTTTGTATACTTTGTTTTGTTTGTCCAGCACTTTTACCGAATCGGGGGTAATAAATACACGAAGTCCTTCAATACCGAGGATAGCTGTAATTGATATCCATATCACACTATCCTTATACATTCGTACATGGGCGTTTACATTGTATTTATTTCCAGTCCCATCTTCATAATCCATATCAATTTTCCCGGAAAAGGTAGTAAAATCAATACGGTTGCTGATTATGGTTTTGTAGATATCCTTAATAAATGCAACGGAATCTTCTTTCAAATGAGCCGGAGGTAAAAGCACTACCGCAGTGTCTGTATTTGAAACGGGGGAAGTTCCCTGAATTTTTTTAGCAGAACGGCAAGCACTGAACAATAGGCTTATCGCAACAACTACAAGTAAGGATCTCTTCATTCGTTTTATTTACTGTTGACCGGTATGACCGAAGCCTCCGGCATTTCTATCTGTAATTTCCAATACGGATACTTCTTTCCATATTCCCTTTTCCACTTTTTGCATAATCAGCTGGGCAATACGGTCACCGGGTTGTATGACCTGTTCCTCCCCGGAAAGGTTGATTAAAATGATCTTAATTTCTCCCCGGTAATCCGCATCGATCGTACCTGGGGTGTTCAGGCAGGTAATACCCTGTTTGATAGCTAATCCGCTTCGGGGGCGGATCTGTGCCTCGTACCCCAATGGCAGCTCAATAAATAAACCGGTCGGGATCAACGCCCTTTCAAGCGGCTGCAGGCTATATGCCTGGTCCAGGTTGGCACGGATGTCCATACCTGATGAACCTGAAGTGGCATACTCCGGCAAAGGATTAGTGGAATGATTGATTATTTTTATTTCAATACCTGACATCTGGTAAAGGTAGTATACAGATCATAGATGTGCGTAGTCAGATAATAATTGTCTGCTGATGGGATCAGGTCTGCTACCCTGTCAATGGTTCTGTTTATGTCCTCTATGTGCCAGCAGATTTCTCCCGGGCATTATTTTTTCCTTTTTTTCAGTAAAACGGTGGCATAAGCCATTAATCCTTCTTCCCGGCCGATAAAGCCCAATTGCTCTGTGGTAGTAGCTTTAATGGATACATCCTTCTCTGAAATATTCAATATCTCCGCTATTACCCGCTGCATCTGGCTAACAAAAGGTTTTATTTTCGGAGCCTGGAGACAAAGAGTGCTATCTACATTCACCACTATATATTTTTCTGCCGAGATCAGTGCGGCTGTTTTTTTCAGCAATATCTTACTATCAATGTTTTTATAGGTTGCGTCTGTGTCAGGGAAATGAACCCCGATATCACCAAGACAAAGTGCCCCAAGCAGGGCATCACAAATGGCATGCAATAGTACATCCGCATCGCTATGCCCCAAAGCTCCTTTGTGATGCGGGATATGAACCCCACCCAGCCATAAATCCCGGCCTTCCACCAGCCTGTGATAATCAACTCCTGATCCGATACGGTATGCCATGTCCTTGTTTTATGAGTGCAAATATCACTAAAAACCTGGCATTCTGCCCCTGGGTTTTATCTGTATCTGTTAGCCCTTATATAAAAGAAGTATCCCGTCACGATGACTCGGGACGGGATACTTTATAAAGATGTGGGTCAATTATTTTTTACCACCGCCACTTAAATCAAACAACACAGAGAAACGGAGTGTATTTGATAATGGGTTACGGTTAACACCACTTCCTGAAGGAAGCAGGTAAGCGAAATTGAATCCGAAAACATTGTATTTAAGACCTAAGCCTAAAGTAAAGAACCGGCGATTACCTTTAGTTTTGTTCTCGTAGAAATAACCTGCACGGAATGAGAATTGATTGTTGTATGTGTATTCACCACCTACTGACAACTGAAACTCTTTAATTTCTTCCTGAAAACCATCAGGCGCATCACCGAATGAGCTGAACCAGCTACCGATTACGCTTTTATTCCTGTATGCAGTCAGACCAACAGCGTCTCCTTCAGCAGGAGGAGTGGGTACTAATAATTTATTTAATTCTATACCAAAAGAGATTGCATTAGTAGCATTCATTTTTTTCCGGTAGTTCAAACCAAGGCCCAGGTTAGCAGGGATGAAATCTTTTGCATCTGCATTATCTGTGTAAGAGATCTTAGAACCGAGGTTAGATAAAACTGCACCCCATGCAAAACCACTTCCATTCGCTTTGGTTCCATCATGGTAGTATCCGATATCAGCAGCTACTGCATTACCAGTTTTGTAAGTCGTACTTCCTACTGTAGTTCCACCAGCCAGGTTAGAACTGATAAATTTCAACGTAACACCGATACCATTTTTTGCATTCAATCTGCGGGAATAACCTACGTCGATACCGAATTCACGGGGACGGAAGCTACCGAAGTCGTTTCCGAGGTTATCTGTGAAGGTGATGTTACCAAGGCTGAAATAACGCACAGAAGCGTGTATAGCCTGGTTATCATCAAATTTGTAAACACCTGCTAAAGAAGCAAGATATACATCATTTACGAGGTCTTTTAGCCAGGGAGTGTAAGTAGCAACAATACCACTATTTTCATTAAAGGCAACTTTACCTACATTCCAAAAACCTGAAGCTAAATCAGGGGAAGTGGCAACACCCATATCAGCCATACCGCCAGAGCGGGCATCAGGTGAAATACGCAAAAAAGGAACAGCAGTTGTAACGACGTTAATTGGTTCAACCTGGGCTTTTACAGTGGATGATAGTCCACAAAAGAGCAGGAAGCCGGCAGTTAGTTTTAAAGCAGTTGGTCTCATTAGTAAGTTTTTAATAATGGTGTAAATATAGAGCTTTTGATTAAATACAAAACTAAAATAGAGAATTTTATCGGAAACAAAAAAATCTGCAATTTTTAGGTTTCCCAGAGGCTTGCGGTCTGATTGTCACCCCCTCTCTCAAGGTTTTGTGCCCTTGAACGTTCTTTGCATTTTTTTATTGTTTTACCGAAAAAAAAGTGGATATAAATATAAAAAATGTTCTTTCATTTACCCGGCTTTTTCTATCAGGGCGGCCCTTTCCAATAATTCAGGGTCCTTCGAACCTGTCTGTAATGCCACTTTTATGTACTCACGGGCCTTTTCTTTTTCATTTTTTTTGAAACTAGCCCAGGCCAATGCCTGGTTCACATCAATATTCAGGGGCCTTTTTTCATACTCCTTCATGGCCTCATCGAAAGCCTGGTCATACATTCCGGCCTTTGTGTATATTTTACACATTTCTAAAGCTACCGTATGGCCTGACGCTTCATCCTTTTTTAGCATAATTATTACCTCCAGGTATTTTTCTTTCGACTTTTGAGCATCGCCTTGCATATTATATATATCAGCCATTTCTTCCTGGAAGGAAAATTCCGGCATTATAACGGAAGCCTGGTTCAATAATTCAAGTGCCCGGGGATAATTTTTTCGGTTTTTTTCCACTCTTGCCATTCCTTCTAAAGCAAAAGCATAGCTGGGCCGGATAGCGAGAATGTCTTCATACTGTTGCTGTGCCGCTTGCCAGTTACCCGTTTTTTCAAACAAATGGGCCAGTGTTTTTTTGCTCCAGCAAAACGGTTCTGACCCAGGCAAGCCTGCTTGCACCGCCATTTTCATAGCTTCAATAGCTCCGGGATAATCGCCATAGATTTCCCGCAGGTAAGAAGCTCTTGAATAAGATTCGAGGGAAGGCTTTAAGGTCTGCATCATATCCGACATTTTCACTGCCTCTTCATAATTACCCAGTTCTACATTAGCATCCACCAATACACCATATATATAAGCATTATCCGGGTTGATATTTTTGGCTTTTTCTGCAATTTCTTTAGCCTCCCCAAAATGATGCTGCGACAATTTTACCGAGGCCTTGTATACATGGGCTTCAAAATTTTTGCCGTCCAATGCCAGCACACCGTCCAGTATTTTAAGAATAGCCGGGTAATAATATGGATGCTCCCCGGTTATCCTGGCTTCCGTCATATAAATAACGGCTATTTGCAATCTCGATTTTATATCATTGGATTGCTTGATGATTTTTTGATTCAGTTCGGCAACCTTCTCTTTGGTCTTTTGCCATTCTGCCGCCTTCGCCAGCTCTCCCTGTCTTTCAAATAAGGCAGGAATGGAAAGATCAACTGGTGTAACAGAAGTTGTAGTGCTGGTTTCGGCAGCCTTTGATTTGCAACTGATATTGGTCACTGAAGTAGTGAACATAGCTGTGAAAAGCAGCAGAGGCAATGGTTGAAAATAATTCTGTTTCATAATTTTTTGTTTGTTTATAGTTGGTTAAAAAGTGGGGGCTTTTACACCCCCTTTTTGTAATTGGCCAAAATGTTATTGTGTTTTAAGCATCTGCACAGCTTTGTATCCTTTACCGTTTACAAAAAGACGGGCAAAGTAAATACCTGTTGCAAGTCTTGATTCATCAACCGTTACATAATGTAGTCCTGCTGGTCTTGTACCCTGGCTGATCTCTTTCACTACCTGTCCTGATGTATTATAGAACTGGATACGCACATCACCCGGTGCAAACATTTTGTAATGAAAGGTGACGCTTGTTCTAAACGGATTCGGATAAGCTAACAAAGAGCCTTCAGGTAACGTAAGTCCGAGTGTTGGATTTTCAGGAGCAGCATAACTATTTCCGGTAAATCCTCTCCAGGGATTTTGTACAAATGGGAAACTTGTTTTAAAGGCGGTATCATTCCTGATTACCCCTGCGTTAAAGGAAAGCACATTCACCAGCTGCGGTGTAACCGGACTGCCACCGGTAAAATCATCATACCACAATCCGATCGCTGCTAATACAACACCTGATACGGCTTGTAATTCAATAGTAGTTACATCATCTTCCAGTCTTCTGCCATTTGGAAATCCGTCCATATTAGGAATAAACTCAAGATTTGCATTGCCATTGTATGCAGGGTCTGTTAATCCTAACACCGCAGCCTGCACGATTCCCAGTGAACTGAATTTTGGGTCTGTTCTTGGTGTTGCAGGTACAGCCATATTTAACCTTAATGCATCACTTAAAGAAGGAAGAAAATTATTAATAAAGGGTTTACCGGCAGCTAACGGATTACCACCTTTACCTGTTGCTAATTGATAAGGTCGCAGGTTAGGAACACCTGTATAAAAAGCTGGTAAGATATCGACTGCTCTCGGGCTGCTGTTATTTGGTAAGAGTATATGACCGAAACCAGCCGGGGGTTCTGCCAAAGCCGTTCCATTCAATGCGGGTGAACCTTTTAATGAAAACAAACCTGGCTTTCCATTTCTGAAATCAAACGATCCTAAAGAGTTGGTTTGAATCCGTAGTGGCGTCAATCCCGGAACAGCTCCGCCGAATTGTGAGTTATCCATATACAGGGCCAGCTCGGGGTTTGTAAAGAAAGAAGCATAAGCGAGATCACCGGTATAAGGGTTGGTTCCATTCCACTGATCTTTTGACCCAATAGGAATAACTACTTCATTGGTTAGTGGCATACCAAGACGGGATACCTGTACCCAGTTACCTGAAGTAGCCGGTGCGGCGCCGGTCGTACTTAATGTAGTTATTTGCGGTCTGCTGGCAGAAGCCCATACACCGATTATATATTCTCCATCCAAAATATTAGCTGCCTGCGCAACAGTCTTCCCATCTTTTTGTAAAGTTGAAACAGGAACTTCGATAGCGATAGTATGGCAATTGAATTTAGCCAGACCGTCTCTTGCTCCCTGCGCTGCTGTGCGGAATCCTCCAACATCAAATGCACCACCCAGGTCAACAAAGAAAGGATCATCCACAGGGCCGCAAAAAATTCTTTCTCCTGTTGTAGCAGTTGTGATAGCGGCCTGCGCCAAAGCCTGATAAGTAGGAGAATTTAACCCTACTCCTGAATTGATAGAACGGGGACCTATATCGGTGGGTGGTACGATGCCACCGGTTTTAATTACAGTGAAACTTACACCGCCATTCATACTGCGCTCACAGGTATAGGTTGTCTTCAGGTTCTCTTTCCCTAAACGAATATTGAAGAAAGTCGTCCCATCCTGATTTGTTTGCTGAAAAGTGAACCGGTAAACGATATCATCACCGGTAGTTGTGGTTTTATTGTCAATATGTATCTCATACCGGATATTCGTTCCAAAAGAATACCAGTTAGGGCCTCCTGCCGGATGCTCAAAAGGAATATAGTTGGCGATCAGAACAATCTTCTCTGCATCGGTCGGACTTTTAAATGCATACACATCGGTATTATCGGCCAGCGGGTCGTTAGAGATCAATGGAGCTTCCCGGTGTGATGAGGCCATCACTGTTTGCTGCAGGCCAAACATGACTGCTAAAAGAAGCGCTGAGAAATTTATAATTTTTTTCATAATCAGTTATTTCAAATTTTGAATAGATAATGCTGAGTCCTGAGCTTGACGAAGGAAACGAAGCATCAGAACCTGGCTTTTAAAGTATAATCAAATCCTCTCCATGGATTTTGTACATATGGGAACGAAGTGCGGAACGTCGTATCATTTGTAGTCGGTCCTGATTTGAAACTGATCGTACGGACCAGTTTATTGGTCACCGGGCTTCCTGTTCCGGTAAAATCATCATACCATAGACCAATCGCTGCCAGTGCCACTCCAGCTACTGCCTGCAACTCGATTGTTGTTACATCATCTTCCAATCTTCTTCCGTTCGGGAATCCATCCATGTTAGGAATAAACTGCAGCATGGTAGAACCGTTGTAAGCAGGATCTGTTAATCCCAGTACAGCAGCCTGAATAATACCCAGTGAGCTAAACTTGGGATCTGTTCTTGGAGTAACCGGTACGGCCATATTCAGGCGAAGCATATCACCCAGCGTGGGTAAAAAATTATTGATAAAAGGTTTTCCTGCTGCCAGTACGTTATTGTTTTTACCGGTGGCTAACTGGTAAGGTGCCAGGTTCGGAACACCGGTATAAAAGATCGGGAGCAGGTCAACAGCACGGGGGCTTGTTGCATCTGGTAAAAGAATGGTTCCAAAAATAGCATCGTCCAATGCAGTACCTGCAAGAGCGGGTGAGCCTTTTAATACATACAAACCGGGTTTACCATTTCTGAAATCATAGGTACCAAGTGAGCGGGTTTGAATGCGCAGATCATTTAAAGAAGGCACTGCACCACCGAATTGTGAACTGTCCATGTATAAAGCCAGCTCAGGATTGGTGAAGAACGGTGCAAATTGGAGATCGTTATTATTATAAGGTGTAGTAGCATTCCATTTGTCTTTGCTACCTACGGGAATAACAGCTTCATTGGTCAAAGGCATACCTAATCTTGATACCTGTACAAAATTTCCGGAATAAGTGGGGATACCGTTTACTCCCAGGGTTTTGATCTGGCGGCGGCTGGCTGAAGCCCAAACACCGATCACAAAATCACTATCCAGGATATTGGCTGCCTGTGCTACATCTTTACCATCTTTTTGCAATAAACTGATTGGAACTTTAATGGCAATGCTATGTACATTATACCTTGCCAGACCGTCTTTTGTTGGATTGGTTGTGTTGCCTTCAGGACGAAAATTACCGACATCAAATACACCGGCCAGGTCAACAAAGAAAGGATCATCAGAAGGGCCGCAGTAAATTTTTTCCGTAGAAGTAGCGGTGGCCACTGCATTTTGAACTAATGTATTATAATTCGCCGCACCTAAACCCAGGCCGGCTGTAGTGATGGAGCGTGGACCTATATTGGCCGGTGGCACTGTACCATTGGGAACAATCGTTGTAAAACTGGTACCCCCATTGGTACTTTTTTCACATATATAAGTTGTCTTGATATTTTGCTGTCCCAGACGGATATTAAAGAAAGTCGTTGGATCCTGGTTTATCTGGGAAAACGTAAAGCGATAAGTGATATCATCACCAGCAGTAGACGTTTTATTCTTAATATGAATTTCATACCTGACATCGGTACCAAATGTGTAATAGTTGGGTCCTCCTTCAGGTAATTGAAAAGGAATGTAATTAGCAATTATCGTTACCGTATTCGGATCATCGGGGCTACGGAACGCATAAAGGTCCGTATTATCGGCCAGCGGATCATTGGAAATCAACGGGGCTTCCCGGTGGCTGGAAGCAAAGATAAGCTGGGATAAAAATAGAAATACCGGCAACAAAGATTGCTTTGAAAGCCGGCGGAGTCGAGTTTTTCGCATAATCACTATTTTAGTTTTGTTTTAAATCCAGAGGCACATCCTCACTACTTACGAAAAGCAATAAGGGGTGGATTGCTGCAAAAAGAAACAGACTGAAAAGTTGTTAAATGTCATTACGAGGGAGGAACGACCGAAGTAATCTGTTGAACATCAAATTGATGAATTCTTTCAGATTGCTTCATTTCATTCGCAATGACGACTTATGACAGCCTCTTTTAAAGTATACTTTGTGAGGTAACTCATTAAAAACTAAACGTAATGCCAGCTTTTAGAAATGCCGGTGTACCGGGTGTGTAATGAATTTCCGAAACGGGATTTGCTTCAAATTGTAGTCTTGATTCTGTATCAAATTGTGCCTCTCTCCATTCCCGGTTCAGCAAATTTTCTACCGACAAATGGAATTCAATTTTTTTGATCCGGTACGCTGCCGACAAATCGAGTAAAAAATATCCATCGGCTTTTACCGAATTTATTTCATTGGCTGGTCTTTCGCCAATAAAACGATATCGCAGGGAGCCACTAAATCCATTTGGTGCCCGGGCTGTTATTCCTCCAATACTGGTGAAAGAAGGAGCCAAAGGAATAAAATCTTCTCCCTTGGTTGCACCGATAGCCCTTGGCCTGGTAAAGTTTATATCAATATCTCCAAACAGCCATTTATTAAATTGATAGCGGGCAGAAACATCTATCCCCATTCTTCTTGTTTTTCCGCTGGGCTCTACTACTCCGGCATCGCCTACATAGACAAACTCTTGTTGCGAATAGAGATGCCATAAGGCTGTTTTGAGCACCAGGTTTTTATTTGGTTTAATGATCAAACCAAGATCTGTTCCAAAAACCCGGGGTAAAATTTCTTTTGCCGCATTCATTAGTATCACCCGGGTATCATTGGAGTGAAAACCAAAGCCATTGTTCAGGTAAAGTTTAATTTTTTGATTCGGTGCATAACTGATATTGAGCTTGGGGCTTACAATGCCTCTCGTTTGTTTGCTGAAGGCAGTGGCTCCGGCAAGTTTGTCTTTGTATTGAAATTTAAAACGATCATGGCGAAAAGAAGCGTTCAGGTTCCATTTATCACTCAATTCCACATCCTGGTTGATGTACAAGTAGCCATTGAATTCCTTTACATCGCCCTGCTGGATTGATTCGAGGAAAACTCTGTTGGGGGCTTTTGATAGTCCGATATCTTTCACATCATCCATTCTAAAGCCTGCGCCGAATTCTGTAGTGGCCCTTTTATTTCCCAGCAGGTAAGATTTAGATTCAGTAGTATGAAACCCGAAAATATTTCTTGCTTCCCGTTGGTTGATCATATCAGCATTTACAGGATCGTCAAGAAAAAAAGTAAAATTGGAGTACAGGTTAAATTTATACCGGCTGAAATACAGCTGATCAGTTGCTTTCCAGCCATTTTTTCTTTGATGATTATATTTTACGGTCACATTCGTGCGACTGGTATTGCCCCCTTCCTGGTTATCAATCGCCCCAAAACGCCCAATGATCCCTGCCTTCACCGCCCTGTCAGGCACTTGTCCTGATGCATTCCATTTGCTATCGAAAGTGGAAGCCAAAATAGTCAGCTGTGCTTGATTTCCAAACCAGGCACTATACTTGCCCATCACATTGAAACGGTGAAAATCCTGCGGACTTTCAAAGTAACCGTCTGTTGTAGAATACTCAGAAGCGATGTAGAATTGCTGCCTGTTTTTTCCCGTTTGTTTATTAAATATCTTAAGCTGACCAAATGCCCGTTGTGTATTAAACTGTCCTGCTTCCAGTTTAATACTGTTATTGTCAAGGAAGTCCCTGGTACTGAAATCCACAAAAGCAGCTGTTGCCAGGTTTCCTTTCCCGGCATTATAAGGGCCTTTATCAAAATTCACTTTCTCTACTGTTTCGGGGATCAAAAAATGCAGGTCGGCATAACCTTGTCCATGTGCATGGCTGACCATGTTGACCGGCATACCATCCACGCTGATACTGATATCGGTACCATGATCTATATCAAAGCCCCTTAAAAATATCTGTTCAGCCTTACCACCACCCGCATGTTGCGCAATAAATAAACCAGGAACGATCCGCAGTACATCCTGCGAAGTATTGACGGGTCGTAGTTTTATGTCTACTGCACTGATGGTATTCAAAGCGCTGCTTCTCTTTGCATTTACTTTTACCTCAGATAAATCAAGATTGCTTCTTTTCAGGTTTACATTAACTGAAGAAAGCAGGTCGGGTTTTACTTCCACATTAATGAGCTCCGTCTTGTAGCCAATATGCGAGATCGTCATTTCATATTGACCTGGAACAATTACGGGGATACTAAACATTCCAAACAGATCCGAATTATCACCTTTTGTTCCGGCAATATTGACGGAGGCCCCGGTAATCGGAATTTTTTGATCTGCATCGTTAATATATCCACGAATAGAACCATGTTGGGCAACCACCCTGGATGAAAACAACAGAATAGTAAAAAAAAGTAGGTAAAAACGGCGCATGAATAGTTGGTTTACCATTTTATATACGGCAAAAAAACAAAACTGGTTCTGATCGCCTTACAAAATTTGTATACAGGGGAAAATTTACAGGATCACCAGTTTTTCAATTACTTCCTTTTTCTTTTTGTCGGGCGCAATGACCCGGAGTTTATAGATATACACCCCCCTTCCCAGTTTATCGCCATAATCATCTTTGCCATCCCATTGAATTTCGGCGCTTCTGTTACCATCCGTAGTGATTACCCGGCTGAACGATTTCACCGTCCGGCCTGTAATGGTCATGATCTGCAATTGTACCTGCAAAGGCTGACCTGGCTTATTGTGTTCAAAGAAAAAATTCGTATTCGTCGAAAACGGGTTGGGATAATTGAGCACATGCTTTAATTCCAGCTCTTCATCTTTGGCGACAATAAATTCCAATTGGGTTTCATTTGAATTATTCAAAACATCCCAGGCTTTTATTTTTAAAGTATGTGGGCCTGCTTCCAATTCCGGCAGCTGGAATCGCACAACTCCCTGCTGGTAACTATTCAATTCCCCTTCATAAAAATCATTCAGGATAAAATATTTCCGGTTGTCATTATCCAGCGTAGCCACAATATCATGCCCGATACCTGTTCCGGCTGTATTGATACCCGATGAATCTGCGAGTTTTACCAGCAATACCGGGTTTTGATTAACCAGGCCACCATTAGCAAATAATTCATCATTGAGATAGGGTTTAATTTCCGGGCCTTCATTATCCCCACCAATACTATTACCGGCACCACCAATAATGAAATTGGTAAAAGATCCATTGGCATCTTTTGTTCCGTCATCCGCATATAAGCTAAGCTTCCCATTCCCAAACTGGTAATTGATATCCTTGGGTACTTTAAAAGTGAAAGAAAAGCGGCCATTGGTCACCGATGCTTTGCCTTTAAATAAAATGTTCGTCTGGCTTTGAAAAGCGGCCACCTGGCTGCCTGCATCATTCGCCTGGGTATTCACTGTTTGTGGTTTGTCAAAAACAGTAGGGTAAACAGTACCCGTAAAATTGTTCAGGAGATTGCCGGACAAATCAGTTACTTCTCCTTCAATTACTATTTTTTCTGTAGCACTTAATGTATCGGCAGTAGCAACGGCTATCCCATTTATTTTCGTTGCCCTGACCCTGAGCGCTGGAAAAGCAAGGGTTAATGCCGGGTCACCCAATAAAGTAAACTTCCTGTTATTGGTGATATCACCGGAGTTTTGATAAGTAAAATTCTTTGCTTCCCTGATCGCATCCCCCAGTGTTTTATACTTACCATTGGCATCGGGTTGTAATGCAAACTGCAGGTAATTATTATTGATGATACGGTTACTGAAAGCAAACACCACTCTTGTCGTCGTCATTAAGCCAATAGCACCGCTCCTGGGTCGCAATAAAATATTCTCCCCTATCGAATTGATATTGGGGTTATCATAGGGCGCAAAATCACAGGTAGCTGTAATGAATAAGGGAAGACGATCAGGATTATTCCAGTTGTTCACCATATCCTGGTCAAGAATGGTTTCTTCTGCCAGTCTTCGTGAACCACCATGCCCGTTAAAATTCCAGATCAATGTTCCAGTATAAATTTGGTTGTTACTGGCCTGTATAGCTTGTGGATAGCTGCTGCCTCCCGCCCCACTCTCCTGTTGAAATGCGTCGAGGTAGATCTTTTGCTGGTTGAATACGGGACCAACATTTGCTGCTGTTGCCGTTATGATTTCTGCATCCTGCAAATGCAGGTTGTTATCTTCATCATCAGCAATAAAAGTCAGGTTATTTCTCCAGGGGCCCAGGCTTTGCGGGGCAAAATAAGCAGCAACCTTGTCAACAAAATTTTTTGCTTCTTCAATATTTTTTGCGGGTATCCGGCCAATACCAATATCCAGCAGGTTAGTCACCAATCCTGAATTGATGTCTTCAGTATTATCCAGGAAACCAAAAAAATCATCGGAGGTATACGAGGATAATGGATCTAATGCGAAGTTGTTCTGGTAAGCAGGGACAAGATTGGTATTATTGGCAATACGGTCTTTATAATCAAATGAAGCATCGCCAAATAATAAAAGATACCGGGGTTTATTTGTTGCCGATGCTCCAAACTTATCATAATACATTTTTACATAATCCCGGGTGGCTGTCGGATCCGGGCTCCCACTGCCAAATTCATTATACACTTGTTCAGTAGTAACGACCAGTGTCCTTAATCCGTTTTGCTGTTGGTGCAATGCTGCCAGCCGTTGTGCCTGTGACAATAAGTTGGGATGCGTAACAATAAGGAAATCTGTAGCCACTGCATTGTGCAGGTCCTGGTTGGGAATCTTGCCAATGACCGCAGGGATTAAAAAATTAGCCGGGTTAAATGCTGCATATTCATTGAGTACAGTACAATTATTAATGAAACGGAATTCGCTTCCGGAAAAAAGGCCCTGCATCCTCGATGGGTTTATGGGATTGGTAATATCCCAAACCTGGGTAATGGCAGTAGCATTGTTAACCACAAACTCTGCCGCATTATTCCCAACACTTAACCAGTCACGAAATAATAATTGGTCAATACCATTCAGCGAAATCCTACGGCGGGTAAAAATCTCAAACCAGTTCAGCCAGCCCTGTGCATTAAAACTACCGGGCACATACGTGTAACTGATTTCAATATTATTTTGTGTGGCAGTAGCAGTGGCTGATCCGATTCCCGGCTGTGCTACCAAATCATATAGTCCGCCGCCAACAGCATTAACCAGCAACTGACTTACAAGTTGATTATTGATCCGTATATCAAAGCGGCTGCCCGCTCCAACAGAACGGGCGACTACGCTTGTCTGTAATAACAAAGATGAATTAGCTACCATGTTCGGGAGGTTGACAGAAAAATTTCTTGTCAGTGATCTGCCGGGTAAACCTGATAGTTCTTCCCCATACCATTCTTTACTTCCAGCTAAAAAGTTAATGGTATCCAATTCATGAAAATATCTTGCTGAAAAACTGCTAACGGTTGCCGCAGGTGAAGTAATCAACGGAGCGTTAGCAATCCTTTTTCCATTTCCTCCTACATTTAAAAAATAGAAGGATTGATCGCTAAAAATATTTTTTCGGTGTGAAAAACGAAAATTAGCCGGATCGTTCACCCATGTGTCGGGGCCGTTGGCATAAAAAAGGATATGATCCGAACCATTCAATACTCCATCACCCCCATCTACAACTTGTATGGCATTTTCCTGTAAGTCATCTGTCCAGGGTCCGGCATTGGCCTCGGCCAGCATTTGCCCGCCATTTCCAAAAAGTCGGATGGAAGCGGAAGAAAGGCTGCTGGTATTTAAACCGAGGCTATTCAGGAAAGGAATATCCATTTTATAGACCCCGGCACTCTTCACCCCCAGCTTATACCAATTGCCGGTTGCCATTACAGAATGAGGAGCATAATTCCGCTGGGCCAGCACCCTGAAAGAAAAGGCTAAAAACCATCCGGTAAGCACTAAATAGCCGATCTTCCTCATAGCTGTAAACCACTGTTTTAAAGGGATTTTACCCTTGATAAAAAGTATTTCTGCGTACCCGCTTAACCCGAAAGTGTTTATATTCGCAATTCCGTTGAGTAAAACCTTGTTGCAGCTGCAATATTTTATCTCATCCGGCGTTAAATTTATTCCAATTCATAGGTTTATGCAAAAAACAATGAGAAACTTAACAATCCTACTATCCTGTGTGGTGCTTTTAGCATCCTGTAAGAACGGTGGTCTGTTCAAGAAAAAGCAAGACAAGTCGGATGTAACCGGCTGGAATTACAATGATAAGAACATGGGTGGCTACCAGGTTGCCAAGTCCAAGGAACAAGGGCTCGGGCCAGGCCTCGTGTTTGTTCAGGGTGGTACCTATACCATGGGACAAACAGAGGAAGATGTAATGGGGGACTGGAATAATATTCCGCGCCGTGTATCTGTGCCTTCGTTTTACATTGATAAGTCCGAAGTAGCTAACGTTCACTACCGTGAATATCTGCACTGGCTGACGAGGGTATTTGATCCTTCTGACGAGGCCAATCTTAAGATCTTAGAAGCTGCGCTTCCCGATACCCTGGTTTGGAGAAGTGAGCTGAGTTATAACGAGCCGCTGGTTGAATTTTATTTCCGCCACCCCGGTTTCAATGACTATCCTGTAGTCGGTGTTACCTGGAGACAGGCACATGATATTTGTCTCTGGAGAAGTGACAGGGTAAATGAGAATTTACTGAATAAAGAAGGCTTTATAAATAAAGCCAACCTGAAGCCAGGTGCTCAGCAAGGTGAAAATAATTTTACGACTAAGTCGTATTTATTAGGGTTATATACGGCCCCTCCCGGTAAAATAAAAACCAAGAAAGGTGAACCAAAAGTTACGACTGCTTCTATGGAATCAGGTGTGCTTTTACCTGATTATCGTCTGCCTTTTGAGGCTGAATGGGAATATGCCGCTTATGGTTTGATCAACCAGAACCCCCGCCCCAGTTCAAAAGAAGGGAAAAGAGGGGAAGAGTTACAATCCAACAAACAGGTTTATCCCTGGGCACAAAATATCAATGGCCTTCGTGACACTCGCCATGGCAGCTGGCAAGGTCAGTTTTTGGCGAACTTTAAAAGAGGTTCTGGTGACAATGCCGGTGTGGCGGGTGGTCTGAATGACCGTGCTTTCTACACTGCTCCTGTAAAATCATTCTTCCCGAACGGGTTTGGTATTTATAATATGGCCGGTAACGTAAGTGAATGGGTAGAGGATGTGTATCGTCCATTATCAACACTCGACTTTGATGATATGCCAGCTCCTTTCCGCGGTAACAAATACCAGAAGATCTATAAAAACGGCAGTGGTGAAGCAGAGATTGACAGCGTAGGCCGTGTAAAAATGGTTGATGTAACAGATGCGGAAAGCAAGAACCGCAGAAACTACCAGCGCGGTAATGTGATCAACTTCCTTGATGGTGACTCTTTATCACAAGCTACATATGGATATGGTATTACCACTCTGGTGAGTGATAAATCAAGGGTGTACAAAGGTGGTAGCTGGAATGACAGGGCTTACTGGTTAACACCAGGCAGTCGTCGGTTCCTGGAAGAAGACCAGGCTTTAAGTACCTTAGGTTTCCGTTGTGCAATGGACCGGATGGGTAGCCCGGAAGGAAACGGACGCAAAACTGGTCAGCATTATAAAACAAGAAGACAAAAACGTTAATCGTTTTTCTTAAAATACTTAAACCCTCCCTCCTGAGCTTGTCAAAGGATGGAGGGTTTTTTGTTTTACTGATAACCCGCTTACTTTTGCATATGTCTACTGAACAGTTATATCGTATCTACAAAGAATATCCTTCGATTCAAACTGATACCCGGAAACTAAAAGAGGGTGATTTTTTCTTTGCGCTGAAGGGTGAAAATTTTAACGGAAATACATTTGCACATACAGCTATTGAAGCAGGGGCAGCTTATGCGGTCATTGATGAAGAGCAATATGCTGTATTTGGAAAAACTGTTTTAGTAGATGATGTATTGACGGCATTACAGCAATTAGCCAAATATCACCGGCAACAATTTATCACCTCCGGGCACGACCGTCAGGTACCTTTTATTGCCATTACCGGGAGCAATGGAAAAACAACGACCAAAGAATTAATCCATGCGGTTCTTTCTTCTGCATTCAACACTTACACTACAGAAGGTAATCTCAATAATCATATTGGTGTTCCGCTTACCCTTTTGAAAATAAAAGAGGATGCAGAAATGGTCGTGATTGAAATGGGAGCCAATCACCAAAAAGAAATTGCCTCGTACTGTGAATATGCTTTACCAACCCATGGCCTGATCACCAACTGCGGCAAAGCCCATTTGGAAGGTTTTGGTGGTGTGGAAGGTGTACGAAAAGGAAAAGGAGAACTCTTTGATCATTTACGGACGAATGACGGAACAGTTTTTGTGCAATGGGATTATGATTACCTGCAGGAAATGAGTGCCGGTATATCCAACATTATAAAATATGGAACAGCCGATGCTGAAATAGAAGGACACCTCCTTCAAAGCGAACCCTTCCTTGAAGTGGCTATTAAAAAAGGAGCCGATATTGATTCTATAAAAACCCAATTGGTCGGTGATTATAATCTACCGAACGTATTAGCAGCTGTTGCCGTTGGAAAGCATTTTGGCGTACCGGATGATAGTATCAAAGAAGCTATTGAAAACTATGTTCCATCGAATAGTCGTTCTCAGTTGCTGGAAAGAGGAACCAATAAGGTTATACTCGATGCCTATAATGCCAACCCAAGCAGTATGAAGCTGGCGATAGAAAATTTTGCCCGGATCCATGCGGTCAATAAGATTTTATTATTGGGAGCTATGGCAGAACTGGGCAAAGAAAGCCTGGCAGAACATCAGGCAATTGTTGATCTCATCCGTCAATCTGAATGGGATCATGTGGTTTTAGTCGGTGGTGATTTTCTAAAAATTGATCATCCTTTTCTGCAATTCAATACCGCTGGCGAAGCAAGAGACTGGCTCGGAGAACAGCAAGTAGAGAATACTTACTTACTGATTAAAGGCAGCCGCAGTATGCAGATGGAAAAAGTTTTAGAGATGTAGTAAATATATAGTATGAACTGGCAAGCACTTTTCCCTCAGTTTGAACCCGGACTTATTAAATTGATAGAGCAAGAGGCCGTACAAAGGAGTTTTAAAGCCGGTGAGGTAATCATGCGGACCGGTCAATACATTAAGTCCGCTGCATTGGTGCTGAAAGGACAAATCAAAATTTACCGGGAAGGCCAGGATGGCGGGGAGTTTCTGATCTACTATCTCGCTCCCGGCCAGGCTTGTGCCGTATCCATGATCTGCGCCATTCAATCAACAACCAGCGAAATAACGGCGATAGCAGAAGAGGATACAGAATTATTGATGATACCTGTTCAGCTGATGGATGACCTGATGAACACCTATAAAAGCTGGTACCAGTTCGTAATACAAACCTACCGCAGCCGGTTTGATGAATTATTATCGGTTGTTGACAATATTGCTTTTCATAATATGGATGAACGGCTTGAGTTTTACCTGAAACGGTACGCTGATAAAACAGAAAAAAGGTCAATTGAGCTTTCCCACCAGCAAATAGCTGATGACCTAAACAGTTCCCGTGAAGTAATTTCAAGATTATTGAAAAAGATGGAACAACGAAACATGGTAAAGCTGCACCGGAATATGATCGAACTGGTATAGACCCGGCTGTTGTGATATCGGTCACATTGTATCCGGAACCTTTATTCTAATCTTGTAAAAAAGAAAATGGAAATCATTGGTTATATAGCTTCAATCCTGATCGGCGTTTCACTGGGTATGGTTGGCAGCGGTGGTTCAATACTTACTGTGCCGGTGCTGGTATACCTGATGGGTGTAAACCCGCTATTAGCTACTACCAGTTCCTTGTTTATTGTTGGTGTTACCAGTTTGGTTGGTGGCATAAGAGCTTATACAAAAAGACAAGTTGATTTTAAAGCGGTCACTGAATTCGGTATCCCCTCTATCCTTTCCATTTTTATTACCCGGCATTATCTTTTGCCAGCTCTCCCGGATACGTTTTTCAACATTGGCAGCCTGGTGGTATCAAAAGAACTATTACTGATGGTGATTTTTGCTATCCTGATGCTGGCCGCTTCGATTACTATGATTCACAGCCAGGCACCAATAGTAAAGACAGCGGGGGATGAAAAAGTAAGACATGATAAGGTTTTGCCGTTAATGTTACTCGGCTTTTGTATCGGTGTGGTAACTGGTTTGCTGGGAGCCGGGGGAGGCTTTTTAATTATACCGACCCTCGTATTGTTCCTGAAACTACCGATGAAAACAGCCGTAGGCACTTCTTTACTAATTATTGCCATCAATTCCTTATTTGGTTTTTTGTTTAGCCTGAAACAATTTGAGTTTAATTGGACAATCCTGATCTCGTTTACATTACTTTCTATTGTCGGTATTTTTATTGGTAGCAAACTGGCAGATAAAGTTTCCGGGGGGTCTTTAAAAAAGGGGTTTGGCTGGTTTGTACTGATCATGGGTGTTTACATTATCATTAAAGAACTTTTTCTCAACTAATCACGTCCAAAGTGTTTGTGACAAAAGTCATAGACAAGCTGCGCCGATTATATCAAATTTGCTTTATTAAACTACACATTATGAAAGTAGAACAGATCTATACTGGCTGCCTGGCCCAAGGAGCTTACTATATCGAAAGCAGAGGCGAAGCTGTTGTCATTGACCCGCTACGGGAAGTACAGCATTATATTGAAAAAGCAAATCGTAACCAGGCAACCATCAAATATGTTTTTGAAACTCATTTTCATGCAGATTTTGTATCGGGCCATATTGAACTGGCAAAAGAAACCGGCGCAACCATTGTCTACGGACCTACTGCTAAACCCGCCTTCAGGGCCATAACAGCTGAAGACGGGCAAGTATTCACGATTGGTTCTATTACTTTCGAAGTGATTCATACACCCGGTCATACAATGGAATCTTCCTGTTTCCTGCTGAGAGACGAAACCGGGAAACAAGTGGCTTTATTCACCGGCGACACCCTTTTTATTGGGGATGTAGGACGCCCCGATTTGGCACAAAAGGTTAAAGCAGAGCTGACACAGGATATACTAGCTGATCATTTATTTGATTCATTGCAAAAGAAGATACTAACCCTGCCTGATGATCTTATCATTTATCCGGCACATGGAGCCGGTAGCGCCTGTGGTAAGAATATGAGCAAAGAAACTACTGATACGCTCGGGCATCAGAAAGCAACTAACTATGCTTTACGCCCTGGTATTACCAGGGAACAATTTAAAAAAGAATTGCTCACTGGTTTAACAGCACCACCTCAATATTTTCCGCTAAATGTACTGATGAATATACAGGGATCTGACAGCATTAGCGAAGTAATGAAACGGGGAACACAGGCACTAAGTCCGGCTGCATTTGAAACTGCTGCTCATGAAACAGGTGCATTGATGCTGGATACGAGAGATGCAGAAACTTTTGCCAGGGGATATATACCGAATTCAATCAACATTGGGATTGACGGAAGTTTTGCTCCCTGGGCCGGTACCCTGATCCCGGATATCAAACAAAAAATATTACTGGTAACGGATGAAGATAAAGTAGAAGAAGTAATTACCAGGCTGGCAAGAGTAGGATACGATCACACGATCGGCTACCTGGAAGGTGGATTTGAAAGCTGGAAAAAAGCAGGGAAAGAAACAGATACGATTCCAACTGTTACAGCGGAGGAATTGGCTTCCATTCAGGAAAATGATCCGGGTATAACGATATTAGATGTTCGCAAAAAAAGTGAATTTGATTCGGAGCACATCAAAGGAGCTGAGAACAGGCCATTGGATTATATCAATGACAGCATGGCAATGATCGACAAAGCTAAGAGCTGTTATGTGCATTGTGCCGGTGGTTATCGTTCGATGATGTTTATATCCATTTTACGGGCCCGGGGCTATGACAAACTTATGGATGTAAAAGGTGGGTTAAAGGCCATTAAAGAAAATGGTAAATTTAAACTGACAGACTATTCCTGCCCTACGACGATGCTCTGATAAGTGATTGATAAAACAGAAACAAAAACCATGAATATAATTGATTGGCTTAGTCGCCCCTGGCCCTGGTATGTAGCTGGTCCCCTGATCGGGTTGATGGTACCGGCTTTGTTACTAATGGGTAATAAAACATTTGGCATCTCCTCATCACTACGCCATATCTGTGCAGCCTGTATACCTTCCAAAATACCTTTCTTCCAGTACGACTGGAAAAAAGAAGCCTGGAATTTATTCTTCGTTGGCGGCGTTTTGTTGGGTGGTTTACTCGTCGTTTTACTATTGCAAAATCCACAACCGGTGCAGGTTAATCCGAAACTGGCTGCTGAATTATCGGGATATGGCATCAGTAATTACAACGGTATGGTCCCAATCGAATTGTTCAACTGGAATACACTCTTATCGGCAAAAGGACTTATCATGATGGTAGGGGGTGGCTTCTTAGTCGGCTTTGGAACCCGTTACGCGGGGGGCTGTACGTCCGGGCATGCCATCATGGGATTAAGCAACCTGCAATGGCCATCTTTAGTAGCTACCATCAGTTTTATGGCAGGAGGTTTTTTGGTTGCCAATTTTGTTCTTCCTTACATTTTAAATTTATAAGCGGCTATGACAACAATAAAAGAAAAGAAGCATCATGATTTTCTGACAGGCAATACGGACTTCGAGGTTCGTTCGCTGGATGCTGAGTCGGTGAACGAATCAGCGTTAAACGATTCGGGATGGTCTTTTTTCAAATACCTTGTAGCAGGAATATTATTTGGTGTGATACTGGTGAAATCAGAAGTGATCTCCTGGTTCCGGATACAGGAAATGTTCCGGCTGCAAAGTTTTCATATGTTCGGCGTTATTGGTTCGGCCGTCGTGGTCGGGATCATTAGTGTATGGCTGATCAAAAAATTCAAACTCAAAACCATCCATGGGGAGCCCATTGAGTTGATGAATAAGAAATTCCATAATGGTACTATTTATGGTGGGCTGCTCTTCGGTTTTGGTTGGGCTATCACCGGTGCCTGCCCGGGTCCATTATTTGCACAAATCGGTACGGGTGCAACCGTCATCATTGTTACCCTGTTGAGTGCAATTGCGGGCACCTGGGTATATGGGCGGGTCAAGAGTCATTTGCCACATTGATACAGATAACCTTTGAGACACGGAGGCGCAGAAAAATTCATACGGATCTCCATCTCTTCGGTAACACTATAATGACTCTGGACCACCTGATAATTTTCAGGCTCTGATACGTTGTATTAACCGACCTTTGCACTTTCAAAACAATACGAATGGCTGAGAAAAAAGTGAGTCGGGGTTATGTTACTTCTGTTGTGGGTTGCCGTTGTCCCCGTTGCCGGGAAGGGAAATTATTTCAACACCCGGTAACGATCAATTTCAAGCGAAATATGCTGATGAATAAAGAATGTACCGTATGCAGACAGGCCAGTGAAATCGAGGTAGGTTTTTATTATGGCACCAGCTATGTGAGTTATGTGTTGACGGTGGGTTTAAGTTTGATCAGCCTGGGAATCTGGGCATTAACGATTGGGCTCTCCGTCGATGATAACCGTTTTTTTATCTGGATGGGTGTTAATGCTGTGGTATTGATACTGCTCCAGCCCTGGTTGATGCGTTTTAGCCGGAGTCTTTGGATATCCTGGTTTGTGAAATATGACCCGGACTGGAAACACCACCAGCCTGTTGATTTTTCTGAAAGAATGAATGCAGACCAGGCGAATAACTGGTAAGAAACATTCGATTTTTGTTGCATTCAACCTTACAGTAAAGGAAATGATTCGTGGGGACACGCATCAAACCACTGAAACCTACCAGACAAACTTGTGATCAGCGGCCTATATTTTTTCCGAAGCCTGTTCTGTATTTCTTGTACTTCGTAACCTTCATAAAGCAAGGAGGCAGTTTCTCCGGTAATAGCCTGGTAGATGGATCGTTTTCTTTTGCTGGCAGGGAATTCCCGGTAGATCACTGAACGAATCTGTGAAGCCTTGCCCAGGTCGCTGGCATATTTCCGGTTTTTTCAAAAGCCCTGTCTTTCAAAACCCGTTTCCGGCTCAATGAACTTTTACTCCGCAGATAACTATGGCCATTCATCCGGTAAACGCATACGTTACCGATACAGCCTGTAAATAAATTATCCTGCAGCTTTGCCATAAATTTTTAATACTTATAAAATCTTACCGATGCCCCGGTGGATTCAAGGGGCCACCGGAACAAATCGACTGGCCCGGAAGTGCCGGTTCCAAATGCAGGTGAGAAATATGCAAGAATATGAGTGTTGCTGGCACAAGCTATTGCCCGGGGAGTAACTGATCAGAACTGGAATTTCTTCGGGGGTTGGTTCGGGATTCCTTCGGGATTCCTTCGGAGTTAAAGCGTTCGGAACGCTTTAACTCCGAACAAACTGGCCTAGAAAAGCGTTCGGGAACGCTTTAACTGCGAACATGCCTCGAACGAGAGTCGAACAATGTATGGAGCGGGTATGCAGTACGATCCGGTTTTAGCATCAAAAAATGCCCACTGGTAACATGTCCCTCCTGGTCTGACCTACCACCAGAACCTCCTCCTTTATTATGAAAATGCCGATCAAAATAACTTATATTTAATAGACCAACACCTTCAGCATGAAAAAATTATTATTTGTCTTCTTTTTGACAGCCTTTTTAATCCCCTCCTTTTCTCAAAAAAAGAAATTGCAGATCAGGTGGAGGTAATAAAACTTGAAAAGGAGATTTTAAAGGAGAAAATAAAGAACCTGGATTTAAAAGTTGATAATCTCCAAAAAGACATCGACGATTTAAAAAAATCAATTCAGTCATTAGTTTCCTCAATCTCAACTTTACAGAATAACTCAAAGAATACACAGCAATCAGAAGTAAATCTGTCTCCAATGTCATAAGGTAGCGGAAATACTATTGCCCCTGCTAAAACAACTAACCAAAAGACCACTACTACAAGTGGGGGACAATGTCAGGCAAAAACACAAAAAGGTACAAGGTGTAGTAGATCGGTAAGATCAGGTGGATATTGTTGGCAACATGGAGGTTAAATGAAATTATTTATTATCATATTATACAACTACCTCAAATGGCGTGAAAATAACAATAAATAAGCTGGCAGTTTTGGGACGATCCCTATATAAAAGCGCCTGATAGAACCCAAACTCTATAAGTGAAAAGATACTAAAAACAGAGTAGTGAAATTTAATTTTAAAATGCTGTGTTATTCCTCCAATCTCTCACCAAGATGAGTACCGGACCAGAGAGCTTCATCCTGTTCCATTTCTTCAAGGGAGTTTAATTGGCAAAGAGTCATGTTTGAAATTACGAAACTGTTTGGAAATTATCTAATAGCAGTATATTTAAGAAAAGAAATTTCCTATAATGGCAAAACCTAAAAACATTTTTGTAACAACCGCTTCATCATTAGAAGGAACCAAAATTATTGGTCACCTCGGCCCAATTTCGACACACATAGTTGCGGGTAC
>JAWXCO010000148.1:0-14209 GCA_034408705.1 Bacteroidota bacterium
CTCCAAAGACCAATCTCCAATACTTGTAATAAAGGAGAGAAGATTGGGTTGTGTTTGTCTCACGCAGAAAACATGGAGAACGCAGAGAAGAATTTGAACTCGGATGACACGGACTAAACGGATGAACACAGATTTCTCTGCTACGCAGAGTTCCGGGATTTTGATTTATCAAAATAATCCCCGCCTGAAAGGACGGGCAGGTGTGTTCATCTATCCAATCTGTGTCATCCGTGTACAAAATGTATTTTTAATGTCTAATCAGTAGCTAAAAAAATAAATTGCGTAGCAATGAATGGCAAAATGAATACCACAATTACAATATATACCGACGGATCTGCAAGAGGTAATCCCGGCCCAGGTGGCTATGGTACTATCCTGCTGAGTGGCCAGCACCGCAAAGAATTGTCCCAGGGCTATCATCATACCACTAATAACCGAATGGAACTGATGGCGGTGATTGCTGGATTAAAGGCCCTGAAGAAAGAGGCGATGAATGTGACCATCTATTCCGATAGCCAGTATGTAGTAAAAGCCTGGGAAGAAGGCTGGCTGAAGAACTGGATCAGGACTAATTTTAAAGGCGGAAAGAAAAACTCCGACCTGTGGTGGGAATTTTTTGAATTGTCGAAGAAACATACGATCAAATTCAAATGGGTGAAGGGACATGCAGATAATCCTTTTAATAATCGCTGCGATGAATTAGCCACCGAAGCAGCAGACGGGCATAAGCATAGTTTGCTGCATGACGAGGGGTATGAAGGGACGGCGAGTTGAGCCACTGATCAGACAAATGCTTCCTGCCTGCTCGCCTATTCAATGCTACTGCCATGCAAGGCCGTCAGTTAGATTGCGTAGCAATCCATCTGTGTTCATCTGTGGCAAAAAAATTATGACTAAAAATTCTCTTTGTTCCTGGAGCGGTGGTAAGGATAGTTGCTTTGCACTCCTACAGGCCATTCAGCAAGGCTATACACCAAAAGTATTATTGAACGTACTGAATGAAGAAGGTAAGATATCCCGTTCGCATGGCATTCCCGCGGCTATCTTGCAAGCCCAGGCATCAGCGGCTGGTTTACCCCTGCAAGCTATCAGTAGTTCCTGGGAAGAATATGAAAAATATTTCACAGCTGCTCTATCCGACCTGAAAGAAAAATACCAGCTCAACTATGCCGTTTTTGGTGATATTGATCTGCAGCCCCACCGGGATTGGGAAGAAAAAATTTGTACCAATGCCGGTTTAACAGCCGTGCTCCCGTTATGGCAGCAAAATAGGAGGAAATTGGTGAACCAGATGCTGGAGTCCGGCATCGTAACGCAGATCGTTAGCTGCAATGAGACCATGGGTGAACGCTTTATCGGCCAGCTCATTAATCCTGTATTGGTGTATGAATTAGAAGCGATGGGCATTGATGCCTGTGGTGAGAATGGTGAGTACCATACCCTGGTGCTGGATTGCCCCCTCTTTTCTAAAAGAATCAATGTTAAGGTAACAGAAAAACTATTGCACGGGAATTACTGGTTTTCAAAACTGGAGTTACAATAGCCTGCAAAACAAAACCCATCCGTAAAGAATGGGTTTCACAAAAAATATTTTTACGATCTTAAGCCAGAGTCAATTGTGCTTTTTGTCTTGTCATATAATTATACAGAAATAATATACCCGGCAGGAATACGAGGGTAGCGATTAAAGCATTCTTATAAAAAGGGAGCCCGGCTGAATAGCAATTCATTAGTCCACCAAAATCTTTGGTATAGGTAACTTCCGTACTGGCCAGCCACACACCAAAATTGGATAAGAGAAAGAAGACAGTTGGTGCAGCGATCCCGCCGGCCAACAGGCTGGTATAGTTTCGGCCTTTCAAAGCCCAACCTATCAGGGTAGCCGACATCAGGATCAGGTAGTTTTTCCATTGGCCGTTATAAAAACCAGCATAAGGGAACAGGTCAGCAGTATATAATAGTTGTATGGCCACATCGCTGATGAACAAAGCTATTAAAGGCAGCAGGAAGGACATATCCTTTTGCTTGATAATAAACCCGGAAAACAATGCTATAGCAATGACCGGGGAGAACCCGGACCAGTCGAGGTCGGGCCCGAAGAAATACTTGCAGGCCGTAACCACTGTAACCAATATCAAGGTAAATACTGTTAACCGTCCGTTACTCTTCATAATTTTTTATTGAGTGATTCCGTAAATACAAGGCAAAAATAAACGAATTGGACTAATTGGCGATTCTATTTATTCACCCTTATTAACACCCGTCGCCGCCCTGAAAACAGTGGATTTAGCAGAAGCTGCGATATAAACCGGCTGTCCGGGAAATACCACGGCGGAAGGTTGGCCCACCTGGAGTTTAATGGCAACTTCGTCATCATCCAGTTCTACTGCTCCTTCGGTAAGCAAAACGATCTCAACCCCTGCGGGTATAAACGAGATTGTGTCGCCGGCTTCCAGTTCAAAAACACTTAATTGAAAATCTGGTGCAGGTGTTTTATATACCCGTTCCTGTTCACCTGCGGCTTCGCCGGTAATGATATTCGGGAAAGTAGGTTCACATTTTACCAGCCTGAGCAATTCTGCTACATCGATATGCTTGCTGGTAAGGCCGCCACGCAATACATTATCAGAATTAGCCATAATCTCTACACATTTTCCTTCCAGATAAGCATGTGGCACACCCGCATCCTGGAAAACCCCCTCCCCTTTTTTCAGGTGAACAACATTGAAAAAGTAAATGGAAAAAATTCCCCTGTCCAGGTCAGTACCCCGTGTAAATGTTTGTGCCGCCCTGGCCGTCCAGAAATCTTCATCATCTTTGTCGGGTGTCACTTCTTTATTAACAGTAGCAATATTATCGACCAGTGGTTGCAGCATCCTGTTCACTTCAGCCTGCGGCATTTCCATTACATGCTTATATAGCCCTGCATAGCCCAACTCATTAAAAATGGGCAGCAATTCTCTTAGCTCCATCACATTTAATAAAGTATAGACAAGTTCCTCGCTGGGTTTAAATCCATGCAACAACCAGAAATCACCCAGGGCGATCAACATTTCTGGTTTATGATTATCATCCTTATAATTACGATTTGGTGCATCGGGAGCTATCCCGGTGGCATTCTCTTTTGCGAACTCGATCCCGGCCACGGTTTTGGAAGGATGTGTCTGAATAGAAAGCATCTCTTTGACATCCTGTGCTTTAAAGAGATAAGGAAGAGTATTGGCAATAACAGAAAGTGGTGTTGGGCTGCTCCCACCTGTGTCGACCAACGAGTCACCCAACGGATGTGTGCCCATCCAGTATTCAGCAAAGGGTTTCTTTTCTTTGTTCTCCACCTGCAATAAGGACGGGATAAAAGAAGTTCCACCCCAATCATAATGTTTCACGATCCCTGTCAGACGATAGATACCAGCCATATAGTTTTTCTTCTTTATTTTGGGGTAAAGATAATACATGGCCTCGCATAATGACCTGGGAAAAGAAGGCGAAGAACTGGCAGCCCGCTGGCTGAAAGAGCAGGGATATCAACTGCTGCACCGCAACTGGCGGCATTCACATTATGAAATTGATATCGTTGTCACGAAAGGAAAATTCTTACACTTTGTAGAAGTAAAAACCAGGAGGGTATCGCTGCTTGGCGGTCACCCCGAAGAAAGCGTTACGAAGGCGAAATTCAAAAACCTGCAGAAAGCGGCTGATGAATATTTGTTTTTAAACCCCGGGCATCAATGGATCTCTTACGATATTCTTGCCATTACATTGCACCGTGATAAGGATCCCGATTTTTTTTGGATCGAGGATGTGTTTTTATAGCGAGTGGGGTTTGGCCAGTGGCTAGTGGGGTGCAGCGAGTGGGAAGTTGGAATCTTACCTGGAAATAGCATCCTTTTATTTATATATAAAAGAAACTCATAACTGTTGTGCATGAATGGGCTGGTATTCCGTGATCCGCAAGCCTGAACTGTTGCTAAGTAAATTTGTCAAGATGAGAATATATTCAATAGCCCGGCTTTATTCGTTAGCCAGATATGTAGCTGAGCAGCCAGCAGAACGATGAGGATTTATTCGTCACCCGCCATATAGCAAAACCCAATGTTGCAGCAGTTGATTTTCTTTAAATTCTACCTCCTCGTCAAATACCTTTTTGAATGTATAAATTTTGAGATTGTGGTCTTCAGGATTATTTAATTCAATTTTCAATGTACCGTTATCAATAAATTTTACTTTATCTGTTTCAGTACTTTTATCTGCCCAGGTTATTACTAGTTTTTTATTATCTATAAATTTGAAAGTGCCTTTTTTGCGATTTTTGGCTGGAGTCGGATCATTAATTGGGCGACTGAATGTTTCGATAGTTCCATCTTCGTTGATAAGCAAGGAAAATGAGGTTTTAGAATCCCGCCAAAGCCAGACCCCAACAATATTATTAGATTGAGAGTGACAGTTGCTTGAGGCCAAAACAATATGTATGGATAACAGCACTTTTTTCATTTGATAATTTTTTATTGCTGCCAACATCTACATTCCTGTTTAAATAAAGTAAAGTCAAAAAGAATTTCCCTACTAGCCAAACCCCACTAGCCATTCCTCATTCCACTTCCTTCCATCATTTTCTCCACCAGCCGATACGTGGCCGGGCAATATTCTACATTCTGCTTATGGATATGTACAAAGTCTTTGAATTTTTTGGACAAATGCGGAAAGCCGGCACAATCCGCAGGGCGTACTTCATAAATACTGCATTTATTATCCTTCAGGTTTAAGAACTGGCAGGGCTCCACTTTATTCAACCAATCTCTTTCTCCACCCCGTTCTCTTTTCAGCCATTTTGTTTGAAAGGCTTCCACGGTCATATTAAAATGCTTTGCTATTCTTTTCTGATCCTGTGCATTAAAAGTTGGTGTCATGGTCTTACAACAGTTGGCACAGCTGAGGCAATCAGTTTCGAGCCATACGTTTTTTTCATGACCACTGATTATTTTATCAAGCCCCCGCGGGGTTTCCCTGTCAAGTTTCGACAGGAAACGGCGCATACTGTTTTTAGTATGACGTACTTTTTGTTTGAAGGAACGCAGATTAATGGGTTGTATTGAAGGCATGCGCCGAAGATACTAAAGGAATTGTTCCGGCGTACAGGCTAAAAGAATTTTAGCAGCAGTGTTTTGCATTGATTATTTTTGTTGCAAACCAATAAAAATGAGGTTACTCATCGTTCCTGCCTTCGCTGTCATCCTTGCTTTTTCAACGGGGGGCTGCAAGTCCTCTTCGGCTGACGGTCCACAACTGCTCTGCGATACAGCCTGCCTGAAAGACACCCTGAAATTTACCGGTGATCATAAACTAAAACCCATTGTATATCTCACGGCCAATAATTGCAAAGGAGACAGCCTGCTCTGGAGTTATGACGGGATGCCCTCCAACCGCAAAACAAAGTTTGACTATGCCGATGCTAAACTGAATAAGGATTTTGTCCGCTGCATTTTTAAGGACATTGATTTTGCCTATGTATTATTTAATGACTGTGCTACCGGCCGCGGCTTCCAGATAAAACTGCCTTATGATAAAACGCAAAGTTTTGTAATGAAGACCAGTGGTATCAATAATATCGACCCGAAATTTTCCATTTCCGACAACCTGATCGTGAATACGGACAGGGGTAATATCTATGTAGAAGATATCAGTACCGGCAAAAAAGGGATGATGACCTTTGGTGAAAAACTAAACATTGACTACGATGCCATCCACGAGCATATTGATTCTGTAAATATCACCAACAGCAGGATCTGGGTAAAAGTAAAGATTAAAGACAGCTGGAAAGAATTAGAAAAAAATGTAACGATGGAGTAAATTCTCATCGGGTGGTTTAAGGTGTGAAAACAGGAAACTTCAAACCTTAAACTTTAAACTTTCTTATGTGGGAGCCTTACAAAAAAGGATTCAAAGCCTATTTACAGCTAGAAAAATCCCTGTCGGATAATTCGGTACAGGCTTACCTCCGGGATATTGAACTACTCACCCAATATTTACAGGAAAATAAATCACTCAAAAATCCTTCTCAGCTTACCCTGAAAGAGATACAGCAATTCATTAAATGGATCACTGAACTGGGGATGATGGCTTCTTCACAGGCCCGGATTATTTCCGGCCTGCGGGCCTTTTATAAATACTGTTTGCTGGAACAGATTTCCACTACCGATCCCACTACCCTGCTCGAAGCTCCCAAGCAAAAAAGAGCCTTACCGGACACGCTCAGTTTCGAAGAAATAGAAAACATGATCGGTCAGATCGATCTTAGCAAACCGGAGGGCGGCCGCAATAAAGCTATTTTAGAATCTATGTATAGTTGCGGCCTGCGGGTAAGCGAAGTGGTGAACCTGAAAATATCGCAACTCTACCTGGATGTAGGTTTTATACGGGTGATCGGTAAGGGTGATAAAGAAAGATTGGTACCGGTGGGCAGCAGTGCGATAAAGTATATAACGATCTACAAAAAAGATATCCGGGTACATGTTGATGTGCAGAAAGGAAATGAAGATGTGCTTTTCCTAAACAAGCGGGGCAGTAAATTATCCAGGGTGATGATCTTTTATATCATCAAAAACCTGGCCCTGAAAGCTGGTATCAAAAAAACGGTTTCACCACATACTTTCCGTCATTCCTTTGCCACTCACCTGGTAGAGGGCGGTGCCGACCTGAGAGCCGTACAGGAAATGCTGGGCCATGCCAGTATCACCACGACCGAGATCTATACACACCTGGACAGGGAGTTTTTACGAAAGACACTGGAACAGTTTCACCCGGGATTTAAAGGATGATTGTCACTGAATAATGAGCTTCTCCATAAATTTCTTACCGGTTTTTTTATTGGTTAATACCAGGAAATAATTCCCGGCGGTTAATTGGGGAATGCCAACATTCAATTGTTTTGCTCGTGCATTGATCCATATTTTCTGTTGGTGGACTAACTGACCGGATTGATGAAATAATTGAACGGAGTAATCTCCATCTTTAGTTTGTTTACATTCAATGAAGATATTAGAGCCGGAAGCAACAGGGTTGGGGAATATTTTAAAGAATTTTGACGATGTATCTTTAAAGAACCATTGCAACAAAGGAGTGCTCTTTTTTTCTTTAACTTCTAACCCTTTTACAGAGACCCCACCCACTCTCCCCTGCAATCCCCGGGAAATGTTTAACGGATTAAAACTCAAATCCCTTGTCGTAGCAATATCAGTCGATTTATCAGTTATAACAATAACAGGACCTCCAACTTTTCCCAATAACGGCGAAAGCGTAATAAACTCATTGCGTTTTGCCTGGGGCAATACGGATGCTAAAATCACTACTTCCGGCATCGTAATCGTATCACTAATCACAGATTTTTTTACTATTGGAGTTTCTATGAATGATTTATTTTTTATAATGATAGCTACGGTACCTTGTGCTTTTACAGCAGATGATTTAATAGATAATAAAAAAGCAGGGAGTGCAAACTGAAAAAAATATTTCACCCAGGGAATCCGCCTTCGTGGAATCTCCATATCCCGGTCTAATTGATCCTGCATAAAACGGCCACATACTGATCCCCCCTTCGATAAATTCAGGTTTGGTTTTTTAAAAAATTCGGCCACCTGCCGGTCGCTCATTTCACTGAAGTCCACTACCTGTTTTTGACAGGCACCACAGTAGCGTCCTTTTTCAACAGGTGTCATTGCCTCCCAATTCTCATGACAGGGAGTAGGAATGGTTAGTTGCAGTTGTTTGGCCATAACCTTCTGTATTGGTTATTGAATAATGAGCTTCTCTGTAAACTTCTTACCGGTTTTTTTATTGGTTAAAACCAGGAAATAACTGCCGGCGGCCAGTACCGGCACTTCGATATCAAATACGCTTGCCTCTCCATCGATCCATATTTCTTTTTGGTCAACCACCTGGCCGGACTGATTCAGTATCAGGAGCTGGTAATAACCTTCCTCGGTTTTTTTGAAACTGATATTCAATGTCGTTCCCCGTACAACAGGGTTGGGATAAACCAATAAACGGCTATCGTCTGCCGGCAGTTGTATCGTTTTACTCATCACTGTATCTTTTTTTGGGTTTACAGCTATTGTTTCACCTTTTACATACGAGACCGTACCGTATGTATAGCCTCCACACCTGGTTGTTTCATAAGCTATCATTGTCACTTCCTCTAATACAATATTTGCTTTTAACTGAACACGTAATTTTCCGGCTGCGTATTGCTCTTCTCCTGCCTTTATCTCCACTTTTTCAAAGCTTGTAGAGGAAACAGCGATTCGCTTTCCTTTCGCTAACCAGGTCTTCCTCATTATAAAATATCCGTTTTCATCGGCCATTATTCCTTCTACGGGTTTACCTGTTTCAATACTGGCAAAAGGCACGGGCTGATTATTTTCATCCACTACGATGCCTTCTATTTCATTTTTGTTGGCCTGTCCAGGCATGGCAATCTCTCCCTTGATGAATGCTGTGCAGGAAGGTTCGATCCCTGCCGTATCCATATCCGTTCTTTTATCTTCCTTTATCGCTTCTACCGGATCTTTCGTTGCTTTTACGATCGTATCGCCGGTAAATGGTTTTAAATTCATCGGCCGGGCCACCATGCCCATCATCTTATATTCTGCGGAAACAGGCCGGCGGGCCGTATCACTACTGACCACATCGGATTTAAGTTTTGCTTTGGGGTTTTGTGCAGATGCCCTCACAGACATTAAAAACGCCGGCAAGGCAAACTGGAAAAAGTATTTTACCCAGGGGATCCGTTTCCGGGGTACAACGATCTCCCGGTCCAGCTGGTCGGTCATAAAACGGCCGCAAACAGAATCTCCCTTCGATAAACGCTGGATTGGTTTTTTGAAGAATTCGGCCACCTGGCGGTCGCTCATTTCACTGAAGTCTATGACTTGTTTCTGGCAGGAACCGCAAAATTTACCCTTATCATCAGGGTTCATATTCTCCCAGTTCTCGTGGCAGGGTTCGGCAATCGTTAGTTGTAACTTTTTACTCATAAAAGCGGAATCATTGAATGATTATTCTACCTGATGCAGCTACTCTTCCGTTTTCATAAACTAACTGAACAAAATATACCCCGGCTGCCCAGCGGGCATCAGTCGGGAGCTGAAATTGGTTATTACCTTTGCTGGTTTGCAGGTCTCTGCGGGACATTTCAGTTCCCTGAAGGTTCAGGATCCGGGCTGTTCTTTTACCGGGCTGATCGGCTGAGAAACGAAGTTTGACCAGGGAGCCTCTTTGTACCAAACTGGGATAGATTGCAAAGGCTACCCGGTCAAACACTGACCTATTTTTCTTAAAAGAATCAATAGTAATATTTAAACCACTGACCGAGCAAGAAAAACCGCCACGACAGCATGTCCTTTTAGAATAACAGGAAAGCACCACTTCCTCACAGGTCTTTATTTCCCTGGTTAATAGTATTTCCTGCTCTTTGTTATACGGGAGAGTAAGATCATGGTTGACTAATTGATACCCCAGGGCAGATACAGTAAGTTCATAGCTTGCTGAGCTTTTCAATTTATCCGTAACAGCAATTCCATTATTATCTGCTGCCAGCATTAGCGTATCCTTCCTGTCACGGCTGATAAAAGAAACAGTAGCCCCGGCTACCCGGCTGCCATCCAAATAATCTTTGATGATAAATTTTCTTAGTTTGGAAGATTTAGTAGTGATAATAATAACACCAGTGGAAGCACGACTACCATATATGGCCCTGGCGGCAGCATCTTTTAGAACATCAATACTCTCAATGTCATTGGGATTAATAGAAGCCACCCATTCATTCTTTACAGGAAGGCCATCTATGATAATCAAATGGTAGTTGTCTGTTTTAAGTAGCCTTCCGCAACGGATTCGTATGGTAGTTGCTTTAACCGTATCCTTTTTTTGTGCTGTTACAATACCACAACCCATTCTGCCCTGGAGGGCTTTTGTAATCAAATTACTATCCGGTCTATACGAATTCTTATCCGGCACATACTTTCCCCAACAATTTGATGTAATAACAACTCCGGATCTGTCCACTGCCTGAGCAAAGGAAAAAGAAGCAAGGAATAATGCAAAAAGTGTAGAGATTACTCTCATAAGCGTTGTTTTAGAATTGGTAGCGAGTTATGGTTGACTTGAATATTGTTTGTTGAGTATTGAATATTGTACATTTCCTCATTTAAATAATCAACATTCATTTTTCAGTGGATGCTAATCATCTTCCCGTTAGTTTTTTGCAATACAATATTTAATAAAAGGGGCCGGTAAAAACCAGCCCCGTATCACTAACCGGCTGTTAAATGATTAGCCATTTTTCTTCTGATGCTGCTGCATCGGGAATTTAACCGCAGAGGCGCAAAGATGCAGAGGAATACAAAATAATTTGGCTTTAACTGTGCATCTCCCTGCCTCTGCGGTTATTGTATTTAGTTATTTTTTACTTACAGACATTATTTTTTCTTCCTTCATTGCTGAAGGCTCAGGGTTTCCCTTCGCCAGCATTTGTGCACTTTCCACTAAACGTACAAATTCTGAGCGATAACCTTCTTCATCATTGCCCTTTGCTTTACGGGCCAGGGTCAGGACATTATCAAAAGAAGAAGTTGATTTGAATTCCGAATTCCGCAATAACATTCCGAACTGTGCCACTGAAGCAGCGAAACGGAAATTGTCAGAAGTGACTGCGATCGGAACTTGTTTGTCCTTTACAGGATGCTCGATGAGTTTACTTACATCACCGTCAGGAGCTTTATAGCGGAACTTTACGGTCAATATCTCATCCGTATTGGAGGATTTGCTCAGGGGTTCAATATTTTTCTGGTATTTCAGCGGGTCCACATCTTTCAGGAAAGAGCTGTTTACACCCACAGGAATTATTTCATATAAAGCTGTTACGGTGTGGCCACTACCCAATTCACCCGCATCTTTTTTATCATCATTAAAATCTTCTTTGGCCAGCATCCTGTTTTCATAACCGATCAGGCGATAGCCCTGTACTTTGGCAGGATTAAATTCCACCTGCAGTTTTACATCTTTGGCGATCGTAAACAACGTGCCGCCAAATTCATTCACCAATACTTTTTTAGCCTCGCTGATACCATCAATATAAGCATGGTTGCCATTTCCTTTATCTGCGAGTTTTTGCATTTTGGCATCCTGGTAATTGCCCATACCATATCCTAATACGGTCAGGAACACGCCGCTTTTTCTTTCTTCCTCAATCATTCTTTCCATGGCATCATCGCTGCTTTCACCAACGTTGAAATCACCATCTGTACAAAGAATGACGCGGTTATTACCCTTCTTCACCAGGTTTTCCTTTGCGGTCTTATAAGCCAGTTTGATTCCGGCACCACCAGCGGTAGAACCACCAGATTCTAATTTATCGATCGCTTCTTTTATTTTATTTTTTTCTGCACCGCTGGTAGAAGGCAATACCAAACCTGCTGCTCCAGCATATACGACGATCGATACCCTGTCCTGGCTTCTTAATTGGTCCACCAGCATTTTCATAGAAGCTTTTACTAATGGTAATTTATTGGCGGAACTCATAGAGCCCGATACGTCGATCAGGAAAACGAGGTTGGAAGCGGGCAGGTTATCGGTTGATATTTTTTCACCCTGCAAACCGATCAACACCAGTTTATGATCCTTATTCCAGGGAGCATCCGAAATTTCGGTATTGATAGAGAAAGGATCTTTACCGGCAGGCTGCGGGTAACTATAATGAAAATAGTTGACCATTTCTTCAATACGAACAGCACCGGCTGGTGGTAATGCCCCCTGGTTTAAATAGCGGCGGACATTACTATAAGAAGCCGCATCTACATCAATAGAAAAAGTCGATAAAGGATTTTGCTTTACCTGTAAAAATTTATTCTCAGTGATATTATCATACCCTTCCCGGCTCAGTTCCGGTTCATCCGTATCCATATAATAACCGGTAGAGGGCGCTGGGGTGAATTCACCGGTTGCAATACCACGGTTATACGTTTCCATACTTTTCAACATCCTTCCATCCTGTGGGCGGCTGATGAGAATTTGCTTTTGAGCCATGGAGGAAGTTTTCAACGTAACATTAATTACAGAGCGGCCACTGATATTTTCCTGGACAGCAATATATCCCACTGCAGAAAAGATCAGTGTACCTGATGATTTCGCTACGGTAATACGGTAAACTCCTTTGCTGTCAGCAGATGTTACTTGTGTACCACCTTTTACAGTCACGGAAACCGAAGGTATTGGTGTGCCTTTTTCGTCAGTTATGGCACCTGTAATAGTGTGGGATTTGATGGGTCGGAAAGCCAGCATGATCAAAATCAGCGGCGTCAAAAGGATAAGAATACGTTTCATAGTAAGTGTTTAATACCCTGATGCGGGTATGTTAGCGATTGCATAAAGGGTGATTTAAATTAATTTTAACCCCTGCTTTTGCTGAATAGAGGTTTAGACAGGCAGCCATACATTTTATTTCATTAATTTTAACCGTTGGCTTTTATAAAGAACATATCTCACTCAACATTAACCGATAAAGAGCTCGTATTCCTCTACAAGGAATCGGGTGATATGGCTGTACTCGGTGAACTTTACCAGCGGTATATGGACCTGGTCTATGGTGTCTGCCTGAAATATTTTAAAGAACCTGAAACGGCCAAAGACAGCGTGATGCAGATTTTTGAAGAATTGGTCCCAAAATTGAAAAAGCATGAGGTAGAGAATTTCAAAGGTTGGTTGCACCAGGTGGCCAAGAACTATTGCCTGATGCAATTGCGGACGCCGAAGAACATGAAAACAGTGGAGTTTAAAACAGAGCTTGTGCAATCGGAGGAAAATGTGCATCTGAATGGTGTACTGTCCGAAAGGACTCCTTGGGAAGAGAAAGAGGAGAATTTCACGAAAATGGAATACTGCCTCGGTACACTGGCAAAAGAACAGGGAGAATCGATACGGCTTTTTTACCTGGAAGGAAAATGTTATAATGAAATCGTGGAAATAACCGGACTTGATTGGAACCAGGTGAGAAGTTTGATACAGAACGGGAGGCGGAATTTGAAAATCTGTATGGAAAAAGAAGAACGGGTTTCGGGTTAGGAGTTAAAGATAGAGCCACTTTGGCCGGAAGTATAAAAGTGAAACTTAAGATAAACAGAAATAAAATAATTTTGTAGCTCGATTTAAGGAATAAACGCAATATCCCCTTGGGGGTAGTATCATGGCAAACGACAAGAACATATCAAATTTTACCGCGGCAGATATTGAAAAATATCACCAGGGCCTGCTTTCCAATAAGGAAAGACATGCGCTCGAAAAAGCTTCCCTGGATGATCCCTTCCTCGCTGATGCGCTGGAGGGCTATGCCACGGGAGGTGTACAGGCAGGTAATGATATGGAGGAGTTGAAAAAAAGATTGGAACAAAAAATACAGGGCGCCAAAGTGATACAATTGCCTGCTGCCCGCAAGAATAATTTCAGGATACTAAGAGCTGCTGTATTACTGGCTTTTGTGGCAGGTGCCAGCTTATTGATCTACCAGTTTGGCTTTAATAAAGAAACAACAGAAATAGCCGAAGCCAAACCAGCAAAAAAAGAAAATACAGTAACAACTGATACCGATGCAAAGTCCAATACTAAACCTGATGCTACGTTTACAACACCTGCAACCGGAACATCTACGACCGCTACACCCACTGGGCCTTCCAATAATACGCCTGTTGTAACAGTAACAGATAAAGAAATTAACCCGGACGGTAATGCCAAAATTGTAACAGGCGAAACACCGGTAAGAAGCAAGTCTACTACCTTCGATGACGTAACAATTAGTAAACCCGGAGGAACCAAACCTGTAGTGACAACGCCAGCCAAAACTGCCGAAGAAAATAATTATTATTTTAAAACAGAAACAAAAGCGGCAGAAAAGAAAGAGCTGGCCCGCAAAGAATCAAACGAAAGAGCAAAAAAAGACCAGGAATTGGACAAAGTAGTTGTTGTACGGGACGAAGTGAGCGTACAACAAAATAACAGGGCAGTAGCCGCCAACACCCGCCAGGCAGAGGAGCAGCGTTACCGTAACCAGCAGAACCAGTCCAGTATATTTCGTGGCCGGGTGACCGATGCAGATAATAATGGTGTGCCCTTTGCCAACGTAACCAATGTGCAGGATAATAATGCCGGCACTTACACCGATGCC
>JAWXCO010000149.1:0-4011 GCA_034408705.1 Bacteroidota bacterium
AACGAAAAAAAGCCATTTGACAATGGCTTTTTTAATTGCTAAATCACTAACTGCTTGTTATTCGAAAAAAATTAATATCCTGGATTTTGAGTAAGATTTGGGTTGATAGTAAGCTGCTGGTTAGGAATAGGGAATATCAATCTCTCAGTTGTTGTTATTCCTTTTAGTTGTCTTGCATTCAGGAATGTTCCAAACCGAATCATATCATTTCTTCTCCAGCCTTCCCAGTACAGCTCAAACCCTCTTTCTTTATACACTGCTGGCAGATCAACTGTACCTAATGCAGCTAATCCTCTAGAAGAATGTGTCCGGATATTATTTACTATTGCTGCGGCAGTTGCACCGTAGCCACCTGGACCTGGTGTAGCAGTACCTCCACGAAGGATAGCTTCTGCTTTCATCAATAAAATATCAGCTAAACGGAAAACGACCAAATCATTATTTGCAGGGAATTGACTTACCTGATCCTGTACATACTTTACTACACGGATACCGGTTACTTCAAGGTTACCTCCCGTTTCTTTTAATGCTACTGCTTTAGTGAATGAAAGGGGATTCCCTTTTCTGTCAAGGAGGTTTGCTCCTGCTCCATTTTTTTGCTGACCAAATAACAGACCTACTCTCATTCCTGTTACATTGGTAAAGCCAGGATAATAACCAAAATCGCCTGGGCCTGTATTACCACCGCCTCTTCTTTTATCATTGGCAGCAAAAGCATCGTAGAAATCACCCAGAGTTGTAAATCCATTCCAGCCACTTGGAGTTTGATTGTAATGCGTGCCGCAATGATACTGGAACATTGCACCATTGCCACCTGTGCCGGTTGCATTATCATTTCTTAAACTATACACCAGTTCTTTTCCGATAACATCATTATTCGGGGTAAAATTGTCAAAGAAATTGGGTGTAAACCCACCCGGGTAAGCTGGAAAATCTGCTAATATCTGATCAGCTAATGAAATAACCTGGTTCATATCGGCGGGAGAAAAACCAGGTGTGGCACGGTTTGCATAAACCCCTTTATTCAGGTATAGTTTCATCAATAATGCTCTTGCAGCATTTTTAGAAGCAATTCCAATTCCGTTACCTGCAGGAAGACCCGGTATAGCAGCATTTAATTCTGAAATGATAAAATCAGCAGCTGCTGTTCCTTTTTTAACCTCAGGAAGCGTTTTAGTTAAATCACCTGTTGAAGTGGCACGGTAAGGAACCTGGTCCCAACCATCCAGTACACACCACATAACTAATGCCCGCAGAAATTTTGCTTCCCCAGCTTGCTGTGGAGTAGGGCTATTGTCCAAAACTGTAGTAGCTGCAAATTGCGATTGCGCAAGTTCACGGTAAGTATCTGTTAAAAATCCATGATCCGCAGTCCATCTGTGGTTATGATATACCCTCCAAATACCATTATCATCCCAGTCACCCCCTCTTGTAGGACCCACCGCTTCATCAGTTGAATGTTCAGAAGCTGCCCACCAGCGGGATTGATCCTGAAATGGATTATTTAAAGATCTATAAGCATTCTTAAGAAGGGCCGCAGCATTTCCACCTCCGCCACTACCACCACCACCCTGGGTGGTTTCACTATTGAATTTTTCCTCAAGCTTAGTACAAGCTCCCAGAAAAATAACAGCTGAAGCGACTATAATTAATTTATTGTATTTCATAAATAACAAGTTTTAATTTTTACAATGAGAAATTTATACTAAACTGGAACCTTCTTGAACTCGGGAATGGAATATACTCAATCCCCACAGAAGGAATTCCACCAATATTTTTATCGACATTTACCTCCGGATCGAAGCCTGTATAGTCAGTGATTACAAACAAATTCTGAGCAGTAATGGCTACGGTTGCGTTTTTAATGAATTTTGAGATATTTCCGATAGAATAACCGATTCTGGCATTCTGACATTTCAGGAAGTTTCCTTTCTCAAGGAACCTTGTTGAAGAGGTAATCGGGTTAGATAAATCTTCTCTTACATCACTGTTGATAAAAGGTGCGTAAACATTCCGTGTTCCAAGGTTTGTAATAGGTATAACGTTCATCGCTGTTTCGTTAAAAATATGATGACCAAACGCCCCATTTAAATTCATGTTAAAAGACCATTTCTTATAATTCACTTCTGTGTTTATGCCCAATAACATATTTGGATTGGGATCTTCACCATAGAACGATTCATCACCATCATTTGTATAATTAGCTTGCCCGGTAGTTTTATCAATGCCCAGATATTCTCTCAAATAGAATACATTGAGCGGATAACCTGAAGCTAATTTCTGAACAAAAGCGCCGGAGCTTCCTTGTCCACTCAGGCCACCAGTGTTATAAGTACCACTCAGGCCTTCCAGCATATTTTTAAGCCAGGTGGCATTTACACCCAAATCCCAGGTTAAGTTTTTTTGTTTGATAATATTTGCATTGATAGAAAGCTCGACGCCTTTGTTATTAATTGTAGCAGGCAGATTCTGCCATATTTTAGCTGAAGAAGCACCGGGTTGAGGGAAATCCAGTTCAAACAATACATCTTCTGTTTCCCTGTTAAAATAATCTGCAGTTACATTAATTCTGCCTTTCCATAAAGTAAAGTCAACTCCTGCGTTGAGTGTAGTTGAGGTTTCCCATTTCAGATTAGGATTACCCACATTCTGCTGGCTAATCGAACCAGGGCCTGAAACCCCAAATCTTGTTTGTGAAGCTCCAGAAGGGAATTCCTGGTTACCGGTTTTACCATAACCGAGTCTTAATTTCAAATTTTTCACTGCACTCACATTTTCCATAAAGCTTTCATTACTTACATTCCATGCAGCAGAGAAAGAAGGGAAAGTTGCATATTTGTTATTTTCACCAAATTTGGTTGAACCGTCTCTTCTAACAGTGGCGGTTAACAAATACTTGTCTTTAAAATTCACATTAGCTCTGGCGAACATTGATTGCAGTTCATTCGTCGGAGATTCATAATGGGAGATATTGCGGCTTGAATTTGTGGTATATCCAAACATGTTATAATAAGGAATCCCTATATCAGCAAAATCCTGGCCTGTAAGACTTGAGTTAGAATTTTCAAAGTTCAGGTATTCATAACCAACAACAGTACTCAAATTAAAATTTGAATTGATTTGCTTGTTATAGCTTAACGTATGGGTAAATTGTTCTACCAGTAATTTTGATTCTGAAGAACTTGCCCAACCTCTATTTCTAATATCATTAATGTTAAGAAGCTGGCGGCCAATCATTGCAGTACGTCTGCCTTCACTTTGGTTGCGGCCATACTGAAATTTGTATTCCAAATCCTTTGTAATCTTATAATATGGAGCCAGGTAACCCCAGATTTGAGAAATATTTACATTATCATCATACATTTCGAGCATCCAGAGAGGATTTACTGATGAAGCACCAAACTGTGGCTCAATCCAGAAAGTACCATCTGCCTTTTTAAAAGGATGGGTTGGATTCCATTGCAAAGCCTGGCCCATTAAACTTCCCTGGAAACCGGCGTTATTGGTGATCGGAACTATTTCTTCTGTTATCTGGGCCGTGTTAATATTAACATCTATTCCCAATTTTTTACTTTCAAGAAATTTGAAGTTCCCGGTATAACCAAGTGTATATTTTTTCAACTGAGACTCTTTAACGATACCTTTCTCATTCAGGAAGCTTATGGATACTCTCTGACGGGCATTTTCATTTCCACCACTTAATGCAAGGTTAACATTTTGAGTTACACCTGTACGGAGGATGGCCTCCAATGGTTTTTCATTAGCTCCATAGTTACCTGTGGGTACCGCTGTAGTAGAAACCGTAGAAGGAAGACCATATTTTTGTAATGCAGCTACATATTCCGGTCCATCAAGTATTTCAATTTGGTTTGCAATTTTGGAGATACCCGCAGAATATCCCACTTCTATTGTTGTAGCACCTGCTTTACCTTTTTTAGTGGTAATAAGAATTACACCATTTGCGCCCCTTGAACCATAGATAGCTGCAGCAGATGCATCTTTCAATACATC
>JAWXCO010000150.1:0-5105 GCA_034408705.1 Bacteroidota bacterium
AACTTAGAACTCAAAATTTCCCAACTTTCCCTTATTTTTGCGTCCCGTAAAATGGGATAAACTAACATCAAATTTTAAGCCTGTGGCTGCCAAATTTTCAAAAGAAACCTACCTGTACTGGTACGAATTGATGCAACTCATCCGCCAGTTTGAACTGATGTCGGAAGAGAAGTATAAAATGGATGGTAAGATCCGTGGTTTTTTCCATGCCTATATCGGGCAGGAAGCCATTGCCGCGGGATGTATGACGGGTACACGCCCCGAAGATCTTTTCATTACAGCTTATCGTGATCATGGACTGGCGATCGCAAAAGGTGTTTCCGTGAACAGCTGTATGGCTGAATTATATGGTAAAGCCACTGGTTGTGCCAAAGGCAAGGGTGGTAGTATGCACTTCTTTGGTAAGGATGTAGGATTTTTTGGTGGACATGGAATCGTTGGTGCCCAGATCGGGACCGGTGCCGGTTTAGCTTTTGCTGAACAATACCGCGGTACGGATAATGTGGTATTATGTTTCTTTGGTGATGGTGCTGCCCGCCAGGGTATGCTTCATGAAACGTTTAACCTGGCTATGCTCTGGAAGCTGCCGGTTATTTTTATTTGTGAGAATAACAATTATGCGATGGGTACTTCGATTGAACGTACATCTAATGTAATTGACATTTATAAATTGGCCGACGGGTATGAAATGCCTGCGGATACTATTGATGGGATGAGCCCGGAATCAGTGCATGAAGGCGTTGGCAGGGCAGTGAAAAGAGCCAGGGAAAAAGGTGGTCCTACCTTGCTGGAGATCAAGACCTATCGGTATAAAGGCCATTCAATCAGCGATCCGCAGAAATACAGGACCAAAGAAGAGGTGGACGAATACAAGGGCAAGGATCCTATCCAGATGGTATTGAAAACGATCCAGGAGAATAAATTTGCGACGGCTGAAGAAATTGATGCTATCAATAAAAGAGTGGATGCCATCGTGAATGAATCAGTGAAATTTGCGGAAGAAAGCCCCTGGCCCGATGACAGTGAAGTATTAAAGGATGTATATGTTGACCAGAACTATCCTTTTATTGTTGATTAGAGAATAACGGGATATAGTTAGTAGCAGGTGGGGACATTCCCACTCCCCGTTTACCGCTTGCTACGAACAAAATAAATTAAGTAATAACAGATTTTATGGCAGACAAGAAAAATGTGCAGGAGTCAATGCATGATGAATTGGTGGTAGCAAAAGCAAAAGACTTTTGGTCCAAATACAGCAAACCGGTAATGATTGCAAGTACGCTGATCATCTTAGCAATCGGGGGCTGGTATGTGTACCAAAATTTCTTTAAAGGACCCAAAGAAGAAAAAGCAGTAGAAGCGATGTTCAAAGCAGAAGAATATTATCGCCTGGACTCTGCTAGCCTCGCCCTGAATGGTGATGGCCAGTATGATGGCTTCCTGAAGATTATCAGCAAGTATGGTGGTACGGATGCGGCTAAACTGGCACATTTCTATGCGGGTAATTGCTATATCAAATTAAATGATAATGAAAAAGCAGTGAAGTACCTGAAGAAATTCAGCAGCAGCTCCAAACCGTTACAGGCAAGAGCCTATAAATTACTTGGAGATGCTTATGCAGACCTGGGTAAGAATGCCGATGCGCTGAGCTATTATAAAAAAGCAGCCCGTCATGACGGGAAAGATGCGGTTAATTCAGCAGAGTATTTGTTGTTTGCAGCCTACCTGGCCGACAGGGTCATGAAGGACGGAAAAGAAGCAACTGCTTTGTACAAAGAGATCAAAGAAAAATTTCCAAAAAGCAACCAGGCTTCTGAAGCTGATAAATACCTGGCTCAACTGGGTGTGTACAACGTAAATTAATTATGGCTGACGTAAAAAACAGCAGGCTCGAACATATTGATACAGGCATTCTGAACAAGGATGCCTGTATCGTTTTAGTCAAAACAGAATGGAATGCATCCATTGTTGACCAGCTCGAAAGAGGATGTATTGCACAGCTTGAAAAACAAGGGATAAAGAAAATAGTAGTGGTGACGGTGCCCGGTGCGGTAGAAATACCTTTTGCTATAAAAAACTTTTGGAGCAATGCGGTAAAGAAAAATAAACCCATGGCATTTATAGCCTTAGGTTGTGTAATTAAAGGGGATACACCACATTTTGACTATGTATGTAAAATGGTAGCAGATGGCATTACCCAATTAAATCTTTCTTTGGCTGTACCAACAATTTTTGGAGTTCTGACAGTGAATACGGAAGAGCAAGCAATGGAAAGAGTGGGAGGAAAACATGGACATAAAGGAGAAGAAGCGGCAATAACTGCATTAAAAATGATCGCCTTGAACCCCTAAAGGGTTTTTAGAAATCCTCGAGATGAAAGACTTCGGAATACTTTACATTAAATTAAAACTTAAGTACTCCCTTTAGGGAGACAGATGGTTTATGAACGTACAATTATTCATACCGTGTTTTGTTGATCAGCTGTATCCTGACACTGCTTTCAATATGGTGAAAGTGCTGGAGAAAGCCGGTTGTACAGTCAGTTATAACACCGCACAAACCTGTTGTGGTCAGCCTGCTTTCAATGCCGGCTTCTGGGATGAAGCCAAATCAGTTTGTACCAAATTCATCAAAGACTTCAAGGGTAGTGATTACATCGTTGCCCCCAGTGCCAGCTGTGTTGGTTTTGTGCGGAATTATTATGGTAAATTATTTGAAAATTCTTCTGCTCATAACGAGGTGAAAGAACTGGGTAAAAAAGTGTTTGAATTTTCTGAATTCATGCTGGATATACTGAAAGTGGATAATGTGGGCGCCGTACTGCATGGCAAAGCCACTTATCATGATAGTTGCGCCGGCCTGAGGGAATGTAAAATAAAAGAAGAGCCCCGGAAATTACTCTCGCAGGTTAAGGGGCTGACATTAACGGAAATGAATGACGTAGAAACTTGCTGTGGTTTTGGCGGAACCTTTGCCGTTAAATTTGAAGCCATCTCCGTGGCGATGGGGGAACAAAAAGTTGAACATGCCCTGGCAACGGGAGCGGATTACCTGATCTCCACCGATCATTCCTGCCTGATGCACCTGCAGGGTTATATCAATCAGAAAAATTATTCGCTCAAAACAATGCACCTTGCAGATGTACTGGCTTCGGGCTGGTAATAATTTGTACCGCTGAAATTATTTAAAGTAGACTGCTAATTTGCTATTTTCTGGCCCCTTTTTCCAAAAGCTGATATTACCCTAATAGTATACCCTTACTACTCAAATGTTTTATCTCCCTTATCGATAACCAGCAAGCTTCATTATGCGCTGTGAGCGGAGAGTGACGTTTAACTATGCGAGCAGCTATAATCCGGAAAAATAATCATACCCTTTTACATCGGCCCAGTAATCTGGTGTACGCTTATTATCAAAATACATAAAGCCGATCCGTTTGAGGCTTTTGACACCATACTTGACGGGGATGATGAGGCGAAGTGGAAAACCCTGGTCCATTGGCAGGGCTTTTTGATTCAATTCATAACATAATATGGTTTGCGGATGCAGGGCGCTGGCCATATCAATACCCACATAATATTCCTTATCCGGGGTTGCAAGCCCAAGATAATTCATAGCAGCTTCTTCCGTTAAGTGATACGCTTTCATAAATTCCGAAAATTTCACACCGCCCCAATGGGTGATCTGGCTCCAGCCTTCTATACATTTAAAATTAAAGGCAAACTCGATCTTTGGTAATTTCTTTATTTGCTCCAGGGTTATTTTAAGTGTGTCGCCTTTGCTCCGGATGACCTGCAGCGCCCAGGTAGCAGTATCAAATGTTGTTTTAAGTCCGAGGTTACCATTCACCCGCGCAGGGTTGACAGCTTTTGCAATAGGATACTCTTTTGTCAGGTGTTTATCGGAGAACAAACCATTAAAAATACCTTCGTTAGCATCCAATACTTTCCGGATAGGACCGCTGGTTTTTCCTGATGTAGTGGGTTGATCCCGCAACCATTGCCAGCCCCAAAAAGCAGCGCCAGCCAGTACAAAAAATAAAAAGAAAGATATCACTGTCTTTTTAAGTATAAGCTGATCAGTATTCAATTTGCCGGATCTTGTAAAAAGTAGTTTAAAAAAGTTCTTCATCCTACTTTACTTTAAAATAAATCAACAATATTTTTAGACAATCCTCACAAAACTGTAGTCCATCATTGTGCTGCTTCTTCAGTTGGTTCTACCACATCTTTAACTGGCAATTCTTCACTAGGTTTCTTTATTTCAAAACCTGTTACCATGGCCCGGAAATTATTCCATCCTGCCATGATGACCTGGAAAATATGAACCAGAAAAAACAGGACATAACCGATTGTAAGGACAAAATGAATAATCCGGGCCATTTTATATCCGCCAAACACAAAGCAAAGCCATTCCAATTGAACCGGTTTATAGATCGCCAGACCGGTCAGGATAGAACCAATTCCCATAAAAATGATTGCCGTATAAGCAATCCTCTGGGCAGCATTGTATTTGCCATTCCCCAGTGGTGACGTTTTGCGGATGCGCAGATCATGTAACAACACCTGCCAGGCTTCTCTAAATGAATGCCGGTTAGGCATCAGCAATCTCCACTCACCGGAAATAGCTGTATACAATACATAGGCGATACCGTTTAAAAAAAACAGCCACATAAAAACAAAATGATAGGCCATCCCTTCGGACAATCGAAAAGGGATATTCAGGGCATCATAAAACGAGTTGGGAAAAAATTTGAGAAGGGTAGTACTCCCAAAACCAATTTTATAAACATCATTGGCCCAATAAATCAGTAAACCACTCCATATCATAATCGCCAGTACCGGAAAATTGACCCAATGAAACCAGCGGATAGCTAAAGGATGCTTTTTGATGATCTCTTTCCTTGTCATAGATGGTTACTTAACCTGGTCACAAGTTACAGCACAGCGTACTGAAACAGGTTGCAAATTTCGCTTTTTAAAATAAACAGTTTGTCAGACTCCCGACAATTAAAGTAGGGGGCAAAGCTATTTAACTTTGCCGCCTTCTCACACCACCGTATATACTTACGTGTACGGCGGTTTCTTTAAAGTGATTTACGATGT
>JAWXCO010000151.1:0-3458 GCA_034408705.1 Bacteroidota bacterium
ATTATCCTGTTTATGCACTAGTTGAAATGATTAAACAAAAAGTTACGCCTGATTATATACTGGTCAAGATTTTTTTTTACAATAAAACCTAACATATGCATTCAACACTTCTGGGGATTCTCCCCCTCGCAAACAATGATTACGTTGCCTTTACATTTTTTGTAGGCACAATGGCCATGATGGCCGCTTCGGTTTTCTTTTTCTTTGAGTTGAACAACGTACCGCAAAAATGGCGTACATCTGTTCTTGTTTCTGGTCTTATCACTTTTATTGCTGCAGTGCACTATTATTACATGAGAGGCTACAACCTGGAAACAGGCGAATCGCCCGTATTTTTCCGTTATGTTGACTGGATCTTAACAGTTCCTTTAATGTGTGTAGAATTTTATTTGATTACCAAAAAGGCTGGCGCAAAAGCAGGATTGCTATGGAAACTCATTTTTGCATCTGTTATAATGTTGGTAACCGGTTACATCGGTGAAGCCATTTACGGTAAAGAAACACAAAGCTGGATATGGGGATTGATAAGCGGATTGGCTTATTTCTACATTGTTTACCTGGTTTGGTTTGGAGAAGTTGCCAAACTTGCTGGTAATGCAGGACCTGCTGTAGCCAAAGCTGTAAAAACGTTAGGTTGGTTTGTTCTGGTAGGATGGGCTATTTACCCAGTTGGGTACATAGCAGGTACAGCCGGTGGCCTGTTTGGCATCCGGGTTTTTGAAGGACTCTCTATGGATATTGTATATAATATTGGTGATGCCATCAATAAAATTGGTTTTGGTCTGGTGATTTATGCACTGGCACAATCTGATAAGACAGTATCTACTACTTAATTTATTTAATTCTAAGAAATGCACTACAATTTGTAGTGCATTTCTTACTTTTTTTTATTCATTTTTAAAAATGCTGTATGCTTAGGATTGTATTGTTATTATCGGGTTGTGTGTTGTTGTTATTTCAACAATATATTTTACCCTTTAATGATAGTACACAATCGATTATTTTTTTAGCAGGAATACTTTTATTAGGGGTACCGCATGGGGCGGCGGATTTACTGGTTGCCTCACAAAATGCGAATAGTAGTAAAAAATCGTTCTCAAAATTTCGTTTTTTAGCCGTCTATATTTCACGGCTTTTTGCCTTTGCTGCAATCCTTTGGTTGTTCCCGTTGCCCGGCATTCTTTTGTTCATTCTCTTTGCTGCTTATCATTTTGGCGAAACGGATTTATACCAGTTCAAAACCAATACACTCATTGGCAAGTTATTCGTTATTACTTACGGATTACTAATCCTCTCTGTTATTTTGCTGCATCATTTTGATGAAGTAAAACCTTTTTTTCAACTATTGATCGCTGGTAACAGAAGTACAGATTTTCTTAATTTGCTTGATGCAAATCGCTACAATATTATCTCAGTTTCAGGAATATTATTTTTCACAACCACTTTTATATATTTTCTCCGTAACAGTAATTCTGTTGCAAAAGACAAGGGAGAGTTCTTAATCCGCTTTGGAATCATTTTGCTAATCCTTTTCAAACTGCCATTGCTCCTCGGTTTTACGTTCTACTTTGTTGTATGGCATTCAGTTTTATCACTTAATAATATTATTAATTATCTGCGAAAGGAAAATACTTTTTCCAAAAAAAATATTACCCGTCAAATAGTACAGTACAGTCTGCTCGCTATTGGCGGTATTTGCTTATTTGGTTTAACAGGATATATGTTTGTCAGTAGTAATGCCATAGTGGGTTACGTGTTTTTAGGTCTTGCTGTTCTCACCGCACCGCACATGCAAATTATGTATGATATGTATTGCAGCCTGCGACAGTTTAAGCAAGTAGAAAATTAATCAAGCATGAAAAAATCCTTCTTTTATTGTTCAAAAGAAATATCCAGCCTTGCTAAGTTGGTTAACACATGAACTCATCAGATGCAATACTGCGTTTTACTTACCGTCCATTGGAACTATACTGGCAGGGAAAAAAAATTGCAAAGATTCAAAGCAAATTACTGATTGCCACTTTTACTTTAACCATGGGGCTTGCTTTTATAAACCACACTGGTTTTATTAGTATCCCCAACTTATTTGGTCAAATACATTTTTTACAGGCAATTGAAATATCCTTCTCGCTTTTGTTGTTCTTTGAAATGATAAGTCTGGTGTTTGTTATACCACAGTCCATTGCCAATTCCATCGGAAAGCAATTTGAAATTTTAAGCCTGGTGCTATTACGTTCCTCTTTCAAAGAGTTTTCACATTTTGATTTTCAAATTCCTGTACAAGACCAGCTACCGTCTGTTTATAAAATGATTTCGGATGGTGTGGGTTCGTCAATCCTGTTTTTTCTGCTGTCATTTTATTACAAAATCCAGCAGCACAGGTCAGTAACATCACCAACCGATAAGTTACAGTTTATCATCCTTAAACAGTACATAGCACTCCTTGTATTCATCTCCCTTTTTTTTCTTGAGATAAATGATATATACAATTTTATAAATACTGGTATGTGGGTACAGTCTATCGACCAGTTTTATATGATATTGATTTTTGCTGATTTACTTTTTATGCTGGTAGCTTTCAAATACACTCTGCACTACCCGGATGTTTTCCGATATGCAGCTTTTGTGCTGGTTACTGTTTTTATAAGGCTCTCGTTGATGGCGCCTGTTTATTACAATACCCTGCTGGCACTTTTTGCCGTACTTTTTGCAATCGCTGTTGCTCATGGCCACAATATATTTTCGCAGGGCAGATTAAATTACCTCACAAAGAGAAATAATACGTTAACCTAAAACTTTATTCAGTATTTTTACTAGGAAAGTTTAAATTACATCTACAGAAAAAGTATTTCGTTAATATAAAATTTTGCTCAATGTTTAAAAAATTTAAGGCTTCAGAATTATTAATCGTAGCAATGGTCATTATCCTGATTTTTGTATCAGAATATTACTATGTGATACTCAAAGACCCTAACCGTGCCATTTTCATCGGGTTATGGCCGCCAACTATTTTGGGGTTACTTATTTTTTTTAATATGAAAAGACATTAATAAATTACTATGGAAAACAATACTGATATCATCGTTTTAACAAGTGTTATTATTGTACTTTTTATAGTATTCATTATTGCTACAGTAAGAGAGCTTAATACTACAAGTCCACCTAAATTTTCTGAGAAAGAAGAAGGCGGGCCAAGAGCGGAAATGATACGTCTCATCGGAAAGATTTTTACCGACGACAGGATTGATGCGGGCAAAAAAATTACTTTTATGAATGCAGCAAAAACAGTCATTGAAGATTTGCCGCCGGAAGAAGAAATTAAGAACGAAGGAAAATAATACTTTTCCGGTTGTGTTTTTAATTTCAGCTTATATGAAAAATAATCCTGTATTTTCCTGAACATAATGAACCACACGGCGTTATTTGTATGTATGTATTTACATAATATACTTTACAAT
>JAWXCO010000152.1:0-65764 GCA_034408705.1 Bacteroidota bacterium
TTTCTTTCATGAGCTTGAGGTAAGTTTTATTGGCATAAACCAATTGGAAGTTTAGGTCAATCATCCAAATAAGGTCTTTGCTTTGATCCAGCAAGAGATGGGTCAAATGAATTTGCATCATTTTAAAATTGGTTTTTAGATATATTTTAAAACTACAAAAATCAGTGCCTTAAGTCTAATGCTTATTTATGTTTAATTATTTATATATGATTAATAATGGAAGTTAAACAGAATTAAGTATTTAATCAAAAGATATTGTGGAACTAACTGGCAAGAGTGAGTGCCAGGTAGAGATTTTATTAAGAAAATTAAAACCAAGTTCAGTAAACAGTTACGCCAATTGTCTACTATTGACGAGTTTTGTAATTAAATGGGGTTAGATGCTATTACTTTGAAGCAGTTGCTCCGGGCTAATTTTTTATTTGTGTAACCTGTTTTTTTAAAAAAGTAGGGCAAAGAACCACCCCTGACTGTTATAGTTTGTATGGAGGTAAGGTTAGAAACCTATGAAGGTGTATAAATACAATGACTAGGCTACTTTCAGATTCGTTGGTAATCAGGTTACAAAAGTTGAACTGGTTTAACCGCCTTTATTCATAAATTTTCTTGAATTTCTCTGGTAAATGGTTTGAAAACTGTACTATTGGGGTCACAAAGCGAGGTCATATTGACTTCGCTTTTTTACTTTTACAGAAATTTCAACTGCAATGAATGTAAAAATTGAAGCCTCGTGGAAAGAAATACTGAAAGGCGAATTTGCTCAGGCTTATTTTCAACAGATTCCTTTACATATCAAAACAGAAAAATCACAGGGCAAGATCATCTACCCGCCTGGAAGCCTGATCTTTAATGCTTTTAATACAACTCCCTTTGACAAGGTGAAAGTGGTCATCCTCGGACAGGATCCCTATCATGGCAAGGGCCAGGCACATGGTCTTTGTTTTTCTGTACAAAACGGTGTAGCTCCACCTCCCTCCTTACTTAATATCTTTAAAGAATTGCAGGATGATATCGGCGTTACTATCCCTGATCATGGTAACCTTACCCATTGGGCCCAACAGGGTGTCTTTTTATTAAATGCCTCTTTAACTGTGCGGGCCGGTGAACCGATGAGTCATTCCAAAATTGGCTGGGCGCAGTTTACCGATACCGTTATTAAAAAGATCTCCGAATTAAAGAAAAACGTTGTCTTTATTTTATGGGGCAAATTTGCTCAGGAAAAAAGAGTGCTGATCGATGAAAAAAAACATTGCATCCTTCGGTCAGTACATCCTTCTCCCCTCTCTGCCTATGGAGGCTTTTTTGGCTGTAAACATTTTTCCAAAACCAATGAGTTCCTGGTCAGCAAAGGAATTGACCCCGTAGACTGGAGCCTTTAATTATTGAACTCAAAGATAAAATATGATACCTGCTGATCTTATTCTTGAAACCGATAAAGTGATACTACGATCAGTTGAACAAACTGATGCGGTTGCTTTTCTTCAATTGGCAAGAGAAGATATTGATATGTGGTCATATTTCAGTATGAACCTGGCAGACGAACAGCAATTGAATAAATGGATGGATCTGGCCATCAGCGAAAAGCAGTCGGGTATCCGTCGCCCTTTTACGATCATTGATAAAGCCAGTGGCCTTGTGGCCGGCAGCAGTAGTATGGGCAATATCTCCTACCATGACCTGCGGCTGGAGATCGGCTGGAGTTGGTTGGGCAAGCCTTTCCGAAATACCGGCATTAACCGCCACGCTAAGTTTTGTATGATGAACTATGCGTTTGAACAATTGCATTTTGAACGGGTAGAATTTAAAACGGATGTACAGAACGCGAGAGCCCGTAAAGGATTACAAAATGTGGGTGGCATTGAAGAAGGTATTCTCCGCAGTCACATGACCATGTGGAATAACCGCCGCCGTACGTCCATTTACTACAGCGTATTGAAAAATGAATGGCCTGCCCTGAAACAATCTATTTTTGCTGATATTAGTAGCGATTAAGTATAAGTACAATACAGCACAGAAGCATAAAAGGTAAAAAAACGAACTGTAATAAACACTATATTGACTTAGCGTCTTTGTGGGAAACATTTTTTTCGTCAAAGAGATCAGATACATGATATTGTTAATACATTGAAAATATTTAAAAATATAGCGGGCCGCATCTGGGCATTCTGGGGGATCATCAGTTTCGTGATTACCTTTCTGATCATTTTTATACCCACCATGCTTACGTACCTGGTACCTGATCCCAAAGGCCAGGACTTATTTATTAAAATTTCCCGGTTATGGATGACCGTATGGCTCTACCTTGTTGGCTGCCCCTTAAAAGTAAAGGGCAAAGAAAAATTTAAACCCGGCACCGCCTACATTGTCGTTTGCAATCATAATTCCATGCTGGATATCCCGATTTCCTGTCCTTTTATACCCGGCCCCAATAAAACGATCGCCAAGAAATCTTTTACTAAAGTACCCATCTTCGGCTGGTTTTACCGGAAGGGTGCAGTGCTGGTTGACCGGAAAAGTGAAATAAGCCGGCGCAAGAGTTTTGATGAAATGAAAAATGTACTAGCTTCCGGTATGCATATGTCGGTGTATCCTGAAGGAACCCGTAACCGAACAACAGAACCCATGAAGAAATTTTATGACGGGGCTTTTAAACTGGCAATCGCTACTAATGCACCCATCCTTCCTGCTGTTATTTTTAATACCCGGAAGGCTTTACCGGTCAATAAATTCTTTTATTTTATCCCGCACCGCCTGCGGATGCACTTCCTTGACCCGGTGGAAGTAAACGGGCAAAGCGATGACGAACTGAAAGAAAAAGTATTTGGGATCATGAAGGACTATTATGTACAAAACAGCCGTTAAAAATTAGTGAAGGATCTTGTCCGGTTGATCTTCAGGTCCTGCAACACGGAGGCTTTGGGGCTTATAGAGAAGTTGAAAGAACGGTACAATCCCACCGGCGTTACATTGATCGATAATTGCCAGCAGTGCATTTCCCTGTTGATCGACATCTGGAAGGTCTGCAATTGTTTGGTATCAAAATCATAATAACCATTCATACTAAAATTCCATTTGGGGGTAAGATTGAAGCTGCCGCTGAAGTTAACGTTGGAACTAAACTCTTTTTCAAAACCACTCAGGTCTGTTTTCAACCGGGTAGAAAAGAACAAAGAATAGCCCAATGTTAACTGCCAGGGAATATTGAAGTCGACGAACTCAGCAGGATTTTGCTGCATATATTCCATCAGTCGTTGCTGGTCGGCGATAACGGCGGGATCATTTATCAACTGCTGATTTTGTTTTTTTCGTTCGGCATCTTTCTTCGGATCCTTTGGTTTACTGCTGAAACTGGAACTCATGGAGATACTGCCATACGTGAGACGCCCCAATTTAAACTTCCCTCCTTCCCAGGCATATTTAGAAATATCAGCACCTCTTGCATCTGTCTGGTAAGGATTGAGCACCGTATTGGCCGTGATGTTTATTTTTTCAAATAAAGTGGCTCTTAAATAAAGGGATATAAGGTCAAGCTTCATCGAATCCCTTAGAAAGTTATAACCGGTAGATAGTCCATACCCATCGATCAGCTTTATTTTTTTAATGGCATTCTCTCCGGTATCTTTTTTCGAGCGCCATTTCATTTCCAGGTTATTATCCAGCGAAAAAGATAAGCCACCTGTTCTTCCTTCTCCAAAACCGGAATACAAAGCGCCTTCATATTCAGACGTCCTGAAAGCAAAACCAGGGGATATGGTATCTGTATAGAAATGTTTTTTAGAAAGATCCGGTTTATAATTCATACTGATAGATGGCCGTATCACATGGCGGATAGCAATGATCCTTGACTTTTTAAACTGGTAGGTACCAAAGAGCGCCGTACTGAATGATAAGGCAAAATTCATCTGGTGATCCGTGAAAAAACCTTTCGTGACAGTAGTATCTGCTTTTTGCCTGGCGGTATTCCATTTACGCCGCATTTTTTGTGCGATCCATACCTGCGAATAAGAAACCGACGGCGCAACGATCACTGCTCCTCCCAAAATCGGTGGCAAGGATAAGATAATCGGGAAACTATGTTGTGCTCCCCATTGCAACGTATCGATCAGGTCTCTTAATTTAAAAGCCGTATCATAAAAGGAAACCTGGTTACGGAAATTACCGGCATAACCCAGCCCTAATTTTTCGTACCACTTGGTTGTTCCCACCTGGTTCTTTCCCTGGAATGGATACAAGGTATTTACCGTGAAGCCGACATCCGGCAAGCTAAGGTTGATCAGCCGGGTTGTATTATTCTGGTTATGATTGGCACTCATCGTCAGGTTATACGGTTTGCCCGCCCATGATTTGGAATAAGTGATCGAAGAACCCAACTGATTTTGAAAATTGATCCGGTTGCTGTTCGGTACCAACTGATTGTACTTGGTAGAACCGGCATTGACATTGGCCGAGAAACTAGTGCCCGGTCTTGCTTTTCCATCCACGGAATGGCTCCAGGTAACAAAATAACTCTTGTTATTAAAATAATCAGGATCGCCTTTAAAATTCTGCCGGGTATTTTGCACACTCAAATTAAAGACACCGCTATAACGGTATCTTTTTCGATAGGTCGGGTTTACGTTCATCGACCAGCCGCCATACGAATAAAGATTACCATACACTTTTGCATCCCAGTATTGGCTCAATACTTTATAATAGCCCAATCCTTCCAGTCCCAGTCCAAATTGTTCGTTGGTGGCAAACCGGGGAGGCATAAGACCCGAATGACGTCCCTGGCTGAGCGGGTAAAAACCAAAGGGAACATAGATCGGGATTGGTACGCCTTCAAATTCGAGGTGGGCAGGTCCGGATACCGCCAGTTTCTGGTTGATGATCTTCATTTTATTGGTCTTGATACCAAAATGCGGATCATCGAGCAGGCAGGTTGTAAAGACAACACCTTTTGCGAACGTAGTATTCTCGTTTACTTTTTTGGATTCCTGGGCTATAAACAGGAACTCTCCCTGCATCGTGTAAGTATTCTTGGTCAACCCTACCTGTGTTTTAAAATTATAGCGGATCGTGTCACTGGTAAATTCATTGTCACCACTTTTGAAATGAGCCGTTTCTATTACAACCCCATTACTATCCTTGCTGTTCACGGCAGTGACGATCTGTGTTTGCTGATCTACTTCCACCTTCGGCGCGGTAAGGATGATGTCTTTGTATTCTGTTTTTGTTTTTCCGTAAAGGATGATTTTTTTTTCGGCTATTAATACCACGGCTGAATCGTCGGCAGCATATTTTAAGGGGGCCTCTAATGAATCTTTGGAAATCTTTAGCGTGAAGGTGTCAACCTTTTCCTGGATGCTGGTGTCCTTACCCGCTAATTTGTTTGTATCAAGATTTTTAATGGTACGGATAATAGCAGAATCGTTTTTAAGGGGAAGTTTGGTTGTATCGGAAGGGGTTACTGTTAAAGGACTGCGAAAACCGGTCAATTGGATACCTGCAGCTGTAGTTTTCCACGTTAGTGTGCATAACATCGCAGCAGTCAGGATCCAGTAAAAAAAAGTAATTGGCTTAAATTTGTACAGTTGCTTCATCAGGTTGGCGACAAAAGTAAACCTTTATGGATAGGCTTCCTAAAGCGAGTCCTAAACAATTTGTGAAGATTCTGACAACCTGAAAAATGAAAATTAATGATTAAACGAATCTTTCTTTTTTTTCTCGCCGCCGCCTGTTGTCTTACTATTCTCTCCTTTAATGATACACCACTGGCAGTAAATAAAAAACCAAAAGTCATACGGACGATTATCGTGGATGCGGGGCATGGCATCATGGCCAATGGCGGGCATAACGGTGCTAGGGGGACTTATTCCTACGAGGATGATATTTGCCTTGCCATTTCAAAAGAGCTGGTGAAAATTTTTCATACCGACCTCCCCGAAATAAAAATTATTGAAAGCCGGCCTACGGAAAAGATCACCCCCATTCACCGGCGTGCAGAAATAGCGAACCAGAACAAAGCCGATCTTTTTATCTGTGTGCATGTTAATGCAGCCCTCCCTAAGAAGGTGACGGAAAAAACCGGTACCAAAAAAGTAACCTACTACACGGGCAAAGGAAAGAACAGGAAAAAGAAAACTAAAGATGTTGCCCAGTATCGCACCTATACCATTCCGAGCACGGCGAAGGGTACTGAAACTTATATCTGGGGTTCGCATAAAAACGAAGACAAGGAAGTGGCCATGCGGGAAAATGCCCCAATGCTCCAGGAAGAAAATTATATGGTCAATTATGGAGATATCGATCCTAACTCACCTGAGTTTATTGCTGTCTCCTTATTAAAAACAAAACAATACTTTAAACGGAGTGCCACCTTAGCGGGTTATGTGCAGGATGAATTTGCCAAAGTAGGCCGGGTGGACCGGGATGTGCGGCAACGGGGTGTTGGTATCTGGGTGTTGCAGGCAACGGCCATGCCGAGTATATTAGTGGAGACCGGTTATATTACTAATCGCAGCGAGGAAGATTATTTGAACAGCAAGTCCGGTCAAAAGGAAATTGCTGATTGTATACTCAAAGCCGTGAAGACCTATATTGCCTGGCTGGAAAAACAGCAACAGGATATGGAGACCGGTGAAAACAGGAAGAGCAGTCCAGCTCCCGCAAAGGATGTAACTTCGTTTCTTGCAATGATCGAAGAAAAGGAAAAGAAAATTGCTAAATAAAACATCCTGTATTACTATTGTATATAGTAATCTTTCAATCCAGTCAAAATACTGATCGAATGAAAAAATTATTTTTTGGAGTTGTTTTTTTAATAGGGTCTTCTTTTATTATTGCTGCTATAGCACAGGATACTAAAAAGAAGGCGATAAGGACATTGATCATCGACCCCGGACATGGAGGTATGGATCCCGGTGCCACGGGTACAATCGCTACCGAGGCAAATGTATCATTACAGGTATCGTTGAAGTTGGGAGACACTCTGGCCAAAGCCTTCCCGGAGATGAAGATCATTTATACAAGGACCACGGATATTGTACCGGGTAATAAAACAACGATCGATGCGGGCTTAAAGTACCGGGCCAACCTGGCCAATGAATCCGGCGGCGACCTGTTCATTGCCATTCACTGTAATTCTGCGGGAAAGCGTCCGGGTGGCTGGTACGAACGAAGAGTGGTGGGAAAGACACCGATCACTAAAACCTATAAGAAAGGGAAAAAGACGTATAAAAAAACAACCTATCAATATCAGTACGAGAACGTATACGTAGAGAATAAGGCCAGGGGTACAGAAACCTATTTATGGGCAGTAAATAAAAACGAATCTAAGATCAGCTCGGTTTCTAAAAACAACGACTATAGCGGGGAAATCGATTCCACGTCAACCCTCACCCTGCCCGACCCATCTGATCCCAATGAAAAAGTAAGGATGCTGATCTATGCACAAAACTATTTCAGGAAAAGCCTGACCCTGGCTGATTATATCCAGGAAGAATTCAAAGATGCCGGCCGGGTGGACCGTGGTGTCAAGCAACGGAATGATAAAGGCATCTGGGTGCTGCAGGCCACTGCTATGCCGAGTATACTGGTAGAGATCGGCTTTATCTCCAATAAAGAGGAAGAAGAATATATCACCAGCGAAGCCGGGCAGCGGGAGATCGTTAATAATATTTTTACCGCTTTTAAAAAATATAAGGAAAAGCAGGAGTCGAAAGCAAAAGACAGCGAAGAAGATACCGAAAAAAAGGGCTTTTGAGCCCCTGCAAGCGCAATAAATCGCTCCCTTTGTTTTCCCCAAAACCGTAAGGGTGCCGGAATACTTTACCGGCAGTTTATCCGTTTAAAAATAATTGGCTAATTTGCTGCCTTATTCAGGATTATACGCCTGAATTAAATCAACCTAATGAAGATCAGCAACGAAACAAAAGTCGGAATACTCACTATCACTGCCCTCACCGTTCTTATCCTTGGCTTCAACTTTTTGAAAGGAAAGAACTTGTTTTCAAAAAGCAAGAAAATCTATGCCGTCTTCAAGGAAATGGGTACACTTGAAAAATCGAACGAGGTCAAGATACATGGTTTGCCAATCGGTTCCGTGTATGATAAACAGGAAATGGATAAGAATGTTAGTGCCATCATTGTAACGATCAACCTCACCCGTGATATTAATATTCCTGATAATTCGGTGGCATATATCGGTTCTAGTTTGGTAGGTGCTTCCTTCATTGTAATAGAAAAAGGAGATTCAAAAACTTACCTGAAACTGGGCGATACATTGATGACCCGTGAAGAAAGTGGTTTATTAAGCCAGGTCTCGGCCCAGATCAATCCCACCCTGACCAAAGTAAGGACCGTTCTTGATTCACTCACAGAAACCATCACGGGTGTAAACGGGTTATTGAATTCCGATGCCAAAGTGAACCTTCAACAAACTTTTGCCAACCTTAACAGGGCCAGCAGTGCATTGAACGGGTTATTGGATAATCAATCCGGCTCCTTAGCCAAAACATTAAATAATGCCGAGGCCATTACATCTAATTTAAAAACGAACTCGGAAAATATTAACAGTACCATCAGTAATGCAAAACTGGCCTCAGAAAAACTGGCTGCTCTGGAACTGAAGCCAACTATTGATTCATTAAATGCAATGATCACCCAGTTGAAAGGGGCTGTTGCAAAGATTTCCAGCAACGAAGGCACCTTGGGTGCCCTGATCAATGATAAGAAGCTGTACAATAAATTGAATGATGCGATATTGAGTGCAGAAATACTGATGGATGATCTTCGCACCAATCCTAAACGCTACGTTAATATCTCTGTCTTTGGCAAAAAAGATAAGAACGGACCGATAACTTCGCCAGCGATAAAAGATACTATTCCCGGCGGGGATAAATGATGCGAAACTTTAAATTATTTTACTGCTTGTTTTTTACCGGACTACTTGCAGCTCCGGTTATTTCTTTTGCGCAGGTCGTTCCTCCCCCGGCTACCTTTAGCACCCCCACCGACAGCATGCTGTTAATAGAAATTTTGCCGGGTGTTCGAAAATTAGAATTGATAAAACTGAATGATTCAACCCAACTCCAGATACTGGCCGGTAATGTAAAATTGAAGCAAGGCACTTCCCTTTTCTGGTGCGACAGCTGTGTCATTAACAGCAATACGAAAACATTTGAGGCCTGGGGAAATGTTCACATCAACGATGCCGATACGGCGAATATTTATTCAAATCATCTTCGCTACTTTATTAATAAAAAGCTGGCCTACCTTGACGGAGGAGTTCGACTGACAGATGGCAAGGGCACGTTGACCACTCCCGACCTGGAATATGACATGACCACGGATATTGGTATTTACAAACATGGTGGTAAAGTGACTAACAGGAAAACCGTACTCACCAGCCGGGAAGGTTATTACTATGCCGGTCTGCGGGATGTGTACTTTAAAAACAATGTGTTGCTAAAAGACCCTGCGTATACGATCACAACAGACTCCTTATTATATAATACCGCATCACAGACGGCCCGCTTTATAGCCTACACACTTATAAAAGATTCCAGTGGCAGAACAGTAGAGACCAGGGAAGGTTATTACAATATGCAAACCGGAAAAGCAGAGTTTGGAGGAAGACCGATAATCAAGGATGGCAAACTCACCATAACAGCCAATAGCATTGCAACCGATGACAGTACGGGTATCAGCCATGCCAAAGGGAATGTGATTATCATTGATACGGTACAACATACTACCATTATTGCAGGAAATGTCTTTAGTGATAAAAAAAGAGACCGTATTCTCGCAACCGGTAAACCATTGATGATCGTAAAACAGGGTGATGACTCTATTTATATCGCTGCTGATACCTTATTCTCTGCCCGGCTCACGGACCTGTACGGACAAAAAGATTCCCTGGTAAAAGACACGGTGAAGGGAACTAAAGTAGTGGATGTAAAAACGAAGGACAGTACCAACCGTTATTTTGAAGCCTACCGACATGTACGGATATTTTCGGATTCGTTGCAGGCGGTTTGTGATAGCCTATTCTATTCCTTTAAGGATTCCACTTTTCGTTTGTACCAGGAACCCGTGCTCTGGGCCAAAGAGAAAACGCAAATAACAGGTGATACTATTCTGCTTTTTACTAAAAACAAAAAAGCAGACCGGATGAAAGTATTTGAGAATAGTTTTTTGGTCAATTACCTGGAGCCGGAAGTCTTTAACCAGGTCAAATCCACCCGTATGGATGCCTGGTTCAGGGATGGTAATATTGATTCGGTGAGGGCCAAAAGTCAGGCCGCCTGTATATACTATTTACAGGATGAGGACAGTGCTTATACCGGCATCAATGAATCGACATCCGATATCATGGATATTTATTTTAAAGAACAGGCCCTTAAAAGAGTTGTTTTCCGCAGTAATGTAATTGGTACTATCTGGCCCATCAAACAAAAGAACCCGCTGGAAATGCGTCTCCCCAATTTCAGGTGGCTGGATGAAAGGAGACCGAAGACGAAGTTTGATTTATTCTAAGCTAAGAGTACAAAAGAGAAAAGGAGCAAAAGAGTCTACCTAAGACCCGAACATATTCTCAAAATTTCCTTTATGCCGCCTGCTCTTATTGCTTTAAATGATTTTATAAAAAATAGGAGGAAGCCGGCATTAACTCTTTTTCTCCTTTTCTCTTTTAACCTCCTTCCCCAATTAGCTGCATTGAGTGAGATATGTAAAGGCCAGGGAACTTCTGCACCATCTCTTTCATTCCTTTCTTCTCCTTTAGCTCTTAGACAAACTTTTGCATTTCCTTTAGACTTCGGGGCATCATTTTTCGTTTAACATAGAGCAAAATCAAATCACCATGAAGAAATTAATCGTTGTATGCTTACTGGTAGCTGGTATCGGCTCATCGAACACCGTATCGGCCCAGAATGACCCGCAGGGTACAGGGTATAAAACCGCATTGGGTGTTCGCCTCAGCAGTTCCAGTGCCATGCAAAACAATTCCATTTCCATCAAGCATTTTATCAACCCAACCACCGCTATCGAAGGCTTATTTACCTTCGGTGATCCCCTGGCATTGGGTGCTTTGATCGAATTTCATAAACCTTTATCTGCTTCGGGTCTTACCTATTTCTATGGAGGCGGTGGCTATGTTGGTTTTTTGAAAAAAGTGAATGTGAATACACAGAAAACATCCACCGAAGCCAACTTCGGTGCCCAGGGCATTATCGGGCTCGATTATAAATTCAACAATATTCCATTGAACATTTCCATGGACTGGAAACCTGAATTAAATATCGTTACGGATATCAATTTCGAACCGGCAGCAATCGGCTTCACCGCAAGATTCACATTTGGTAAATAAGTTTTAGTTCATGGTTCATGGATTATAGTTCATTGCCGTTTATTGAAAGTTAATCTTCCATGAACGCTAAGCCATGAACTACTAACAATACTTTGAGTTTGTATGTAAGCTCCCCGTCCCGCTTTGGTGGGACGGGTTTTTTTATAGTATACCCTAACGAATTAATAATTTTTACTGAAACACAGCAGACTTTGCAGCTTAAACCCGGACTTTAAACTTTCTTCGGAACCACTATCCCGGCCCGACAGCACCGGGCTAAATAAGCTGCATATCAATTTCCTCCAATTTTCCACAATATGTGTGCAAATATTTTCGAACTTCTGCGTTTTTGTGCGGGAATTTCATATATATTTAACAGATCAAAACTGACGAATGCTTAAAAAGGAAAGACAGGCCTATATTCTTCATCAGGTAAACCTGCACAACAAGGTCCTTTCTTCTTCACTCTGCACAGAAATAAATGTGTCGGAAGATACCATTCGTCGTGACCTGCAAGAACTTTCCGAGGAAGGAAAAGTGATTAAAGTACACGGAGGCGCTCTCTCCCATTCCTTCAACCAGGTGTATTTTTCCAATAATGGTGTTTACTCGCAAAACCAAAAGCAGGTCATTGCCAAAAAGGCCATTGCTCTGATTAGTGATGGCATGTTCGTATTAACCAGCGGAGGTACCACCATCATGGAACTGGCCAGGTCATTACCACCTCAGTTAAAAGCCACTTTTATTTCCGGCAGCATCCCCGCCATCCTGGAATATATGCACCATCCAAATATTGAAGTCATTGTAATCGGAGATAAAATTTCAAGAAATTCTAAAATAACCGTTGGTTCTGAGGCGATTGCAAAAATAAAACAGATGAAAGCTGATATCTGCTTTTTGGGTACGAATGCCATAGACGCTGAGCATGGAATTACCGATAATGATTGGGAAGTGGTGCAGCTAAAGAAGGCCATGATAGAGTCTTCTAAAATGGTGGTTTGCCTGAGCATTGCTGAAAAAGTAAATTCTGTGCAGCCCATCAGGGTTTGTGGAATAGATGAAATAGATATGCTGATAACAGAATTACCTGCGGATGACCCGATATTGAAACCATATCATGATGCGGGGGTAAAAGTGGTATAGTCTATTCATATTAAAATTTTGAAACTGCTTATTAATTAATATATCTAAAAAAACAGCTATGAGAAAAATTCTCCAATTGTTCCTGTCGCTATCGTTATTGCTGCTTTTGCTGCCACCTGCCCTGCAGGCACAGGAAAAAACAGTTTCCGGTACTATTCTATCAGAGGACAATAAGACACCGCTTAGTGGTGTAACCGTCAGGGTAAAAGGCACCCGTCGCATTGTAACTTCAGATGCGGATGGAAAATTTTCTATTAAAGCCAACTCTGGCGAAACTTTGCAAATATCCTATGTAGGTTTTGAAACCCAGGATATAAAAACTGGTGATGGCAGTACTATTGGTGTTAGCATGAAGGCATCCGATAATACGATGGATGAAGTTATTGTAACCGCACTTGATCAAAAAAGATCACCCCGTGAACTTGGATATTCCGTTTCAAAAGTTTCAGGTGCAGAAGTTGCAGAAACACAAAGAGAAAATTTTCTTAATGGACTTTCCGGCCGGGTTGCCGGTTTAACTGTCAACCCGACTGGTGGTGCTGCAGGTTCTTCCTCACAAATTGTTCTCAGAGGCTTTAATTCCATGGCATTGGATAACCAGCCTTTATTTATTATTGATGGAATAATTATGGATAATTCTTCTGTTAATGAATCAGGTGGCGGTGCTACTTTAGGACTTGTAGAAACCTCTGCCCGAAATATTAACCAGACTGCCAATAGAAATACGGATTACACCAACAGAATGGCTGATATTAACCCCAATGATATTGAGTCAATAACAGTATTGAAAGGCCCGGAAGCAACCGCTTTATATGGTAGCCAGGCCAGTTCAGGAGCCATCGTAATATCTACGAAAAAAGGAAAGACCGATGGAAAATTTGCTGTTACATATGATAATTCATTCCGGCTTTCAAGACTGACAAGGTTTCCAAATTTTACGACCAAATGGAGGCCTGGTATTAATGGAGTGACCGATAATGTATTTACTTATTTCGGTCCGGCATACGATGCTAATGTTCAGAAATTTGATAACGTAGATAATTTTTTCCAAACTGCTTTCACACAAAATCACAACCTGACAGCAGAATATGGTAAAAAGAATTACAGCTTTCGTTTTTCAGGCTCTTTCCTCGATCAGGAAGGTGTAGTTCCTGAAAATGCATACAGCAGGTATTCACTGAGACTTACCAATAACACCAAAATTGGAAAGTATATTGAAATTAATCCTTCTATCAGCTATATCCACAATTCTAACGATAAACCTAAACGTGGAGCTGGCGGTTATTTACTAAACCTGATGATTTGGCCTACTACAAATGATATTAGAGACTACCAGGATGCAAGCGGAGGCAAAAAATTATTATATGCTATTTCGCCAAACTCTGAAATTGATAACCCTTATTTCAATGTGAAGTTTAACCGTGGTTATGATGAAACAGACAGGTATATCGCGACGATCGGCATAAATATTAATCCCTTTAAATGGCTAAATATTTCTGGTAGATTTGGATATGATCGTTTTACTTCACAAGGCTGGTCATTCTTCCATCCCCTTTCTTCCATATTAACCAGGGGTTTAGGTGGGCAACAGGATAATTACTACCGTGAGTACAGCGGATACAACCATACGATTACCGCTACCGCAAAAAAATCAATCGGCAAATTTAATTTAAGGTTTTTGGGAGGTACAATGTGGCAGGATAACAAAACTCAAATGTATTCAGTTTTCGGCACCAACCTCGTAGATTCTGTGAATAGCCTTGGACAGATGGTGAAAGACAATGCTGTAGTTTCACAAGGCCAGATAGATCAATGGATGGGTGACAGTAGTGCAACCAGAGGAGGTACAAGGTTGCGTCTTAACAGAGGGCTTTTAGCGCCTGGGGGACTTTATAACTTTGTTCTCAGCCGCCAACTGGCTTTCTTTGGGGAATTTTCTGTTAATTATAAAAACATGGCTTTCTTCACCTACTCTCACCGGTTTGAAACATCATCAATATTTCCTAAAGAGTTTAGAAAATATAATTATCCGGCAGGAAGCCTGAGCCTTATTGTAAGCGATATGTTTCCTGTAATAAAAAAGAACAATTACATTAGTTATATGAAATTGCGTACTTCTTTGGCCAGCACTGCCCGGTCAAGTGCACCCTATGCAAACCAGTCTGTTTTTAATAATATAACATCCAGCGGAGGTGGTTTTGCCTACGGTTTTGCCAATAATAATTTCTTACTGGAACCAGAATTGCAAAACACGTATGAAATAGGAACTGAAACAAAACTTTTCAAAGGGAAAATAGGGTTTGATATAACCTATTACAATACGCTGAATAAAAAACAAATTGCAGAAAATTTCAGGGCCAGTTATGGCACAGGCTATGTACTCAATACCATTAATGTAGGCAGTACAAGAAATACAGGTATTGAGATTGGGCTAGATTTTAATCCGATTGTCAGGAAAAATTTTACCTGGAACATGAGGTTTAATTTCAATAAAATGAAAAACGAAGTGCTTTCATTGCCAGCCAACGTTCCTGAATTCTATATATCTGATACATGGGTATATGGTAATGCCCGGGGCGGACTTGTTACCGGGGGCCCGACAACTGCTATTACAGCACACGGTTATTCAAGAAATAATAAGGGCGACATTCTCATTAACCCTACTACCGGGTTACCTGTGCTTGATGCAAATTTTAAAGTAAGAGGCGATAGAAACCCTGACTTTACTGTTGGTTGGGTTAATAACATGAAAATGGGTAACTGGGCGCTTAATTTTGTTTGGGACTTAAGAGTTGGCGGCGATATTTTCAACGCTACCGATATGTACATGACTTTACAAGGCGTTAGTAGACGTACTGATGATCGATATACCCCAAGAGTAGTTAATGGTGTATTAAATGATGGGTTACAAAATTCAAGTACACCAACAAGGAATTCAATAGTTGTTATTCCGGCATATAATCAAAACTATTATGTGTTATTGCCAGAAGAAGAGTTCATTGAAAAAGATATAAACTGGTTCAGACTCAGGGATATTACACTTCGCTATACGTTCCCACAGCGTATGATTCAACGAATGAAATTCCTGAAATCATTTGGTTTATTTGTAACAGGTAACGACCTGGTATTGATGACCAACTATACAGGAGCTGACCCGGCTGTAAGCAGCAACACTTCCGGCACCCGCGGTGTTGGTGGTTCAGGCTTTGATTTTGGTAATGTACCTGCACCAGTAAGTGTCAATTTTGGATTCAAAATTGGCCTCTAAATAAATATTAATGAACACAAAATATTCAGCAATGAAAAAAGTAATAATAGGAATAAGCTCCGTAGTCTTACTGGCTGTTTTTGTAAGCAGTTGCACCAAAAAAATAGACGAGGCGTATGCCAATCCCAACGCAGATGTAAGGGTTGCTGTTGAAAAATTGCTACCCGGAATTGTCGCCACTATGGCCGGTAACAGTGCCGGACACGGCCCATTAAACGACATACGATTTGTCGGAAAGTTTATTCAGAATTTTCTTTTCTGTAATTCTGCCGGCGAATGGGATCAAATGGGTAACCGCCCCGGGACAGACAATGCTGCTTCACTTTGGCGTACACATTTCTATGATATCGGTCAGAATTGCAATAACATGATCAAATGGGCCATAGAAGAAAAGAAATGGGATTATGCAGGTGTGGGCAAAGCAATTTTTGCCTGGAGCTGGCTTCAGCTATCCGACTATCATGGTGAAGTTATAACAACCGGCGAAGCCTTTAATACCGGTGCACTTACCTTCAGCTACGGCACCCAGGAAGATGTGTATAATTATGTACGCAGCCTTTGCCACGAAGCACTGGCCTACCTCAACAATACCGGGGATGCCGCCAGCCCTGCTAACCTTGCAATAGGAGATCAATACTTGAATGGTGGCAGTACTGATAAATGGAAAAAATTTGTTTATGGTATTCTTGCCCGATCTTTTCACCACCTGACTAATAAAGCAAGCTACCAGGCTGACTCGGTACTTTTTTATTGTAACCTGTCAGTCAATAGCAATGCAGACAATGCAACAGTAAAATTTGCCAGCACTGGAATTAGTGGAAATAGCAATTTTTTTGGCCCATTAAGGGGTAATCTTGCCAGCCAGGCTGTTGTTGTAGAATCAGCTATTCGTCAGTCTGCATTTATGGCTGATCTGGAGTCAGGGCTAAACGCCGCTTTTCCAGGTGTAGTAGATCCAAGAGCCATGTACCTGCTTCGTACCAATACAAATGGAACATTTAAAGGGCTATTGCCAAACAAAGGACAAACGGTGATAACGCCCAATGACAGACCTGAAAGTTTCTGGGGTATAAACCAGGCAGCAGGTGTAAATAATACTTCTCCCGGAAGTGACAATAATTGCCGCTATCTTTTCCGCAATGCATCTCAATTCCCGGTACTTACAGCATCTGAAATTCAGTTTATAAAATCGGAAGCTCTTTTCAGAACAGGTGACAAAGTCGGAGCCTTAGCCGCTTATAAAAAAGGCATCGAACTGAATTTCGATATGCTGCAGGCCACTTATAGCGATAACGTTCCTGCATCCAGCCTGCTTACCACTACTATCAGGGATAATTTTGTTAATAACCTCGCCGTGGTTCCTACAGCAGCTAATCTTACACTCACACATATCATGATGCAGAAATATATTGCCCTATATATTCATGGTACACTTGAAACCTGGGTAGATATGAGAAGGTATCACTATATAGATTTAGATGAAAACACCGGCCAACAGGTTTACAGGGGTTTTACACCTCCATCCGGCTCTGATTTATATGCCAACAACGGCGGTAAATTGATTTATCGTTTGAGGCCAAGGTTTAATTCAGAATATGTGTGGAACCTGAATGAATTAATAAGGATAGGTGCTACTGCGCTGGACTATCACACAAAAGAACAATGGTTCTCGAAACCTTAATCATTACCAAGCAAAAAAAATAAATATGAAATCATTTAAAATATATACTGCCGGCCTGGTTTCTTTGCTCTCACTGGGGTTGCTATTTTCTTCCTGCGAAAAATCATCGGATGGGCAATTAGTAACTCAGTCTAACCTTAATAACAGGAGCCTGATAAGGGTTTTTGTTGCAACCGTTAATGCCAGCAGAAATTATGTTTATGTTGACGGTGATCCTGTCACAGGTGCTTTATTATCTTCCGGCAGCATGTTTCCCGCCTCTGGCGTTTACGCTGCCAGCATACCTGCGGGGTTAAAAGCATTTCTTGTCAGAGATACACTTGCTACAACCATGCAAATTCCACTGTCTTTTGCTGAAAACATGCAGGTAAATAAGAATTATTCGATCTTTATGTATGATACGATCAATGCTCCAAAACAAAAAACTGTGCTAACAGTATATGAGATACCTGCTGATACTACCTGCCGGATAAGGTTTGCTAATTTTATCTATAACCCAACTATTGTACCAGCTATAGATATATTTTCTTTTAACAGGAACGTAAACATTTTTACGAATGTAGCGGTAACAGATGTCACTAATTTTATTCCTTATCCTACAAATACTACTCCCGATACATTATATATCCGGGAAACAGGTTCAACAACCAATATCATTAAACTTTCAGTAGGGAACTTCTTCAGGGAAAAGAGAAGCTATACATTAGTATACAGAGGTTCTCACAGAGGAACAAGGGTAGGACAAATTTATACAGATAGATAAAATTATTTTTTATCAGGCAAAAAACCCTGCTTCGTTTTATACGAGGCGGGGTTTTTAATGTCAGGAAAAGAACAAATACGCCATCGCAATAGAAGTTATAATCCCCACCAAATCAGCCAGCAACATTGAACCAATAGCATACCTCGTATTCTTTACACTCACCGCACCAAAGTAAACGGCGATCACATAAAAGGTAGTATCTGAAGAGCCCTGCAATACACAGGATAAACGCCCGGCAAAAGAATCGGCCCCGAAAGTGCTCATGGTATCAACCATCATCCCCCGGGCAGCGCCGCCACTAAAGGGTTTTACCAGTGCGGTAGGTAAGCCGTCTACAAATCTTGTATCAGTACCAAACAGGGTAAAAAGATTTTTCATCCCTTCAATGATGTAGTCAAAAGTACCGCTTGTGCGGAGCATACTGATGGCTACCAGCATCCCTACTAAATAAGGAATGATACGAACCGCTGTTTCAAAACCACCCCTGGCCCCGTCAATAAAAGCACTAAAGATGTCGATCTTTTTATATACGCCTCCCAGCACAATGAGTAAAAGGATCAGTAAGAGTAAGCCATTTCCAAATGAACCCGAGAAAAATTCCAAGGAGCTCTTATCGAGCCTGACCAGATAAAGTACCAGCAGGGCGATCAGGGCCGAGATACCGATGACCCAGGCCAGGATGACCGGCTGAAATAAATTGATCCGTTGCCGCATGGATACAATGATCATAGCGGCAATGGTGGCTGCAAAAGTGGCGATCATACAGGGAATAAAGATGTCGGTCGCATTTTTGGCCCCGGCTCCTGCCCTTAATGCAATAATACTAACCGGGATCAGGGTCAATCCTGATGCATGGAGACAGAGAAACATGATCTGGGCATTGGAAGCCCGTTGTTTATCAGGATTCAATTCCTGCAGGCTTTCCATGGCCTTAATTCCAAAAGGTGTGGCTGCGTTATCAAGCCCCAGCAAATTAGCAGAAAAATTCATCATCATATGTCCATGAGCCGGGTGTTCTTTCGGCACATCCGGGAATATCCTGGAGAAAAATGGTCCAATGATCCGGGATAAAAAACGGATGCCACCGGCTTTTTCTGCAATGCTCATAAAACCCATGAACAAGGTCATTACTCCTATCAGGCCAATACAGATATTAACCGCATCCTTGCAGGTTTCGATGATACCATTTACTTTCTGGTGTTTTACCGCTACCAGCTTCTCTCCTTCTTTTTTATAAATTAAGTTACCCTGCTGAACCCGCTGCAGGGTATCCAGCGCAACGACCAGTGCAGGATTAGCTGAAGCAAGCTCCATTTCCTTCACTTTTACCGAGTCACCGCTCTTGCTGATAACCATTTGGGTAAATATCTGCTGGTTGCCATCCACAGCAAGAAATTTGAAACCGGCCATGGTGATAGCGATGATAATAAAGGCAGACCAGATACGACTAAGAGCCATATATAATTTTTTATTTCAGATTGAAGATTGAAGATTTTTTCCTAAACACCAAAAGCTTCTTTTCCCGGTTAAATACAATTAAGTCTGTATAGCTTATCTTTGCGCCTCTTTTTGGAAATTAGTGCTTTTTGGGGAATAGTTGACAGCAATCAAAGATTGAAAATATTAAATCAGCAATAAGATCATGGCTTTACAAGCAGGAATTGTAGGATTACCAAACGTAGGTAAATCAACCTTATTTAATGCGGTTAGCAACAGTGCCAAGGCACAGGCGAGTAATTACCGGTTCTGTACAATCGACCCCAACGTTGGGTTGGTAGATGTGCCGGATCCCCGGATAAATAAATTAGCGGAATTGGTGGTACCGAACCGTACTGTACCCACCCAGATCGAAATTGTGGATATCGCCGGTTTGGTACGAGGTGCCAGTAAAGGAGAAGGACTGGGGAATAAGTTTCTGGGGAATATCCGGGAAGTGGATGCTATCATTCATGTGATCCGTTGTTTTGAAGACGAAAATATTCTCCGGGATGAAGGAGCGATAAACCCGGTGAGTGATAAAGAGATTATTGATACAGAGCTGCAGTTAAAGGACCTGGACAGTGTAGAAAAAAAGATATCCAAAACAGAGAAGCAACTTAAACTGGAACCAAAGTACAAAGCAGAACTGGAAACCTTATTAAAGTGTAAAGAGCACCTGGAAAAAGGAAAGAACATCCGCGAACTCGACCTTGACAAGGAAGAAAAAAACGCCATTGCCGATCTATGTTTATTGACGGATAAACCGGTTCTCTATGTAGCCAATGTAGATGAACCTTCTATGCATACCGGCAATAAATTCTCTGATACCTTAAAAGAATCGGTTCAGCATGAAAAGGCAGAAGTGATCATCATGAACAATAATATCGAAGCACAGATCGCTGAGATGGAAAACGTTGATGACCGGCAATTGTTTATGGAAGAATATAGTATGAAGGAACCTGCTCTCGACCGCTTAATTCACTCAGCATATAAACTCCTTAATCTCTATACCTATTTCACTGCTGGTGTACAGGAAGTAAGGGCCTGGACCATCCACGAAGGCTGGAAAGCCCCGCAGGCAGCTGGTGTTATCCATACAGACTTTGAAAAAGGTTTTATCAAGGCGGAAGTGATTGGCTACAATGACTTTATTCACTACGGTTCAGAAGCTGCCTGCCGCGAAGTGGGCAAGCTTCGGATAGAAGGAAAAGAATATATCGTGAAGGACGGAGATGTGATGCATTTCAGGTTTAATGTATAGAACTAAGATTTACAGGATTAGAAATGATTATCAGGAAAACAAAAAATTTTCATAAATCAATTCTTTCCTCATAATGAAATAAAATCAAAATAATCGGAGGTCTAAAACAAGGCCGTGATCGCAGCCCTTCCTATATGTACTGTTTTTGACGTGCCGGACTTTCTTCCGTCGTACTGGAAATTCAATTCCAGGTTATTTAATAAGCGTTTGCTGAAGCCTAGTGACCAGAGATAATTCTTACCCGGCAACAATCCATCCAGCATGATATAGCTCACCGTCGTATTAGCCACATTACCGCTTAGCGGATCTTTGTAGTCGATCGTATTGAAGGTAAACTTCCCGGTGATAGAACTGCTTTGCAAAATATTATATTTCGATTCAACATTGAGGGAATGCGAAGTAGATTTTTGATTGCCATATACAGGCAGGTTTTTCTTATTATCCAATTTATAACTGGTAACAATCCGGAAAGCCGTTCCCTTGATAAAGGTCAGAAAAGGTTCTGCACTGTAGGAGGTCAATTGGTAATTCCGGTTGACAAACTGTGGCGTATATAAAGCATTTTCTCCTTTTTTCCCATTTACATTCAGCGAAAAAGCCCGGCTGATATTCCAACGCCATTTTACCAACCAATCATTCAGCCGTCTGCTTTCATAACCATAGGTAAGCAGGGATTTTCCATTATTGCGGAGATTGCTGAGATCTACTCCCCATTTGCTGTTGAAACGGTTGAAAGAGAGGGTATTTAAAATGACCGTATTTAACGTTACAAGGGCCGTATCGTTAACATTATACTTAAAGGGGTTGAATTCAAATGTGCCTTTGGCGATTGATTTTTTACTGGTTTGTAAGGAGGTTACGAGATTGAGACGGGTCAACAACTTTCTGATACCTTTTAAATTTGGTTTGGTAAGCAATGACCTTGGATTTATAGTAAAGCTATAATTGAACGTAATAAAATTGGCCTTGATAAACTCGTTTGTTGGCGTAAATATGCGGATAAATTTTGCCTGGTCAATAAAGGCAGCTATTTCAAATTCATTCAGCTGTTGTACCCCATCACTGTTATAATCGATCCAGGCAAATTGTCCTGTTCCGGCGGGTACTTCAAGATAAGCAAAATCTCTGCGCTGCTCCTGCCCTGCTCCCACTTCATATAAGATATTACCGTTCAGTAATCCCTTCCATTCATTCATAACATATTCAGCCCGGCCCAAAATGGTTTCATCTTCTTTTTGTTTGGAGATAACAGCATTATATACTTTCAATTTCCTGAACGTGGTATTTAAATAAAACTGCCGCCTGGGGTTGGCCAGTAATTCTGTTTGCAAGTTGAGGTTCAGGCTCCTGTCGCCTCTGACAAAATCTTTGCTCACCGGGTATTTATCTGACCGGGTAAAGAAAGTGACCCCATACCTGTTCTTTTTATTTTCATCGGATTTCAGGTAGACTGAATAACTATCAAATGAAAAAGCAGCCGGTGTTAATGTATCCGATGTCTTATTCCGGGCTTCGTTGTGCTCAATAGCATATTTAAGACCCAGTCGCCAGTTCTTGATCTGTTTTAATTCTTTGCTGATATCAATTACGGGACGTAAAAAAGTTCCTTTATCCAACAGCGTGTTGAAATTGGTAATGACAAACTGATTATTGATCTGCCAGCCTTTCCAGTCAGCTATATGGACTAAAGAGTTTTGCACCCCATTGTATTTATCGCTTCGCCGGTAATTGATAAAGCCATAAGAAATCGAATGTTTAGTTTTGTCGCTCAATCCCGCCGTTGCCCGGATAATATTTTCATCGGCCGGTAACTGGTTAAATGTAAGGCCCCAGTCCCTTGAGAATTCCACTGTACGCAGCCGCTCCAACGGTTTGAATTTCTGTTGTACATATTCATAATCCAATGCTGTGTTTAATTGGAGTTGCCTGGCCTGGCGTAAAATTTTTTCATTACTCAGTTGAAATTTTGCTGCCCATCCCCTGTCATCACCATTGTTCTTCGAAGAAAAGGTATTAGGATCATTATTACTGGTAGCGATTTCAGTTTTTAGCAGGGTGGTTTTATTGATCGCATATTCGACCCCGAGGTTAACGATCTGTTGCTTCTTGGGTGTCACCAATATCTGCACCGGTTCATACCGTCCCTGTTTGATACCGGCTATGGGTGCTACGTATTTATATACTTTACCGTTTGCCCCGTTATAATCCGTGATATAATTACCATTGCCTTCAAGTACATCTACAAAAGATAAACTGTATTGAGCAAGCGCCGGGTTGGTGGAATACAGGTAAAAGGAATCCGTTCCTGCATAGATCTTTTCATATAAAATCTTACCAACGGCAAAAGTATCCAGTATCGCTGCGGGGTACAGTGCATTTTGAATGCTATCACCGATATCGGCCAGGAATTGTTTTTGTCTGGGGTCCAGTATTTGATTGATCTGTGAATTTTTGGCATCACTGTTATTAAAAGCGCCGATCCTGATCTTAAGTTTTTCGTTGATATTAAATTCCTGGGAGAGATAAAGATTGGCATTGAGAAAATTCCGGTCGGCATATTCAAACTCTACCTGTATCCGGCTGTCTTTGGTGATCATGCGATTAGGTGTAAACGTAATTTCAGCTGAATTGTAATTGATCACATAGTCCTGGTCTTCTCCGCGTTGCAGCAATTGGCCGTCAATAAAAACTCTTTCTGTATTCGCCAGTATGATAAAAAAGAATTCGCTGTTAGCACCACGAAGCCGGTAAGGGCCCTGGTTACCTTCCAGTGCTTCAATAAAATTTCGGGTGAATTTTCCCTTGGCAATGGAGCCACTGGCCAGGGTTTTAGAAGTAATGCTGTTGGAGAGCCGGTTCGTTGTTTGAAATAAAATTCCCTGTAACCGTTTGTAGAAATTCAGGAAATAACTTTGATTTTGCCTGATATCAATATCACCCAGGTTCAATTGCCAGTTTCTTTTTTTAAATTGCAGGAATACCTGATCAAATTCGTTGAGCTGTTGCGTGTTGCCATCAGGTTGTATAGGAATATTATTATCTGTAATAGCGGCCTGTATCTCTATGCTGTCGCCCAGCATGCCACTTAACTGGAGGTTCAGTGTAGAATTGAGTACCGCATCCTGCCGATTTCCAAAACCGATCTGCCGGCCAAAACTTCCTTCCGCTTTCAGGGTACCAAAATCAAATATCCCCCGTTGGGCATTGGTCAGCCCATTGTTGAATTCAAAAGGCTTTACATAGAAATTATTCATGACACTATCGAAGCTCATTCGCTGGGCCACTGGATTCAGGCGAAAAGGAAATACCCGGTAAGTAACTGTCACCATTTCGGTGCCCGGTTTCTTCTTCCAGTATAAGATCGCTTTTACAATATCAAGTCGATAATCAGCCGGAGAAACATAGGCAATGGAAAAACTATTCGGCACAATGCTGATTGTATCGATTTTCAAACTATCCGATTCTATCTTGAGGATCTTTTGGCGCAGGTTGCTGCTAGTTATAGTGCCGACAGGGAGCTGGGCATCGCTCCAAAAGGGTGATAATACTATAAAACCGATACACAATATCCTAGCTAAGCAATTCAAATACAGTCAGTTTTATTCAAAATCGTAAAATTCGCTCATTTTATTGCATGAAAGTTATCCCTTGATGTTAATTACGAAAAAAAAAGAGGAAATTTGTCGAAATTCGACCCCGAAAAGCACTGATGACAAAATTAACTATGCCAGGAATCCGCGTATTATTGTTTATTTGTTTATTCAGCTTTCAATACGTTGATGCGCAACAAAACAATATCTGGTATTTTGGTAAAAAAGCAGGGCTGGATTTTGGGCAAACACCTCCGGCCCCCCTGCATAACAGTGCCATGGACACCGATGAGGGATCGTCCAATATCTGCGATAAGAACGGCAACCTTTTATTTTATACAAATGGGGTAACGGTTTACAACCGTAATCACCAGGTTATGTTGAATGGAAACGGGTTGTTGGGCAATATTTCCTCTGTTCAATCTGCCATTATCATCCCACATCCGGGCAATATCAACCTCTATTATATTTTCACAACCGATGCGATTGAAACGGATTTTGCGGCCGGCTATAATTACTCCCTCGTGGATATCACCCTGGATAATGGCAATGGGGAAGTGATCAGTAAAAATACTTTGTTATGGGCTTCGTGTACAGAAAGATTGACAGCCGCCCGTCATCAGAACGGAACCAGCGTTTGGCTAATCACCAATGACCGGAGTTCCAATATTTTCAGATCCTGGCTGATCGATTGTAATGGATTAAATACTACTGCAGTAGTATCAACGGTAGGCTTTGTGCTTAATGGATATGATCTCATGAATACAGGAATGATGAAAGTAAGTCCTGATGGGAAACAACTATGCCAGGCCCATTTTCCATCATTTGATGATACCAACCCGGTTCCCAACTATGTCCAGTTATTCGATTTTGATAATGCAACCGGCAGCATCACTAATCCAAGGCAGGTAGGTTTTGCCGGTGGGCAGATCATTTCCTGTGAATATTCTTCCAATTCAAGATTCCTATATCTGTCAAGACCCTTTGAACAGGAATTAGATCAACTGGAAGCAACCCTGCCAACAGCAGCGTATGTGATCTCCTCCCGTGTAATTATCAAAACAGTTAATACTTCCTATTATGGTATTCAATTGGCCCCGGATGAAAAAATATACCTGGCCCAGCCTTCTACCCTTCTGGGGGTGATCAATAGTCCCAATGTGAAAGGAGCCGGATGTAATTTTCAAAAAGGGCAGGTTGATGTCAATGAAGGCATCGGCGGTTCAGCTTATATCGGCTTTCCCGCTTATATTAATGATCTTTCTTATGATGGCAGCAACCGGTATGATTACAGCATCATGGATAGTTGTACCGGAACTGTTCAGTTCAACGGATTTGCCTCCGTACCCGGTACTATAACATGGGTTTGGGATTTTGGAGACGGTTTTACATCTACTGCACAAAACCCGGTCCATAGTTTCGCAGTTACAGCTCAACGTTACACGGTCACCCTCATCATCCGTTCAACTGGTGGATGCCAGCTTTTTGAGCGTACGATTAAAAAAAAGGTCGTTCCCAAAGGAGTTATACTGACACCTGCATTTGACTTTACAGCCGTTTGTTCAACAGGTGTAGCAGAGTTCACCAACAAATCCAGCTTTTTACCGGATACGGCCAAAGTTCAATATTACTGGGACTTTGATGATGGTAATACCGCTGCTGATACCAATCCGGTTCACACGTTTAGTTCGGGTGGTATTTTTAATGTACGGCTTACTATCAAAACAACCAAGGCTTGCCTGGATCAGTCCATTACACATCCGGTTGACCTGAAAGTCTTGAATATACAGGTATCCCCCGGCAGTGAAATTGACGCGGGTGAAACCGTGCAGCTGAATGTGACCGGTGGTGGCACTAATTTTAAATGGACACCCAATACTGGTTTATCCAACCCGGCTATTGCCAACCCGGTAGCAAAACCATTACGTAACACCATGTATGTGGTAACAGCATTTAACGAAGCTGGTTGTCAGGATACCGATTCTGTTTATATTAAAGTGCGGCAGGTGCCGGGGATATATGTTCCAACAGCTTTTACACCCAATAATGACGGTAAGAATGATATTTTCAAACCCTTCCTATCAGATGAGTTTGACCTCCTTGAATTCAGCATCTATAACCGTTGGGGGCAAAAAATATTTATGACGGCACAAAAAGAAGTGGGATGGAATGGAAAGCTGAATGGCCTGGTACAGGATACCGGGGTCTATGTTTGGATCGTAAACGGGGTGGACACCAGGTCTGGTAAACGAGTAGCGAAGAAAGGAACTTTTGTCATTATCCGTTAACACTGTCACTAAAACGGCTTACAGGTCACATGAAAAAAAAGATATTTACTTTTCTGCTCACAATTTTTTTCATCCTGCCTGTATTGTCACAAACATCAACCAGTAAAAAAACTGTTTCGCCGGGCAAAGACATTGCTGTTTCTTTTGGTGTTAACCTGCCCATCGGGAACTTCTCCTCTACCCATTTTATCGGCATGGCGGTAGATGTGTCTCCAGCCAGGCATACGTTTGGACTTACCAGGGTGAGAAAATTTATATTTACTTATAACGGGGGTTTCGCTTATTACCTGGGGAAAAAGGAAACCGTAAGCGGATCTCCCTATAAATATCCTGGCTATAGTTTTATGCACGCTTTTGCCGGGCTTCTTTACAACCCTATCGTAAAAACCAGTATTTCATTGACCGCCGGGCCTGCAATAGGAATTTACAATAGTACAACCCGTTTTACGATCGGGAGTAAATTAGCTGCCTCCTATTTTGTCAATAGCAAGATCGCTGTTGGGCCCGGTATAGTTATCATGAAAGAATTTGGAAGCGATCCGCTCTGGGTAGTATCTGTAAAAGCAACTAGGCGGTTTTAGTTCATAAAAAAAACCTGTTGCGAAAGTCAATAGATCTCGCAAACCCGCTGCGACGCAAAATATAAAACAAATGAAGATTCAGTTATTCTGAATTGGCGTCTTCGCTAGATACTCTCGTCTCTCAAATAAAAAAGTTATTTATCGGAACTGGCACCTGCGAACATATACTCCCGGTTCAGTCGTGCAATATTTTCAATAGAAATTTCTTTAGGACAAACAGCTTCACAGGCCCCGGTATTCGTACAGGAACCAAAACCTTCTTTATCCATCTGCGCCACCATATTCAGGGCCCTTGATTTTCTTTCCGGCCCACCCTGTGGCAATAAGGCTAAGTGAGAAACTTTCGCTGAAACAAATAACAACGCCGAAGAATTTTTACAGGCTGCCACGCAAGCTCCGCATCCAATACAGGCGGCAGCGGCAAAAGCGGCATCGGCCTTATCTTTTTGTACCGGTGTTGCATTCGCATCCACAGCATTGCCGGTATTGACAGAAATATAACCTCCGGCTTGTATGATACGGTCAAAGGCAGAACGATTAACCACCAGGTCCTTGATGACCGGGAATGCATTGGCCCTCCAGGGTTCAATAACGATCGTATCACCATCTTTATAAGCCCTCATGTGCAACTGGCAGGTTGTGTTGGCATGCCAGGGTCCGTGCGGGCGGCCATTGATATACATAGAACAACTACCACAAATACCTTCGCGGCAATCATGGTCAAATGCAATCGGATCCTTACCACCAGTGATCAGCTCTTCGTTCAGTACGTCGATCATTTCAAGAAAAGACATTTCGGAAGAAATATTTTTTACCGGGTAAGTTTCAAATCTTCCTGAATCGTTTGCATTTTTTTGACGCCAAACTTTCAGGGTCAAGTTCATGTTATAATGCTCCATAAAAGAGTATAGTTCGTTAGAAATTTTTATTTATAAGACCGTTGTGTTGGCTTCGCCACTTCAAAATTCAACTGTTCTTTATGTAAATTCCAGTTGTTTTCTCCTGCATATTCCCATGCGGCCACATACGCAAACTCATTATCTTTTCTTTCAGCTTCCCCATCTGCGGTCTGGCTTTCTTCACGAAAGTGACCACCGCAACTTTCATTCCTGTCCAGTGCATCTTTACACATCAACTCGCCCAACTCAATAAAATCCGCCACACGACCCGCTTTATCCAGTTCCGGGTTCATTTCATTGATCGATCCCGGTATTCTTACATCAGTCCAGAATTCTTTTTTCAATGCCTGCACTTCTGCTATGGCATGTTTAAGACCTGCTTCATTCCGTGACATACCACAATATTCCCAGATTATTTTACCCAACCGCTTATGAAAACTCTCAACAGTTTGCTTGCCCTTGATGTTCATTAACGTGTTGAGTCTGTCAGCAACCGCTTTCTCTGTTTGTTCAAATGCTTCATGCGTCAATGGAATTGGCTTCGTTGCAATTTCATCTGCCAGGTAATTACCAATCGTATAAGGAACTACAAAATAACCATCAGCCAATCCCTGCATTAATGCAGAAGCACCCAAACGATTTGCTCCATGGTCGCTAAAATTTGCTTCGCCCAGGCAATACAAACCTTTTACATTTGTCATCAATTCATAATCTACCCAAAGGCCACCCATGGTATAGTGAACCGCAGGATAAATTCTCATTGGCACGTCGTAGGGATTTTCGCCGGTAATTTTTTCGTACATGTCAAACAAGTTACCATACTCTTCCTTCACCACTTCTTTACCCAATCGCATCAATGTTTCTATATCAGGATTTTCTATTGCTAATTTACCTGCTTCTACTTTACCGTATTTATTGATCAGGTTGAATTTAAAATCTAAGTAAACAGCTTGTCCGGTAGTACCTACTCCATATCCCGCATCACATCTTTCTTTAGCTGCTCTTGAGGCTACATCTCTCGGCACTAAATTTCCAAAGGCAGGATAACGACGTTCCAGGTAATAATCTCTTTCTTCTTCCGGAATATCATTTGCTTTTCGTTTGTCGTCTTTTTGTTTGGGCACCCAGATACGTCCGTCATTCCGCAACGACTCAGACATCAATGTCAACTTCGATTGATGATCACCACTAACCGGAATACAAGTTGGATGTATTTGTGTGAAGCAAGGATTAGCAAAGGTCGCTCCTTTCTTATGTGCTTTCCAGGCAGCGGTTACATTGCTGCCCATTGCATTGGTCGATAAATAAAACACGTTGCCGTAACCACCGGAGCATAATAATACCGCATGACCGAAATGCCTTTCAAGTTCACCATTCACTAAATTGCGGGCAATGATCCCTCTGGCCTTTCCTTCCACCATCACCACATCCAGCATTTCATGCCGGGCATACATTGTTACATTACCCAATGCCACCTGTCTTTCCAATGCCTGGTAAGCACCTATCAATAACTGCTGACCGGTTTGACCGGCTGCATAAAAAGTTCTTTTTACCTGTGTACCACCAAAGGAGCGGTTATTTAATAAGCCACCATAGTCACGGGCAAAAGGAACACCCTGAGCCACGCATTGGTCAATAATATTCACACTTACTTCCGCCAGGCGGTGCACATTCGATTCGCGGGCACGATAGTCGCCCCCTTTCACGGTATCATAAAACAAACGAAAGACCGAATCACCATCGTTCTGGTAATTCTTGGCGGCGTTTATACCACCTTGTGCAGCGATGCTATGCGCCCTTCTGGGAGAATCCTGGAAACAAAAGGCTTTTACTTTATATCCCAGTTCACCTAATGATGCTGCAGCGGAAGCACCGGCGAGACCGGTACCCACAATGATGATCTCCAGTTTGCGTTTATTCGCGGGGTTCACCAATTTGCAATGGCCCTTATAATCTGTCCATTTATCGTTTAACGGTCCGGCTGGTATTTTTGAATCCAACATAAATCAATTTGAAATGTGATAATATGCTAATGAGTTACTTTTGATTTTTTACCCAGCTTCAGTTTTTCATGGCATCCCGGTTGCAGTTTACCCTGAGTTTATCGAAGGGCACTTTTCATCTTTCTATTCGCTGCTGAACAATTGTTGAACCCCTACGGGGTTCGAATACATCTTACATTTTCGTTCTACCGAAATGAGGGCCCTCCGGGGCTACTACCAGCCACTTGCTATTCCCCACTCCTCACCTAACTGATCCAGCCTAAATAAAAACTCACCGGCATCAACGCAAACGCAAGTGGTACAACGACCGAAAACCCGATACCAATATTGCGTAACAGCGCTAAATATTTTTTATTGCTTACGCCAACTGTACGAAAAGCACTTAGAAAACCATGCAGTAAATGCCAGGCCAGTGAAAAACATCCCAGCACATATAAGAGCACCACCCAATCCACCCGGAACACTTCTTTCATTTTTTCATATAAGGAAATTTCAGGCCCCAGCAACCAACCCTGGTTGTTACGATTGGGTACCCAAAAATGTGCAAGATGCATAATTAAAAATAATAGTATTAATGTACCTAATAAGCCCATGCTACGGCTATACCATTTGCTGCCTTTATTGCCCATCGCGACGGCATAACCTTTTTTTCTTTTGCTTCGGTTTTGAAATTCCAGCATCAATCCCTGGATGATATGCAATAAGATACTCACCATTAATCCTATTTCCAAAATACGGGGTACAATGTTTGAACCCATAAAATGGGCTCCGGCTTCAAACATTTTGCCGCCATCATTGGCCCAGACTGTTGCATTCAAAGACACATGCACAATAAGGAAGAGAATAAGAAAAATGCCCGTTAATGCCATTACCCACTTTTTGCCAATCGAAGAAGTAAAGAGTTCAGACCATTTCATATGTATATCTTAAAAGGAGAAATCCGGTTTCAGCAAAAATACTACCCGAAGGCCAAAAAACGGGAAAAGTTTTACTTGCTAAAAAGCATCGGTCCGGCTCATGAAAAAGTGTTAATTACCCAGTCTTGCCATTAGTTCGTTATCTATTTTCTTAAACAGGTGAAAGGGCTTGTAAGTTCGCCAGTTATCCAGTTCCTTTAATTCCACGTAGCGGTTCAGGTGTGCATGTTTAAAGTCATATTGTGTTTGTTCCGGCATGTTTAAACAAATTACCCAGCCATTCTCATCCGTTACTTCCTCGTAGAGTTCTTCGTAATAATCTTTACCATCATTGTGGTAGTTGAGCACATTCTCCCCGATGAGAATGAATTTATAGATGCCTTGCTGCATGAATTTTTCCAGCACTTCCCGTTTCAGTTCCATGATATCATTTTCAATGGCATCATTCCACTCGCCAATCATTTCGATAACGGCATATTTTTCTTCGTAGTCGGCGATCAGTACTTTGAGGTAAAGCGTTCGGCTGCCAAAATCATCCCATTGGGGATGGATATAATAATTGTATACAGTTTGGGAAAATTCAAATTCGGAATAGGTTCGTCCATGAAAAGGAGACCGTTCATCCTCTTCACTCACATAAATGTGCCGCCAGTTATAAAAGGGTTCAATATCCTGCATAATCAACTGCAAAAATAATAACTGCGGGCCAAATTAAACAGGTTGTACCGGCTGTGTAAAAGTTAAATAGCCAGCATTTCAAACAGGGCTTTTAACAGGATGAAACCGAAGATCAGGAATAGCCTTCTCCGGTTACCACCGCCCTCCCTGTTTTCGATAAAAAACAGGTATCGGAGCGGGAGATAGAAAAACAGGAACAGGACTGACAGGAAGACAAAGAGGAACCATATATCACTGATTGTTTGTGTAGAAGTTTTGCTTAACATCCCCATCACTCCTTTTTCCCAAAAGACAAATGAGAAAATCGAAACACCTGCTATCAGGAAAATATCGGCTATCAACTCCATCAGGAATAAAAAAGGAGCTGAATATTTTTTCAGGCTCTTCCGCTTGCTCTTAGTGCGGTAAACAAGCCAGGTAACAAAACAAGCTATTCCTACCGCTGCCACCTGCATCCACCCGCTTGTTGTAATATCTTTTTCCAGGGCTGGCAAACGCAGCAGTTGGCGGAAACCAGGCTCCGCCAGAAATACCAGTATGAGCAGGATGAACCAATGACCTATTATTAAAAACAGCAGGTATGGGACCGGCTTCAGTTTTGTTGCAGCATAGGTAAGCCGGTAACTGAGCGGCAAATGTTTTATTGCAGCTCCGGCAACGTACAAAAGCAATGCCGCCATCATCCAGATATAATAACCCGGGGATTGAAAGAAATCGGAAAGTGTAGGGAAGATAAAGCCCAGTAAAAAACTAATGGCTAGGACCAGCCAGTCAAATAAAGCAGCACGGTTCTTTTGTATATACTGTTCAGGGGCGGTCATACAGGTAGTTTGTTTCAGGCTTTTTGCAATAAATAATCTTTTAAGGCAGTATACGCTGCCGGGATAAAGATACTGAGCTTCTCCTTTTCCATCATGGGTTGCAACGACTCAGGCACCGCCATCAGCCGACCTGTAGCTTTTTCCACTGCGGCAGGAAATTTGACCGGATGTGCTGTTTCCAGGAATATTCCTTTCTCGGCAGGATGCCGGTGCAGGTAATCTGACAAGGAACGATAACCGACGGCCCCGTGCGGATCTGCCAGGTAATTATATTTTTTAAATACCTCTTCAATAGTAGCTAAAGTAAGTTCATCAGTGACGGTAGCAGATGATAATTTGTTTTTCAACTCAGGAAACTCATATTTAAATATTTCCAGTATACGCACAAAATTACTTGGGTTGGCCACATCCATCGCATTGCTCAAAGTAGCCACGGCTTTTTTGGGTTCGAACACTTCCGTTTGCAGGTAATCACTTACAATATCATTAAGATTACAGGCTGCAATAAAATGCCTGACCGGCAAACCTGACTTCATGGCAAGGATACCCGCACAGATATTTCCAAAATTTCCACTCGGAACAGCTATGACAGGAGGATTCGTTTTATCAACCCACTGCTTATAGGCAAAGAAATAATAAAACTGCTGGGGCAGCCATCTTGCTACGTTGATGGAGTTGGCTGATGTCAGGAATAATTTATTGGTAATATCAGTATCGGTAAAAGCCTCTTTGACCAGTTGCTGGCAATCATCAAAGGTTCCATCAACTTCAAGGGCCGTAATATTCTTTCCTAATGTTGTCAGTTGCTTTTCCTGAACCGGGCTCACTTTCCCCGAAGGATAAAGGATGACCACTTCTATTCCTTCCACTTCATAGAAACCATTTGCCACTGCCCCACCTGTATCACCGGAAGTAGCCACCAGTACAGTCAATTTTCTTGAATCGTCTTTTACAAAATGTCCCAGGCAACGGCTCATAAACCTTGCCCCTATATCTTTAAATGCCAGGGTAGGACCATGAAATAATTCGAGTGCAGATATAGTATCGCTGACTTTCACTAAAGGGATCGGGAAATTGATCGTTTCGCTAACAATTTGAAAAAGCTTTTCATCAGTAATAGTATAACCCACATAAGGCTTAATAACTCGGAATGCTATTTCTTCGTTCGAGAGATCATTGATTCTTTCAATCAGGCTTTTTTCAACCTGTGGAATCTCTTCAGGAAAATACAATCCTTTATCAGGTGCCTGCCCTTTAATCGTTGCTTCTTTAAAATCAACGATCGGTGTTTGTTTATTTGTACTAAAGTATTTCAACGCCTTTTTTATTTATAGTTGTTACATACGTATTATACTCGATGCCGATCCGGTCATATACTGCTTTCATGCCCTTCTCTACAGACTTTGCCGTTTCTTCGTCCTTACTCAGCATAAATACCGACGGGCCTGAACCTGAGATCCCTCCTCCCAATGCACCGGCATCCCTGCAGTTGGCCTTTATCTCATCAAAGCCGGGAATCAGGATACTACGTATTGGTTCAATAATCACATCTTCCAGCGAACGGCCGATCAGTTCCAGGTCATTTTTTAAAAACCCTGTTACCAGCCCTGCAATGTTGCCCCATTGTTTGATCGCATCTTTCAGCAATACTTGTTTTCGCAATATCTGTCTTGCATCCGATGTTCTCACTTCGATTTGCGGATGTACTACAGTTACGTATAGATCTGGTGAGGCAAGGGGAATGATGTCCAGCGGGTGAATACTGCGGATCAGGGTTACTCCACCCAGTATACAAGGTGCAATGTTATCAGCATGTTTTACCCCGGAAGCGAGCTTCTCACCATTCATGGCAAATTGTACCACTTCGTCGGAAGAAAAAATATTCCCCAGTAAATGATTGGCGGCAAAAGCAGCACCAGCGGCACTTGCCGCACTGGAACCAATACCGCTCCCCGGTTTGATATGTTTTTCAATAGTCACTTCAAATCCGGTACTACCACCCATCTTTTCCATCACCGATAAAAAAACAACACCGGCCACATTCTTTTCAGGATCGGTAGGCAGGTTATAGTCGTCCCGGTTATGAATAATGACAATGGGCTCGTCCAGCAAAGTCACTTCCATAATATCGTAGGGATCATTCAATGCCATACCTAATATATCAAACCCGCAAACCAGGTTGGCAACCGTACCGGGGCATTTTATTTTTATACAGCCCCCTAAAACACCGGCATGAGGGACTTTAGACTCCGATTGATTTAAATTCTCCGTTTTTTTCAAAATATTGATTTATGCATTTCAAAAAAATAATTATCACTATAATGCAAACAACCTAAAGCCCCTTCGCGGAAGGGTTGGGCAGGCTTTTATGCTTTCGAAGCCCGGATAATATCTGCAAACACGCCACTGGCTGTTACTTCAGCTCCTGCCCCTGCTCCTTTTACTACCAGCGGTTGTTCTTTATACCGGTCGGTATAGAATAACACTACATTATCTTTCCCATACAAATGATAGAGGTCATGCTTTGGATCGATATGCTGTAAGCCAACCGATGCTTTCCCTTTTTCAAATGAAGCAACAAATTTTAATTTACAACCGGCTGCATTGGCGGCTTCCACCAATTTTTTGAAATGGGCTTCTTCTTTTGCCATTTCGCGGTAAAAATCTTCTACTGTACCCTGCATACAACTGGCCGGCATAAACGTATTGTTCGCAATATTATCCATTTCGATTTTTTCGCCCGCTTCCCTTGCCAGGATCATTATCTTCCGCATCACATCTGTTCCACCGAGATCAAGTCTTGGATCCGGTTCGGTATATCCTTCGTCCTGCGCCTGCTTTACTACATCTGCAAAAAGACGGGTGCCATCATAGTTATTAAAAACAAAATTCAACGTGCCACTTAAAACGGCCTGTATAGTATGTATCCTGTCGCCACTATGCACCAGGTCGTTCAGGGTCGCTATCACTGGGAGACCGGCACCAACATTCGTTTCAAATAAGAACTGGGTGCTGAACTCTCTTGCCAGGTCTTTCAAATTCTTATAATTACTGTAAGCGGAAGAAGCAGCTACTTTGTTGCAGGCTACCACGGCAATACTTTTTTGAAGCAACTGGTTATATACTGTTGCTACTTTGTCATTGGCAGTAATGTCAACGAAAACAGAATTACGGAGATTCCGGCTGATTATTTCGTCTGCAAATTTTTGAAGACTGGCTGTTTCGCCGGCATCCAGTTTTTCTTTCCAGCTATCAAGATCTATACCTTCTTCATTGATCAGCATCTTCCGGCTGTTGGACAGACCCACTACCCTTACCTGCAGGTGCAGTTGCTGTTGCAGGAAATCAACCTGCTGTTTCAGTTGCCCCAATAATTTAGCTCCGACATTTCCGATACCGGTGATAAAAAGGTTGACCTGCTTGTAGGTAGTTTCAAAAAACTCTTCGTGCAATACGTTAATCGCTTTGCGTACATCCCTGGTCGCAATGACCGCAGAAATATTTTTTTCTGAAGAGCCCTGTGCAATGGCACGGATGTTAACGCCATTCTTTCCCATTGCACTGAACATACGACCACTGATACCGGTATGGTTCTTCATACTTTCTCCTACCAGGGCCACGATGGAAAGACCGGCTTCAATGATCAGGGGTTCCACCTTTTGTAAGGCGATCTCGTTAGCAAAGGCTGCATCTACTGCCTGTTTGGCCGCGGATGCAGTTTCTGAATCAATACCTACACAGATGGAATGCTCCGAAGAACTCTGCGTGATGAGGATCACATTGATCTTCTCGCTGCTTAGGGCTTCGAATAAACGTTTGGAAAAACCGGGAATACCGATCATACCGCTTCCTTCAAGACTGATCAAAGCAATATTATTGATACTCGATATACCTCTTACAATATCACCATTGCCCTTGGCTACGGCTTCTATCACTGTGCCGGCATCTTCGGGGGCAAAAGTGTTTTTGATCCACACGTTAATCCCTTTCCTCATCACAGGTTGGATAGTTGGCGGGTAAATCACTTTGGCCCCGAAATGAGATAACTCCATCGCTTCCTGGTAAGAAATTGCCGGTATGATTCGGGCATTACTGGTCAGCCGCGGATCAGCCGTCATCATGCCACTCACATCGGTCCATATTTCCAGCAGTTGCACTGGCAAGGCAGATGCTATGATGGCAGCAGTATAATCAGAACCCCCTCTTCCCAATGTTGTGGTAATATCATTTTTATCAGCAGCGATAAAACCAGGAATGATAAACAAATCAGCAGTGTCAATTGAAAAGAAAGCAATGATCTTTTTATCCGTCACAGCAAAATCAACTTCTGCTGAAGTAAACCCTGAATTAGTTGTGATGAGTTCCCTGGCATCCTTCCACACAGCTGTAGTTCCACCGGCAATAAATGCAGCAGTAATAATTTGCGAGGAAAGCCATTCTCCATAACTGGCGATCCGGTCTTTTGAACGGGCCGTTAACTCTCTTAATAAAAAGATACCATTGCAGATATCTTCAATCTCATTACAGGATTTTTTGACCAGGCTCAATAACTGGCTTTGTTGTGCCACCGGTATCAATTGCTTTACAGTTTCCAGGTGCCGCTGTTCAATGCTGGTAAGTTTCTCTTTATATAGTTCATCCCCTGATGCTGCCAGTATCCCTGCGCTTAGCAACAGGTCAGTAACACCTCCCAATGCGGATACCACCACCACCGTCCTGTCTTTTTTAATGGCTCCCTTTACGATCGCAATAACCTTATTAATATTATTTGCGTTGGCAACAGAAGTACCCCCGAACTTTAAAACTTGCATGATTTCTGATTTGAATGATTGAACTGTTTGAAGTGGTAAAAGCCAGCTGTAAGATTTTCATCTTAGTACAGCAAAATGCCCGGTTGGTGATATGGAAATGTACAACCCTTAACGGGTTGTTGTTATAGTGGTTGTTGTGGTGAAAAGAACCACAGCGGGAGAAATGATATGAATGCTATTGAAAACCACTTTTTTTATTAGATGCACAAGATACAATGCAAATGTGAAATACAAAACTATTTGATAACTGAATCGGCAGCTTTTTTTACACTCCCGTATTTAAGGAGCAGGTCCTTTGCCTTATTGTAATCATTCATCTTTACTCTTTCCATCAGCATTTTGGTACCTCGGTCAACCAACTTATCGTTCGTTAGTTGCATATTCACCATCTTATTGTCCTCTACCCGGCCCAACTGGATCATTACCGTAGTTGAGATCATATTCAGTACCAGTTTCTGTGCTGTACCACTTTTCATCCTGGTACTACCGGTCACAAACTCAGGTCCTACTACCACTTCGATCGGGAAATCGGCAGCTGTGCTTACCGGTGAACCGGGGTTACATGAAATGCTACCGGTGATAATTCCTTTTTTCCGGCACTCTTCCAATGCACCAATCACATAAGGTGTAGTGCCGCTGGCAGCAATACCAATCACAACATCCTTATCGCTCACATTAAATTCGAGCAGGTCTTTCCAGCCCTGCTCTTTATCATCTTCAGCAAATTCAACGGCCATGGTGATGGCTTTTTCACCACCGGCAATAATACCGATCACCAATCCATACGGTACCCCATAGGTTGGAGGACATTCGCTGGAATCAACGATCCCGAGCCTTCCGCTGGTACCAGCCCCGATATAAAATAAACGGCCACCCATCAGCATTTTGTCTGCCGCTGCTTCTGCCAGTTTTTCTATTTGGGGAATTGCTTTTTCGACTGCTGCAGGAACAGTATTATCTTCTGTATTAATGTTCACCAATATTTCTGCTACCGTCATCTTTTCCAGGTGACGGTAGTTACTCGATTCTTCTGTAATTTTTTCAAATGCCATGCGTCTCTTCTTTTTAGCTGTGATACCTGATCAATCCTTCCATCGGATTTTTCATCACATTACCCAGTTCAAATTCGTAACTGTTGCAAAGTTGCTGTAACACATCCTTAAAACCAAATGCTACACTACCTGCAAAATGAATGGGCAAGGTCCATGTTTCCCGGTATTTGCAAAGATGATTGAAGAAAAAATCATTCAACCCGTCTTCAATAATATTTTCAACCATATAATGACCCCGGTTCTCTGCCAAAAATCGGGTAAAACTGGCGAGATACCGGTTTGGTAAGGGTTTTTTATATACATTTTCGAGTATCTCAGCAACATTCGTCGTATAGGTGAGGTCAAACCGTCCCCGTAACTCCTCATCAAATGTTCCATAGAGATAATACTGGATCACTTTTTTACCCAGGAAGGCACCGCTTCCCTCATCACCCAACACATAACCAAGTCCCGGGCTGTTCTTTACAATTTTTTTCCCATCATAATAACAAGAGTTGGAACCTGTACCTAATATACATGCTAATCCTTTTTGTCTGCCACATAAAGCCCTTGCTGCAGCCATCAGGTCGTGGTTCACATCCACTTTTGCACCGGCAAACACTTTACTGACCGCTTTCTTTACCGACTTTGCATTATTGGGGTTGGCACAACCTGTTCCATAATAAAATACGGCATCAACGTTCTCATTTTTGAGTTTCGGTTTCAGCTCTTTTAATAGCAGTTCTGTGATCTGTTCAGTATTGAGAAAATAAGGGCTGATCCCCTGTGTAAGAATGGTCTTTTTTTTACCGTTATTGAGTAAGCACCACTCTGCTTTAGTGGCCCCGCAATCGGCGATAAGTATTGTTGAAGGCATAAATTCTTTTGAATATTTAACGTTTAATATTTATGGTCTGCAGAAGAATAATGCCGTTGTCAAAAATTGGCAATTCGAACTTAAAGTATTAAACGGGAAACTTTAAACTTTTCTCTATTTTGCGTCAAATTACATAATAAAGATTTATGATGGGGAATAAAAAATGGCAGACCTGGTTACCCTTGCTTTTTTCAATCGTAATGATCGTGGGAATGCTTTTTGGCTACAAATTGGGAAGCCAGTCCGGGAGCAGCAAAGGTTTTTTTTCCTCCAACAGCCGGAGCTCATTACAAGAAGCTGTTGACCTGATCAGGATGCGTTATGTTGATTCGGTCAATGTGGACTCACTCGAAGGGAGTGCCATCCAGGAAATGATGTCAGAACTCGACCCCCACTCAGTTTATTTACCCCCGGTTGATGTAAAGGAAGCTAATGAAGACCTGGCCGGAAACTTTGTTGGTATAGGTGTCCAGTTCAATGTGTTTGATGATACCGTGAATATTGTATATGTAATGGCCAACGGGCCCAGTGATAAAGCCGGCTTGCAGATCGGTGATAAAATAATTGCCGTGGATAATAATTCGCTGACAGGCAAAGATCTTAGTGTTGACAGCATAAAACTATTTATCCGCGGGGAACGAGGCTCCAAAGCGGTTCTAAAATTAGTAAGGGAAACTAAATTACAAACCATAACTGTTACCCGCGGCACCATTCCTGTTTCTTCTATCGATGCTGCTTATATGGTGGACAAAACAACGGGCTTTATTAAACTAAATAAGTTTACTGATAATAGTTATGAAGAATTCATGCAGGCGATGGAGATGCTGCAAAAACAGGGTTTGAAAAACCTGGTGTTTGATCTGCGGGGAAACGGTGGCGGCTTTATGAATGAAGCAGTGGATATGGCCGATGAATTTTTAGACGGTGATAAATTAGTGGTCTACACTGAAGGGGTAAATAGTAAAAAAAGAGAATACCGTTGTAAACGCCCTGGGCTTTTTGAGACCGGTAAATTAGTTATACTCGTTGATGAATTGACAGCCAGTGCCAGCGAAGTATTGGCGGGTGCATTACAGGATTGGTGCCGCGCTACCATTATAGGCCGCCGCACTTTTGGAAAAGGATTGGTGCAGGAACAATACCCGCTGAATGACGGGTCGGCTATCCGGCTCACCATTGCCCGCTATTATACACCGCTGGGTCGCAGTATTCAGCGTTCGTATCAAAAAGGTAAGAAAGTGTACATGGAAGAGCTGTGGGAACGCTTTAACAGCGGTGAAATGTTATCGTTGGATTCTTTAAAACTCCATAACAACGGGAGAAAATATACGACCAGTTGCAGCGATACGTTGTTTGGCGGAGATGGTATCTCACCCACTGTATTTGTGCCGGTAGATACCAGCCGCGCCCAGCAAAAAATGTTGCGACTGATCAGCGATGGTAAGTTTAACAGCTATATCTATAATTATTACCTGCATAATAAACAGCAGGTACAGCAGTATACCACAGCCAGCGACTTTTCGAACCTTTTCAATGGAGCGGATATTTTGAATGATATTATTAAGGCTGCTCCTGATTCCTTTCAGCTCAAATCGATCTCTGATAAAGAAAAAGAACTGTTGCAGCAACGTTTGAAAGCATCTCTGGCCCGGTATAAATGGAGGGATTCCGGTTTTTTCCAGGTGTTGAATAATGAGGATCCGGTGATGAAGAAAGCTTTAGAAATTATAGCGAAATAAAAATTGAATGATGAAGTTGTTTCTCCCCTGTTTGCTGGTCATTGTTTCATTCTCAATGCCGTGTTGCGGACAAAAAGATAAAAAAGAAACAGCGTCCCCTTTCCAGTCCCTTATTCCTGAAAAACCAACTGACTGGGTAGCTGATCTTGAAAAAATTTTCACCCCTGTACAAGTTGCTCATCTTGACAGTATTATTAATAGCCATGAAGCGCAATCGACCAATGAAATTGCAATAGTTACCCTTCAGTTGGATTCATTTAAAATAACAACCCCTGAAGATTTTAATAGTTTCTCATTGGCCTTGTTTAACCAATGGGGTATTGGTAAAAAGGATAAGCAAAACGGGATAGGGATATTGATATCAACCAATTTGCGACAAACCAGAATTGAGGTAGGATATGGATTAGAATCAAAACTTACTGACGAGGAAGCAGAAAAAATAATTAACACTATTATCCTGCCTGATTTTAAAAATGCGGCTTATTTTACCGGCACTTTGCATGGTTTAAAAGCTATCCTTAAAGAGATAGAATAAAAAAGCAACAGCTTTCGCCATTGCTTTTGGGATTAGGTGTGTAGTATGATTGTTTATACTTTGTCTTTATTCTCATCCCACCATTTCTTCTCGATCCGGTAAGAACCGAATAATCCAAGACCACCGCCGATGGCGATCAGGGCAAAATAGATAGGTACATTTTTATCGCCATGATTACCAAATTGATTGATCTCTGCTGGCAACATATAGTTATCCATTAAATAGGCCAGGAATAAGCCGACACCCGCACCGATCAGCAATAAAGCCCATTTAAGGTTCTTATACGGAGCCGGCCGGTTGGCAAACTCTTTAGGATTCATTCCTTTTTCAATCATCGCCAGGTTCTGGCGGGTTTTCAAATAATAGATACCAAATACCATGGCGAATCCGCCGGCAAACATGGTTACGGGTACTATTGCTTCTGCTCCATTCATAATTGTAAGTTTTATAATTGTAATAATTTAATCGTTCTGTTTATCTATGACTACCGGTCTTTTAACCAGGTTACAGCCTTAAAGAACTTTTTTCGAAACTGGTTTACAGGTACTATGACTACAGCTGGCGAGCTTCGGTTACAGGAAGAGTCCACAAAGACCGAAAATAGGGAAGTCAGAAAGAAGAATGCCAGAGCCTCCCATCCTCCGTCTTTCGGACTTCTCACCAATTTACTTTAATTTGTACTGTAACCTAAACGATTATCAGGTAGTCTTATTAGCAGAATGTCAACCGGACTGAATGATAATGAAATCATTAGCCTAGTGCTAAGCGGTAACCACCAGGCTTATGCCGGGTTGGTGAACCGTTACCAGAACTATGTTTTTACCCTGGCCCTCCGCATGGTAAAAAACAGGGAGGATGCGGAAGAAGTAGCTCAGGACGCCTTTATTAAGGCCTATAAATTTTTAGCCGACTTTAAAGGAAATTCGAAATTTACGACCTGGCTTTATACGATCGTTAATAATACCGGCATCAGCTTTTTGAGAAAAAAGAAACTGGATATTCACTCCCTGGACAATGACAAGGTGTTTGAAATGGCAGATAGCCTTGATTCCGGGATGCGGGCTGATAAGGTGGAACAAAAATCAAAACTGGCCATGGTCAACGATGCGATCACCCTGCTTAATCCGGATGATGGGCAGATCATCACCCTGTTCTATAAAGCAGAACAATCGCTGGAAGAAACGGCACAGGTATTGGGGATCGAAGTGAATACGGCAAAGGTCAGGTTGCACCGGGCCAGAACCAGGCTGAAAGAGAAGATGGAAACCTATTTTCCACAGGAAGTAAAAGATTTAAATTGATGTAGTATGAGTACGCAACAAAACACCGAGGAACGTCTCTGGAATTTCATCGACGGAACGGCTTCTACTGATGAACGCACCGTGATAGAGCAATTAGTGCAAACAGACGCCAACTGGAAGGCGAAGTACCATGAATTGCTGGAAGTAAATAAATTATTGCAATCATCCGAACTGGAAGCACCATCCTTAAGGTTCAGCAAAAATGTGATGGAAGAAATTGCAAAGCTCCATATAGCCCCGGCTACCAAATCCTATATTAATAAAAAAATCATCTGGGGAATTGGTTTTTTCTTTATTGCGATGCTGATCGGGATCCTGGTATATGGTTTTGGACAAATGGTCTTTAGCAGTGGCGAAGAATCTTACGTAGCAAAGAACCTTAATAAAGTTGATTTTAGTAAATTCTTTAATAATACCTGGATCAACGCTTTTATGATGATCAATGTGGTGCTGGGCTTAGTGTTGCTGGATAATTATTTAAGCAATAAAAGAAAAGAATTCAGAAAACATCATTAAAAGAAGCTTGATGATAAATTATCATTAAGTCCGGTTCGCCTCTCCTGATCCTGAGTTTATTTAAGGACGGGAGAGGCTTTTTATATAGGGCAAGGCAACGGCTACTTCCCATTCCCCACTTCTCAGATGCCATCCCCCACAGCCTTTTTCACTACCTTTGCACCCACAAATAAAGCTTGCAATGGATATAAGGAATAATATATTAGAAACAATTGGTAATACCCCAATGATCCGGTTGAACAAGATCACCAGCCATCTTCCCTGTACGGTATTGGCCAAAGTGGATTACTTCAATCCCGGCAATTCCATTAAAGACCGTATGGCATTAAAAATGGTGGAAGTAGCCGAAAAAGAAGGTAAACTGAAACCCGGAGGTACGATCATCGAAGGAACCAGTGGTAATACCGGGATGGGTCTGGCCCTGGCTGCCATTGTAAAAGGCTATAAATGCATTTTTGTAACCACAGATAAACAATCCAAAGAGAAAGCCGATATTTTAAAAGCCGTAGGTGCTGAGGTGATAGTTTGCCCCACCAATGTTTTGCCAGATGACCCAAAAAGTTATTACAGTGTAGCAGCTAGACTGGCAAAAGAAGTACCCAACTCCTACCACATGAACCAGTATGATAACCTGGCCAACCGTTTAGCGCATTATGAAACGACTGGCCCGGAGATATGGAAACAGACCGATGGTAAGATCACCCACCTGGTTTGTACTGCTGGAACCGGTGGTACCATTACCGGAGCAGCACAATATTTAAAAGAAAAAAATCCTAACATACAAATATGGGCGATTGATGTATATGGATCATTGCTCACCAAGTATTTTCGTACAGGTGAGATCGATATGAACGAAGTACATCCTTATATCAGTGAAGGTTTCGGAGAAGATTTTGTACCGAAAAATTATGATATGAGTCTGATCGATCATTTTGAACAGGTAACGGATAAGGACGGTGCAGTAATGGCGAGAAAACTGGCAAGGGAAGAAGGATTGTTCTGTGGTTACAGTGCAGGCAGTTGTATACAGGGGCTATTACAGCTAGCCGCAGGCCCCGGTGGGAAAAACTGCTTGAAAAAAGACGATATGGTCGTTTGCATCTTTCATGACCATGGCAGCCGTTATGTAGGTAAGATTTATAACGACCAGTGGATGATCGAAAGAGGATTTCTCGATGTAAAAACATTCCGGGATGTGGTGAGTGCAAGAGGAACCAAAAGACTGATTACCGTTGATCCTTCACAAACCGTATTGGAAGCTGTGGAACTGATGAAAAAATATGATATCGAACAAATTCCGGTAATGAATGGTACAGGCTCACTGGGAGCGATCAGTGAAGGAGGTTTATTCCAGAAAATATTCGCCAACCCCGAAATAAAGCACTCGACGGTACAGGAAGTTCTCGAACCCTCGTTCCCGGTAGTGGCATTTGATACCCCGGTAGAGAAATTAAGTCACCTGATCAACAAGGAAAACGGGGCCGTGCTGGCAAAAGATGAGGCCGGTAATTATCATATCGTCACCAAGTACGATGTAATTCAGGCACTCGGAAATTAGTACACAATACTTTCCTTCTTGACTAAAATCAAGCCCGGTAACGTTGCCGTAGCCCTGTTGCCGTAAAACTACGATAGAAGTGATGTGCATTTCCGCAAGAGATTACTGGCGGTATTACGATCATGGCGGTAAATACTGTAGTAAAATAATTGAGTTATTTTGCTCTTTAATATTAAAGAACTGGTAATTATTTTTGTCTTCTAGTTATCCAATACCAATTGAAAAAAACCGAAAAAACCAATCCTAAGAAAGATCAAAAAACCAGTTCCTTGAGAAACCAGTAAAATCCAAAATCCAAGTTCGAAAGACCAAATTGAAATCCAAATCCAAGTTCGAAAAACCGTCCAAGTCCAAATTCATCCTTGAAAAACGACCAAGAGTCACCGTGTCCAAATCCAATGAAAGAATTCAAGTCCGGAACCCTCCTGCTAAATCCAATTTAGCAGGAGGCGCGGTGAACCTGCCGCTTCTACTCCATTTCCCCTTTTTTTATTAATTTTCCTTTCTTTCCGTTTACCAAAAGCATCTTTATTTTTGTAAATGCAATAATTTGCAGCAAATCCCTGCATGCCTGAATTTATTGACCAGACCGGAAGAAGCGTTATCATCCAAAAAAATCCCCAACGAATTATTTCCCTTGTCCCTTCGCAAACAGAATTATTGTTTGACCTGGGATTAGATACCGTGGTCACAGGTATCACCAAATTTTGCGTGCACCCGGAAGAATGGTTCCATACCAAAAGAAGCGTAGGCGGTACCAAGCAGGTCAGGATGGATGTAATAGAGCAATTGCAGCCCGATCTTATTATTGCCAATAAAGAAGAGAATGTAAAAGAACAGGTAGAGGAATTAGCGAAACAATACCCGGTATGGGTAAGCGATGTCAATAACCTGGAAGATGCCTGCAAAATGATTGAACAGATCGGACGTATTACCTGCAAACAAGCTCCAGCCGATAAAATGATAAGCCTGGTCAGGAGAAATTTTGTCGCACCTGCCTTACCGGGAGGCAGGCTCCAAACCTCCAACTCCAAAGCCCGAACTTGTTATCTTATCTGGCGAAATCCTTACATGACCGTTGGTGGCGATACCTTTATTCATGCTATGCTTGAAGCTGCAGGATTCGATAATCTTTTTAGAAATAGAACAAGATACCCGGAAGTCAGCATCAGCGAAATTGGGACAATGAACTGCGAACTGCTTTTACTTTCTTCCGAACCTTATCCTTTTCAACAAAAACATATGGACGAATTACAAGCACAAATACCTGATACTAAAATTGTATTGGTCGATGGTGAAATGTTTAGCTGGTATGGTAGTCATTTACTAAAAGCTCCTTCTTATTTTACGAATTTGCAGCAACAAATAAAATAATCGATCTTACATTGACCTCTCACTATTGACTATTCACCATGAGCTTGATAGAAAATAAAAACGGCCGGGAAATAAAAAGTGGTGACAAACCCTCCCGTAAAAAACCGATGTACCCGGTCAACGAAGCCCTGCGCCGCTACCTTAAGCTGCATGGCCGGGAAGTAAAGCTGCCGGTTACTTACCAGAACCTCCTCAACTATACCTGGTCAACCGCCATTACAGACAAAAATGGGAAGGATACGCTCTGGGAAAAGCTTTCTTACGACAGCCGCGACTGGGATTATATCCGTGATGGCCTGGTAAAAATTTATGCTATTTTAAAAACAGAAGGCGATTTTAGTTTTATCAGCCACCTCGATGTGGCAAGGGTTGATTATTGTACGTTTGGCAACTCACATCCTTTCCGGATTCGCATTGTCAATAAGTTCAATGATAACTATGATCATTACTATATCAAAGTAGCTGATGCATCACGGGTCTATGGTCTGGAGCTGGAACATATTCTTTCTCCCAATCGTATCACTTTTTTTACCAGCGTTAATACATTAGTGGAAGAACATATTCCCGGTATCCCAGGTGATGTATTTATACAGCAAATGATGTCGGCCCCGGAAACCAATAAGATCCGCCTGGCCAAGGAATTTGTAAAATTCAATGAGCGTTGCTTTGTCCGCTTACTCGGTGATATGCGCAGTTATAATTTTGTGGTGGATATTACGCCTGATATTGAAGATTACCAGTATCGTATCCGTAGTATTGATTTTGACCAGCAGTCCTATGAAGGAAGAAAGAACCTTTACCTCCCGCAATTCTTCAAAGAGAACTATCCTTTTGTAGACCTGACCCTCTCCCATCTCAATAAGGAATCCATTGAACAATACCAGTTTGAAGAACGAACGATGATTACTTTTCGCCTGGCTTCTTCCCGCTATAGGATCAAAGAACTCCTGGACATCATGACCGGCGATGAAATTTCTACTCCCCAAAAAGTAGAACAGCTAAAATCGGAACTGGGAGAATATCTTCATACCGGCATTTTCAAAAAATGTCACTCCATGGGACAGGTAGTAAAGACCATCCTCAAACAAACCCTGCAAAAAAACCTGATGCTGGTGCAGCGGAACCTGGGTAAGACAAATGACTAAATTAAGAGATCAAAAAGAGGAAAAGAGTATACCGGGATGTGGATCAGTTCTCTTTCTCTCCTTTTTTCTCTGTGCGACAAAAAATAATAGCTATGCCCAGCGCTTAATAGAGACAGATAGACACATAGGAATCAAAACTTGTTCCGCGATAAGCGTAGAGACCTGGAATATCTATGTTTTTACTAAGTGCCGCATGTGTCTATGTGGTTCAATTCCGGTCGATAACTTAGTTACCCTAATTACCAATAACTCTAACACCTGTTTGTAACTCTAATTAAATAAATCAGCTATATTAGCGGTCCTATAACTATTGCCTGCCTGCCTTCTTAACGATCTTTTAAAACCAACTTAGAAATTAATGAAAAAGTACAGAGCCGGTGTGCTGTTCGGTGAAGAACTGGAAGCACTTTACAAAGATGCCAAAGACAATGGGTTTGCCTTACCTGCTGTCAATACGATTGGCACCAACACGATCAATGCTACATTAGAAGCAGCAGCCAAAGTAAACTCTCCCGTTATCATCCAGTTTTCCAATGGCGGTGCCCAGTTTATTGCCGGAAAAGGAATGCCGAATGATAAATTGCAAGCCAATATCTCCGGTGGCATTTCCGGAGCGATGCATATTCATAATGTAGCCAAATATTATGGTGTGCCAGTTGTGTTACACACCGACCACGCTTCCAAAAAATGGTTGCCCTGGATCAGTGGCCTGATCGATGCTGGTGAACAGTATTTCAAAGAAAAAGGACAACCCCTCTTCAGTTCGCATATGCTGGACCTGAGTGAAGAACCAATCGAAGAGAATATTCAGACCTCCGTAAAATTTTATAAACGTATGGCCCCGCTTGGCATGAGTATTGAGATTGAATTAGGTGTAACAGGTGGTGAAGAAGATGGTGTGGACAATAGCGATGTAGAGAATTCAAAACTTTATACACAACCGGAAGATGTGTTGTATGCTTATAAGGAATTAAGCAAAGTCGGTAAGCTCTTTACTGTTGCGGCTGCTTTTGGTAATGTACATGGTGTGTACAAACCGGGTAATGTTGAATTACGTCCCGAGATCCTTAACAACAGCCAGGTGCATATCGAAAAAGAATTGGGTACTGGCCCCAAGCCTGTCTACTTTGTATTTCATGGAGGCAGTGGTTCACCACAGCACCAGATACGGGAAGCCATCGGCTACGGTGCTATCAAAATGAATATCGATACTGACCTGCAATGGGCTTTCTGGGAAGGGATACTGGAGAACTATAAAATGTTTGAAGGCTATCTCCAGGCACAACTCGGCAATCCAGATGGTGACGACAAACCCAACAAGAAACATTATGACCCGCGGGTATGGTTACGCAAAGGGGAAGAAACTTTTATCAGGCGTCTTGAAGTGGCGTTTGAAGACCTCAACTGTATTAACCGTAACGCATAAACAACATTCATTTATTTTTTATAAGCCTTGCTGTTGCAGGGCTTTTTTTATGAGGATATTAAGTAACTTATTGGCGGATCAACTGTTTCAATAAGGTAATTTTGCAATCAATCCAGCCGACTTGTATGAACGACAACTTTTATAACCATATTTACCAGCGGCAGCAATCAACCGAAGCCGTCCCTCCCAACGAGGTCATTGCGGAATGGATCACGGAACTCTTTGCACTCATTTTCCCCGAACGTGCAGAAGCTATGAATAGTTCTGCCAAAGATGTGGAAGCGGTATTTAACCGGCTGGAACGGCAACTGGTCAGTATCATGAATGCAACCAGGGCCTGTAGTGATTGTGACAGCCCAGAAAAAGCAAATCATTTTTTTAAGCATATTCCCGAACTATACCGGGTACTGAATACCGATATTGATGCGATCCTTGCCGGTGATCCAGCAGCCCGTACAAGATTTGAGATTATCCGGGCTTACCCCGGTTTTTATGCAATCTTTTTTTACCGGGTAGCTCACCAGTTATTGATCCTGGATATTCCTTTACTACCCCGTATCATTACCGAATGGGCACATTCAAAAACGGGGATTGATATTCACCCGGGTGCTGTTATTGGGGAACATTTTTTTATCGATCATGGTACGGGCATCGTAATCGGTGAAACCTGCGGGATCGGTGATCATGTGAAATTATACCAGGGTGTTACGCTGGGAGCATTGAGTATCTCCAAGGAAATGGCTTTTATCAAACGTCATCCAACCGTAGAAGATCATGTTATCATTTATTCCGGGGCAACGATACTCGGTGGTGATACGGTCATTGGTCATCACAGTATTGTAGGTGGTAATGTATGGCTCACCAAAACTATTGCGCCGTATTCAACGGTTTATCATCGACCTGATATTGAAGTGGTGGAACAAATTAAATCATAAGCATGGCAAGCATTGCAGACCTGGTTGGTAATACCCCGCTGGTAGAAATAAAAAAACTGAATCCCAATCCCAACGTGACCATCTATGCCAAGCTCGAAGGCAATAATCCCGGAGGCAGTGTAAAAGACCGGCCTGCATTGAATATGATCCGCTCGGCCCTGGAACGAGGAGATATCAAACCCGGAATGTCATTGATTGAAGCGACAAGTGGCAACACCGGTATTGCATTGGCGATGATCGCCCGCCTATTTGATCTTGCTATTGAACTGGTAATGCCCGCCAGTTCTACCCGGGAAAGAACATTGACCATGGAAGCATTTGGAGCCAAAGTAACGCTACTGGAAAGCATCGAGATATGCCGTGATTATGCAGAAGAAAAAGGAGCCCGTGGTGAAGCTTATTTATTAAACCAGTTTGCCAACCCGGATAATTACGGGGCACATTATAAGACCACGGGACCGGAAATTTGGAAGGATACCAACCAATTGGTAACACATTTTGTAAGTTCCATGGGCACCACCGGTACGATCATGGGTTGTTCAAGATTTTTAAAAGAAAAAAATCCTGCCATACAGATCATCGGTTGCCAGCCCACCGAAGAATCTTCTATTCCAGGTATACGCCGCTGGCCGGCTGCTTATCTGCCCAAAATATTTGAACCAGAAAGAGTGGACCGGATATTGGATGTATCCCAACAGGAAGCCACTTTAATGACCCGGCAACTGGCCAAAACAGAAGGCATTTTTGCAGGGATGAGTAGTGGCGGGGGTGCTTCAGCTGCCTTCCGGCTGGCGAAGGAAATAGATAAAGGTGTGATCGTATTTATTGCCTGCGATCGTGGCGACCGTTATCTCAGCAGTGATCTTTTTGGATAGGGAAAAACTTCATTTTTGTCTTGCTGACTCTTTTGTCTTGCCGACTCATTTTGTTATGCCGACGAAGGAGGCATCTCAGCAAATCCTAAAGGATTCCTCCGTCGTCGGAATAGCAAGACGCTGGTATTGAATGTTTATTATATAAGCTCCATTCTCTGGGCTCACTATGTTCTTTCTCCGTGCCTTTGTGCCTCCGTGTTTCCATTTCCCCCACCTTGTAAAAGACACAAAATCACTTTGCGGTTTTCCACCAACTACTATCTTTGCCGAACAGTTGTTAGCCTACAACTCGATCCAACATTTAAAAAAACATTGCCTGCTATGCCTGCTAAAAAAATTACCGAACTGCTCGGCGATAAAGCTGAGTATTTATTGAGCCATCAATCCAAAACAATCAGTAAAGATTCCCTGCACCTCCCCGGCCCCGATTTTGTTGATCGTATCTGGATCAACAGCGACCGGAATCCAAATGTACTCCGCAACCTGCAAACGATGTACAACAATGGCCGGCTGGCCAACAGTGGCTACCTCTCCATCCTCCCGGTTGATCAGGGTATTGAACACAGTGCCGGTGCTTCCTTTGCAAGGAACCCGATATATTTCGACCCTGAAAATATTATCAAACTGGCCATGGAAGGTGGTTGCAATGCCGTTGCTACCACTTATGGTGGACTAGGTTTTCTTGCCCGGAAATATGCACATAAGATTCCTTTTATTGTAAAGATCAACCACAACGAATTTCTTACCTATCCAAATAAGTTCGACCAGATCATGTTTGCGTCTATTAAACAGAGCTGGAACCTTGGCGCAGCAGCTGTAGGCGCTACTATTTATTTTGGCAGTGATGAATCTGCGCGGCAGTTACAGGAAGTAAGCAAAGCTTTTGAAATGGCACATGAACTCGGTATGGCCACCATACTCTGGTGTTATCTCCGCAATCCTGCTTTTAAAACCAAAGAAAAAGATTTTCATGTAGCGGCCGATCTTACCGGGCAGGCCAACCATTTAGGGGTGACCATTGAAGCTGATATCATCAAACAAAAACTACCCGAGAACAATGGAGGTTACCTGGCACTAAACACGAAAGAATCTGCTTATGGCAAAAATGATAAACGTATCTATGAAGAACTAACAACGGATCACCCTATTGATCTTTGCCGTTACCAGGTGGCCAATTGTTATATGGGCCGGGCAGGGCTTATCAATTCCGGAGGTGCTTCCTCCGGTGCCAGTGATATGGCAGAAGCCGTTACAACTGCCGTCATCAATAAACGGGCTGGTGGTATGGGACTTATTTCAGGACGCAAAGCCTTTCAGCGACCCATGAAAGAAGGTGTTGAAATTTTGAATATGATACAGGATGTCTATTTGGATAAGGATATTACAATAGCATAAAACCCGGCGCCGTCCGCCATAAATAATGAAGTAGCGTTTATGGCGGACCCGCTCAGGCACAATCATCTTTTCTATCTCTACTCTCCTTCTGTTTCGGCAGCATCGGGAAAATGCCGGGTCCACCATACAATGATTTAAAACCGAAAGCCCGTACAGCATAGTTTACGCAATACACCGGGGAAAAATCCTGTTTCACCGCCTAAATCAGCAACTCCTCTTAGATTAGGTTATTAAGAACCTTTACTACCCTATTTCTTCCTTAATTTTGAATCTTATTTATGCGACAACTAGCAGCTATATTATTTGCCGACATGACGGGCTATACCGCCCTGATGCAGCAAAATGAAGATCTCGCCCGGCTGAAACGGAAACGTCTGAAAGAAGTACTCGAAGCTAATATTGAACAATACAATGGTAAAGTGCTGCAATACTATGGAGATGGTTCGCTCAGCATTTTCAACAGCGCCATTGACTGTATCAGTGCCTCCATAAAAATTCAGCAACAATTACAACTGGATCCCAAAGTTGAAATACGAATGGGTATCCATACCGGGGATGTTATCATTGAAGATGAATCCATCTATGGTGATGGCGTCAACCTGGCTTCCCGTATCGAATCACTGGCCGTACCGGGTGGTATTTTTATTTCCGAAAAGGTATATGATGAAATAAAGAACCACGAAATTTTCATCACCCGGGAGATGGGTTATTTTGAACTGAAAAATGTTAAACAACCCGTCCGGGTCTTTGCGATCGCCAACGAAGGTATTGTCGTTCCTAACCGGGAAGAAGTGAGGGGTAAAACGCAACAACCTAAAAACCGCCTGGCCGTCCTTCCCTTTGTGAACATGAGTGCCGATCCGGAGAATGAATATTTCAGCGATGGCATCACTGAAGAATTATTGAATACCCTGACAAGAGTGGATGGCCTGCAGGTCACTTCCCGTACCTCCGCCTTTGCCTTTAAAGGAAAGCAACATGATATCCGGGATATCGCAATCCAGCTGAACGTGGACAAGGTACTGGAAGGTAGTGTGCGAAAATCGGGTAACCGTGTCCGTATTACTTCCCAGCTGATCAATGCGGCTGATGGTTATCATATCTGGAGTGAGACCTATGATCGCGACCTCACCGATATTTTTGAAGTACAGGATGAGATCAGCGGCATCATTACCAATAAACTCCGTGAAAATTTATTACCGGCACAGGCAGAAGAAAAAATGGTCAAAGCCCCTGTCAAAAATATCGAAGCTTACACCTGCTATTTAAAAGCGCTGCATTTCTGGAATAAGCTCACCCCGGCTGATGGGAAAAATTGTATATCCTGCTGTGAAGAAGCCATTAAAATTGAACCAGACTACGCACAGCCCTACGCTATGGCAGCATCGGCCTATGCTTTTCTCGGTTCATCTGGACAAATGATCCCGGATAAAGCTTTTGCAATAGTCAGGGAATATGCTGATAAAGCCATTGCATTGGATAAGGAATTGGCAGACGGCTATATTGCCAAAGCCAGTCTCTATTTATTCTATGACTGGAAATGGCAGGAAGCATTTGACTCTCTGCAACAGGCATTAAAGCTGAACCCCGGTGCGGTGGAAGCCTATGACCTGCTTGGTTTTTATTATGTGCTGATGGGTAAAAAAGAAAAAGCACTTGAACTATTGAAAGAAGCTGCTTTGCTGGATCCTTTGTCGCCGGTCATTCTCCAATCGCTTGGGAGCATGTATATTTTCAATGAACAATTTGACGAAGCCATTCAACAGGCCGATAAGCTGATCTATATGCATCCAAGGATGAGGGCTAGTATTGAAATGAAAGGTTGGGCAATTGGTATGAAAGGTGATTGGGAAAAAGCGTTTCCATTGTTTGAAGAAGTATACCGGCTTACCAATCATCCATTAAAAGGATTGATGGGATTGGGTTATGCCTATGCCAAACTGGGACAAACAGAAAAAGCAATGGAATGTATCCGCAAAATGGAACAGCGGCAGGCCGAAGATCCTGAGGCAATAGTAGATGCCGATCTGTCGGCAGTTTGGTTTGCACTTGGGGATATCGAAAAAGCTTTTTATTATGTAAATAAGTGTATAGACAAACGAATGGGTCCGGTGAATTATTTCCTTGAATACCCTGCCTATAAAGGCATTAAAGACGATCCGCGTTATGCTCAACTCAAGAAAAGAATAGAGACAGAGCAATTCAAGGTTTCTCCTGCTGTGAATTAAAATTTATAATCCATTGAAGAAATGAGCCAGTTAGCTCTAAGGTAAATTTATTTCTAACTTACCGCTCAAAATAGGTCATTATGCGCCAACTACTGCTAACACTCGCAATTACAATAACCTGTTTTTCCTGCGGTAGCGCCGGTGAAAAAGAAAAAGACCCAGTTATAAAGGACACAGTAACTACTATCCCCGATACGGCCAGACAAAAGACCATTACGCCGGTTACGGTCACTACAGACTCCACCAAAACAGTTACTCTCACTTTTACTGGATATGATGAAGGGGACTATCCACATTTATTATTTACGGAAGTGGGTACCGGCACTGAATATGATTTTGGCCACCCGGAAGATAATGTGCTGAATAATATTGATGTAGTACTAAAAAGCAATAATACTGCTTTTGGCTATAAAGTAAATAGTAACATGAAAGGAAAGAAGTTCGTTGCTGAGATCATTTATAAGATGGTAGATACCCATGATGAGGACGGGCAACCTATAAGAGGAAAGGAATGGCGTATCGCCAGTTTTAAGAAAAGCGAATAAACATTCATAACCGGATTTATATTTTTTTTAATAAACAGCTATGATCTCCTATAATCCCAAAGACTGGTTCACATTTATTTTTAAATTTCATAAGGCTGATACTTTTCGCCAGTTATTCCCGATGATCATTGGCATTTCAGCCTATTCTGCTTTGGTAGCTTGGGCCGAACTGGATTGGTGGCAATTATCGGCCAACAGCTATGTCCGGAATATACCGGTGATGCATACACTGCTGGGCTTTGCGATATCCATGTTACTCGTCTTCCGTACCAATACTGCGTACGACCGCTGGTGGGAAGGCCGGAAACTATGGGGCAGCCTGGTGAATAACAGCCGCAATTTTGCGATGAAGCTTACTATACTGCTTCCAGCAGATGATACGGCGCAACGTTCTTTCTTCAGGAAGATCATACCGGCCTATGCCTATGCCCTGCACAATCATCTGCACAAAGAAAAAACCCGCATTGAACTTTTTGATGACGAGGAACACAAACATGTTTTTCAGAAAATAGATCATTCCAAACATGTGCCTAACCAAACCGCCTTGCTGATGTACCAGCATATCCACCAGCTCCACCAGCAAGGAAAACTGAGTGGCGAACAACTGCTTTTTTTAAATGCGGAACTACAGTCTTTCACTGATATCTGTGGTGCATGTGAACGAATCAAGAATACCCCGATCCCTTTTTCCTATAGCGTCTTCATTAAAAAATTTATCTTCTTTTATGTCATGACCCTTCCCTTCGGATATGTATTCCAGTTAGGTTTTTATGTTGTGCCAGTCGTAGCCTTTATTTTTTACGTACTGGCCAGCCTCGAGCTGATCGCTGAAGAAATAGAAGACCCGTTTGGTGGCGACCAAAATGACGTGCCCACAGAGACGCTGGCACATAATATTCACCGGCATGTGGCAGAAATCATTTGATTTTTTATTTTCCATTCAGTAATAGAGGCAACTTTATTAAACTTTTTCCGTTTCTTTATATCAGCGGGTTTCCCTGCTTCAACTAAAACCGGCAATTATGCGTAAGGCTTTTTTATTTACAACAAGTATTCTTCTCTCAGTATATGGGTTTGTTTCCTGTAGCAAAGACGGTGGCGGCGGTGGTGGCGGTGGAGGAACCACTGTTGACTGCAATACAGTTACCAATAGGGCTTTTGCAACCGATATAAATCCCATTATTCAAAATTCCTGCAGTCTTGCGGGTTGTCATGCTGCCGGCAGTGGCAATGGCCCCGGTGCTCTCACCAATTATAACCAGGTGTTCAATGCCCGGACAACGATCCGTTCTGCTGTTTCTTCCGGTAGAATGCCACAGGGAAGTTCACTTTCCGCCAACCAAAAGAATTCTATTCTTTGTTGGATCGATGGTGGGGCACCCAATAATTAAAGCAGTTTAAAGGTTTTTAGTAAAACAACACCGGCATAAACCCGTCCGATGTCAGGCAGGTAAAACAACTACAAACCATAAACTTTTCTATATTTAGGGCTTAAACGGCTCCTGATGTTACCACGTAGTATAACGCTCCTGTTATTATTTTTTGCTATTCAATCCAGTGCTCAGCAATTAGATAAACTTACAGTCGAGAAGATCATGCGGGACCCGAAGTGGATGGGGACTTCTCCTTCCGGCTCTTTCTGGAGTAATGATGGCAGTACCCTTTTTTTTCTATGGAACCCCGATAATGCTCCTTCTGACTCCTTATGGTATATTACGAACAGCAACAAAACACCATTAAAAGCTAGCGTGGCTCAAAAGCAAGCCCTGAATACCCAAAGTAATTACATCTACAACCTGTCGAGGACAGCCTATCTGGTGGCAAAAGATGGAGATATTTTTTATACGGATACCAAAACAGGAAAGAACAAACGTATAACACAAACCATCGAAACGGAGAGCAACCCGCAATTCAGTTTTAATGAAACAAAGATCGTCTATAGCCGGAACCAGAATTTATTTGCCTGGGATATAACGAGTGGTGAAACCATGCAATTGACTAATGTAAGAACAAATGATCCTGCTACCACTACCCCGCCGGCGAGTGGTTTTGCAGGAAGAACTGGCGCCACTACCACTTCAACTACTACAGTTAACCAGCAAGAGCAATGGCTGAAGAATGACCAGCTCCAATACTTCCAGGTATTAAAAGAGAGAAAAGAAAAAAAGGATAATGCAGATGCTTATACGAAAGCCCTGCTGAAACCAAAAGAGCTGCGGAGTATCAGCATAGAAGATAAAGCCATCCAGGGATTAAGTATCAGCCCTGATGGAAGATTTGTCAGCTACCGCCTTTTCAAAGCGGCTTCCGCTACCGGCGCAAAATCAACTATTGTTCCAAGTTATGTAACCGAGACAGGGTTTACTACAGATATACCTACCCGGACCAAAGTGGGTGCTGCGCAGGGAACAGCAGAATTTTTTGTGTATGACCGGGTAAGAGATACTGTTCTGGCAGTTAAAACGGATTCTATCCCCGGTATTCAGGACCTGCCGGATTATGTTAAAGATTATCCCAAACAACTGGAAGAAAGAAAAAAGAAAATGCAGAATCGCCCGGTCACTGTTACTTCATTGAACTGGTCGCCGATGGGAACCAATGCAGTACTCGATATCCGTTCGCAGGATAACAAGGACCGCTGGTTGTTACTTTGGGATACGGCAAGCGGTATATTAAAAACACTCGACCGGCAAAGAGATGAAGCCTGGATAGGCGGACCCGGTACCGGTGGTTTTGGTAGTGGCAATACCGGTTGGATCGATGAAAACAATTTCTGGTACCGTTCTGAAGTAACGGGCTATTCGCATTTATATACTGTGCAAGTGACCAGTGGTGACAAGAAAGTGCTGACTTCGGGTAAATATGAGGTACAGCAAGCCCAGTTATCCAGGGATAAAAAATATTTCTATATAACCACCAACGAAGTACATCCAGGCGAACAGCATTTTTATCGTTTAGGCGTTACCGATGGAAAGAAAGAACGAATAACTACTTTAACCGGAGCTCACCAGGTCACCATATCACCAGATGAAAAACAATTGGCTGTTCTCTACTCCTACTCCACCAAACCCTGGGAATTGTATTTACAGGACAATAAGCCGGGTGGAAAAGCAGAACAGATAACCGATAAAGCACAAAGTTCCGAATTCAAGTCCTATGCCTGGAAGGATCCGGATGTGATAAGTTTCACAGCAAGAGATGGGGGAACTGTATATGCAAGATTATACAAGCCTGCCAATGCGCATCCTTCTAAACCGGCGGTATTATTTGTTCATGGTGCAGGCTATTTACAAAATGCACATAAATGGTGGAGCAGTTATTTCAGGGAGTATATGTTCAATAATATGCTGGCTGATAACGGTTACTATGTTCTCGATATCGATTACCGGGGCAGTGCCGGTTATGGCCGTGATTGGAGAACCGGTATCTACCGGTTCATGGGTGGAAAAGACCTCGATGATAATACCGATGGAGCAAAGTACCTGTCGAAGAATTTTGGTGTGGATCCGAAAAGAGTAGGTATCTATGGCGGTTCCTATGGCGGCTTTATCACCTTGATGGGTATGTTTAACCAACCGGATGTATTTGCTGCGGGAGCCGCCTTACGCCCCGTTACCGATTGGGCGAATTATAATCATGGGTATACGTCCAATATTTTGAACGAACCTTACACAGACAGTATCGCTTATCGCAAAAGCTCTCCGTATTATTTTGCGGAGGGATTAAAAGGCGATCTGTTGATCTGTCATGGTATGGTTGATGTAAATGTGCATTTCCAGGATGCCGTCAAATTAACGCAACGCCTGATCGAACTGGGAAAAGATAATTGGGAACTGGCCAGCTACCCGATGGAAGATCATGGTTTTGTAGAACCCAGCAGCTGGACGGATGAGTATAAAAGGATATTTAAATTGTTTGAAACGGTATTGAAGAAGTAAGTTCATTGTTCATTGCTGATAGTTCATGGAACGACGTTTAGAGGGATAACTCTATGAACCATAAGGCATGAACCATGAACCATGAACCTCAAAGTCCCTATATTTGTAACTCAACAACTGGTTATGGCGAAACAAATTGAAGATTTTGATGCAAACCTGGCAGGGGAAGAAGGGAAAAGCGAAGAAACGAAAGCCAGTTGGTTTAAACGCATTAAGAAAGGAATTAACACCAAGACTTCTGAGAAAAAAGAAACTCCCGAAGGACTTTGGGTAAAATGTCCCGATTGCAATTTTATTGGTACGGTCTCCGAACTTCGGGAAAATTTGTTTGTCTGTCCTAAGTGTAGTTTTCACCATCGTGTCAATAGCAGCGATTACTACGATATCTTATTTGATAAAAGTGAGTTTGTGGAATTGTTTGAAAATATCCGCAGCAAGGACTTCTTAGAGTTTACCGACCTGAAGCCTTATAAAAAAAGACTGGAAGATATCTGGAGCAAAACAGACCTCAAGGATTCCATGCGGGTGGCCGTCGGAAAAATAGGTGGTCACGAAATCGTTATCGCCTGTATGGATTTTGAGTTTATCGGTGGCTCACTCGGGAGTGTGATGGGTGAAAAATTTTCCCGGGCAGTCGACTATTGTATCTTAAACAAACTGCCCTATATGGTCATTAGTAAAAGTGGAGGTGCCCGGATGATGGAAAGTGCATTCTCACTAATGCAACTGGCTAAAACAAGTGGTAAGCTATCTCAACTGAGCGACGCCAAACTTCCTTATATCTCCTTACTCACCGATCCCACTTTTGGCGGCATCTCTGCGTCCTTTGGTATGCTGGGCGATCTGAATATAGCCGAGCCCGATGCATTGATCGGTTTTGCCGGCCCCCGGGTCATTAAAGAAACCATTAAAAAAGATCTTCCCGAAGGTTTTCAGCGCAGTGAATTTGTACTGGAACATGGCTTTTTGGATTTTATTGTTGCGAGAAAAGAATTGAAAGATAAACTTGCAACCGTACTTACACTTTTCAAAAATTAATTTTGCACGGGTGAATAAATGATCATGCATAGTTGTATTCTTTGCTATGAATGATTCGCTATTGATCCTGAACTGACACTGATGACAGAGCTAAAGAACAGGCAGGCGTATCATGAATACTTTATCGATGCAAAATATAATGCAGGTATGGTGTTGTTGGGTACGGAAATAAAATCGTTGCGGGCCGGCAGGGTCAGCTTCAATGACAGCTATTGCCTGGTGGACAATGGAGAGATCTGGCTTAAATCCCTGCATATTGCCGAATACTCACACGGTACTACCAATAACCATGACCCCGTACGGGACCGGAAACTACTGCTTGAAAAAAGAGAGATAAAAAAAATAACCGCCAAACTGAAGGAAAAAGGTTATACCCTCGTGCCGCTGAGCATTTATTTCAAAGACCGCCTGGCCAAGATTGAGATCGGCCTGGCTAAAGGCAAAAAACTCCACGATAAAAGAGAAACCATTAAGCAAAAAGATGTAGAGCGGGAGATGAAACGATTCATGAAATAGCCGGATCGTTATAAAAAGTTTAAAATCCACATATCCGGCAAGCTGTGTAAAACTTCGTCGTTATATGGATTGATTTTTGACGATCTTCCCTCTTTATGAAGAAACTCCTCCTCATAGCGATCCTGTTTTCCAACCTTCAATCCTATTCCCAATCTGTTTTTGGTTACTGGTACGGTGATGCTAACATTAAGACCAAAAGTTCGGCCAATAATTACCTGGTAGAACTGGTATTGCAGCCAGAGAAGAATTTTGTGAAAGGAGTTCTCAATTATTATTTTAAGAACACTTATCGAAGCTTGCAGGTAAAAGGTAATTACAATACTGCTACCCGTCAATTGGTGCTGTATGATGTCCCTGTTGTTTATCATGGTTCTATTTCCAACTTCGAAGTGGATTGCATCATGACCATGCAGGCTACACTACGGGTAGCCCAGGCAGGATCCGACCTTGTTGGTACTTTTATTGGCCTGCCGGATTATAAAAATGTTTGTCCTACTATTAACTTCAGTCTTCACCTGAATGCTGATATCAGTAAAAAAGATTCCGTACTGAAAGCAATCGCGGAATTTAAGGAAAATTACCAGGTTTGGAAACCATCTTATGATGATACACTGGTTGCTGTAGCTGTTACACCCCGTAAAGTAGTGAACTATGTGACAGAAAGTGAATACACCAAAAGAGAGAATGTCATTACCCATGAACTGGAAGCTGAATCAGATACCCTGAAAATTGACGTGTATGATAACGGGGAAATAGATGGCGATATTATTTCGGTTTTTTTCAATAAACAACTGATTCTCTCGAGCCAGAAACTCACCCACAAATCCGTTCATATTACCCTGCCACTCGATCTCACTAAAGAGAATAATGAAGTATCGATGTTTGCAGAAAATCTCGGCTTGATCCCTCCCAATACGGCACTCATGGTGATCACAGACGGTAAAAAGAAATACGAGGTACGCCTGACCAGTAACCTGGAGAAAAATGCCACGATCCGGATCAGAAAGAAAAAGAACTGATCGAAGGATGCCGGAGTAAATAATCCTGTACCCATTCCATTTTTTCTTCTGTAAAAACTATCTCAACCGTAATTTCTACCTGGTCATCTTTCAGGGCTATTTTTTTTTCTTCTGTACTGATTCCCGCTTTAAGCATAGCTGCATAGATACCTGCTTTTAGCGCAATACCATTCTTTGGAATTACCAACAGTAGTTGACGGGTTGTTTTTTTTGAACGAAATATTTTATTAATAAAGGGTGTAGAGAAGATGATGAGTAAAGAACTGGCCATAAAAGTGGCCGCCAAATAAAATTCGCCAAAACCAATGGCCATTCCCACTGCAGCAGCCAGCCAGATGATTCCCGCAGTTGTTAAGCCGGATATAGAAAACCCATCTTTAAATATGGCGCCTGCACCAATAAACCCCACACCGCTCACTACATAGGCCGCAATCTGTGTGGGGTTGGTCCCTTCACCGATCTTATAGGAAAGAATGGCGAATAAAGCCGCTCCCAAACAAATAATGGTAATCGTCTTCAGCCCGGCCACTTTATCCTTCATCTCCCTTTCCAGGCCTAAAATAATACCGGCTGCCACGGCCAGCAGTGCTTTATAAACATCCAGTAGTTCCCAGTGATCTGTCATACATGTAATTTACTCAAACAATTCTGCCTGGTTCGTTTCTTTTCCTTTTACCCATTCCATTTCGGTGGATTTACTATAATCCGCCAGTTTAGTACCGACCGTTCTGTAACCGGTAATATCTGCGATCTTGGCAATCTTCAGTTTCCCTTTACGAATCTGTGCCCCCCGGCCCTGTTGCATGGCCAGTATTGGTTCTTCCATCGTTGTTACAGCCTCTACATAATTGCCCTCTCCTTCCTTGATAAAAAGAAATTTATTTTTCAGTGTGGTCGTTTCGATCCTAAAACGTTTGGCCATGAATTGTTTGGTCTTCATATCCGCATAGATGGCGCTCACTATTTTCTCCGGGTTAAATTTCTCAATAAAGATCACTTTTTCAGCATCCAGTTTCTGTGTCAGCTCCTGGTCGGTGATTTCATAATTACCATCCCGGTATACCACTAAGATTTTATCTTCCCCGTCAAACATTCCAAGGTACTCTCCTTTTTCATCACCATTCAATCTTCCAAACTGACCATCGTACCATAATTTTTTCCCGGCCAATGTTGACACGCCGGCTTCCTTCATCCTGACTGATTTAATGGGATACTTGGTAATGGTATTACCCATACTGCTCCGGCCTTTTATTTCCAACTCAGCAAAATTGAATTCCAGCTCTTTTTTATGGGCCGCACAGCCGGGTGTTAAAGTAATCTTTACCAACTCCGCTTCCCCATTTGGATTCACACTCAGGTAATTCACTTTACTTTTTTCATCTCCCTTGGTCAGATCATACTCCTTATCTCTTGTTACCCCGGTTACATTAAACCGTTTCGCAAAACTCTTCCCTCCTTTTCCATCAGCATAGATCATATTATAAGTAGTGCGTTCGTCATTCTTCTGAAAAACGGCTGCATGTAAAATATCCTTCCCAATAAAGGTTTTATCCGATACTTTCACCACTTTCATAATTCCCCGCTTGGCAAAAACGATAATATCATCCAGGTCGGAACATTCAAACAGTAATTCATCTTTTTTCAGACCGATCCCGATAAAACCTTCTTCCCGGTTTACATACAGTTTCGCATTGGCAATGGCCACACTCTTGGCTTCGATAATTTCAAATTGTTTGATGTCGGTCTTTCTTTCCCTGTCTTTACCATACTTCTTCAGGAGATTCTCAAAATAGGTAACCGCAAAATCCACCAGGTTGTTCAGGTCATGCTTTACTTGTTTGATATCGGTTTCCAGCCCATTAATTTGGTTATTCAGTTCGGCGATATCCAATTTATAGATGCGGCGAACCGGCTTCTCCGTCAACTTCACAATATCTTCGCGGGTAATATCTCTACGGAGTTGTTTTTTAAAGGGAACAAATGCTTTATCAATTCCTTCCAGCACCTTATCCCAGGTCTCATGTTTCTTTTCGAGTTCCTTGTAGATCTTTTCTTCAAAGAATATCTTCTCCAAAGAAGTATAATGCCATTTTTCCTGAAGCTCGTTCAGTTTGATCTTTAATTCTTTTTCGAGCAGGTCCCTGGTCTTATCGACCGACAATTTCAACAACTCCTGCACCCCGAGGAACTGGGGTTTATGATCCACGATCACACAGGCATTTGGAGAAATAGAAATTTCGCAATCGGTGAATTTGTACAGGGCATCAATAGTAATGTCCGGGGATATACCAGGCGCCAGGTCTACTTGTATCTCTACTTCGGCTGCCGTATTATCGGTCACCTTTTTTATTTTGATTTTATTCAGGTCATTGGCTTTTACGATCGAGTCCATTAATTGGGTAGTGGTTACACCGTAAGGAACACTTCTTATCGCCAGTGTTTTCTTATCCAATTCCTCGATATGTGCCCTGACCTTTACCTTTCCACCTCTTTTTCCCAGGTTGTAATCAGCCACATCGATCATGCCGCCGGTCAGAAAATCAGGAAATAGTTCAAATCGTTTGCCTCTTAAATGCTTGATCGCCGCCTCTATCAGTTCACAGAAATTATGTGGTAATATTTTGGTGGAAAGTCCCACGGCAATACCATCGGCTCCCTGTGCCAATAACAAGGGAAATTTCATTGGCAATGTCACCGGCTCGTTTTTCCTCCCGTCATAACTTAATTGCCACTCGGTCGTTTTCGCATTGAAGGCTACTTCTAAAGCAAACTTACTCAGTCTTGCTTCGATATAACGGGCAGCCGCCGCATCATCCCCGGTTCTTACATCACCCCAGTTACCCTGGGTGTCGATCAGCAAGTCTTTTTGGCCCATGTTCACTAATGCATCCCCGATACTTGCATCTCCATGAGGGTGGTATTGCATGGCCTGCCCAATAATATTGGCTACTTTATTGTAACGCCCATCATCCATTTCTTTCATGGCATGCAGGATCCGGCGTTGTACAGGTTTCAATCCATCGTCGATCGCCGGTACGGCCCTTTCGAGAATTACATAAGAAGCATAATCCAGGAACCATGTTTTGTATTGGCCATGCAACCCGTTATTATTGTTTCCTGTTTCAGATAATTTGTTCTTTGTACTGCTCATTAGTTTTCTTTTATAACAACCGAATTAGCGATCCGGGTAAGCATTTTATTTAATTCCCCTTTACTGATTGTAGCAACAGCAGCTGGATAAGAAAAAGTAATCCAATTGCATTGATCAATAACAGAGCATTCCCACCTGCATTATATCCCATCACCGCCACTGCAAGAAATGATGACCGGGGTCACTAGCGAATAGAAAAATTTTTATCATTCGGCGTCTTTCGATTATTTTTTTTGGTTTACATCCTTGTTAATCATAAAATTCAAATACATATTTTTCATCGTACGCAATTTCAAATTCCTGTAAAAAATCAAAATACTCATCCTTAAATGTCTTTTTTGCATGGTGTTCCGGCTGGTTAAGAATGTAACGGACAACATCTTTCGCCTGCGATTTGTGATAAGAAAACGCTCCAAACCCTTCCTGCCAACTAAATACACTGTTGACCCACTTTTTTCCCTTAATAAACCCTGATGAGGAAGCTTTTATATCCCGCACCAAATCAGAAACGGCTATAGCAGGCTTCATACTTATCAAGATATGTGTATGATCGGGCATACAGAAGATAGCAAATAATTTTTGTTTATTGTTAGCAATAATGCCCGCCATATATTTTTGCAACTCCTCCCTGAACGATTCTTTAATAAAACATTGACGACCTTTTACCGCAAATACGATTTGGATGTAAAGCTGTGAATACGTGTTTGGCATTTTCTTTTACTTCTTTTGTCAACATTACTATGGTCTCTATTTCATAAAATTCTTGCTATTGTAATTTTTTAACATTTCGCCCCTCCGGGGCTCTTACCTGCTTTTTGGATCCTATATCTGCTACTAATATTTGGCCCCGCGGGGGCCTCCAAACCTATTTCGAATGAGATATTCTTCTGTTGCCATCGGTCATTGTACCCAATCTCATAATATTAGCAACTTCAACAAAAACTAATAAAAAATCTTTTAGCTCAGCCCCAGCGGGGCGTTATGCCAGGATCTTTTATTTTTGCCTTGCCAGGTTTCCCATTCCTACTTCGAATGGCCTAATTCTTCTGTTGCCATCGGTCATTATACCCAATCTCCTAATATTCGCATACTCAAAAAAACACAATAAAA
>JAWXCO010000153.1:0-4053 GCA_034408705.1 Bacteroidota bacterium
ATTTATAATTAACCCACTCTGACTTGATTGTAGTTTTTGAGAATTTAGTAAAACAATAAATGTTGTATATGCAGGCAATAATGATTGTATAGAAACTGAAGTATAAGAATGGCTTCATTTCAAAAAGAGAAACTTTGTCCCATAAAGTATAAGCTGCAGCAGTAAAGGCAGCCAATAAAGCATAGGCTGTTCCTTTATTCCTAAGCGTTTTGAAAATATAAAATAAATTATCTTTTGTAAATGTGTCAAAGTGCATTATAAAAGTTCCGGTTAAAATAAAAAAAACACCAATCGTGCCCGTTATATCAATTCTTTCACCAATGAATAAATAGGAAAGGATAGGGAGAAATAGTACGCTTGACCTTGATATTGGATAAGTCATTATGAAAGCCCCCCATTTATATGCGTTTGCTACAAAGAAATAATTGCTGAATGTAATTACAGATGCAACAATAATAAATAGCAGAAAATATAGTTTAAAATCCGTCCCTGTCAGAAAATAAATGGCGGGAATAATAAGGATACATGCTTCTACCAGTTTGCTTAGCGCTGTAAAAACATGTTTGTTTCCGGAAGCTTTAATCAAGTAATTCCAGTAAGCATGGGTGAATATTGAAATCCCTAACAGTATAAAAGAAACCTTATCCATATTCGGAATTAAAAGCCCCAGTTTTCAGGACGATATTTTTCAAGCGTTAATAAATGGATTATTTGTTTTCTGATTTCTATGATATCTGTATTGTTTAATGGCTCAAAATCATCATAAAAGCCTGTTTCACGAAAAGGGAAGAAACATGCTTCTCCGTATTTTTGAATTGTCGCACTCTTTGCCCTGCCATAAAGATGAATATGCAAATAAGCTCCCCCCGGCTTAAATACTCCCCAATTGCCATTATCCTGATAGTTTATACGCCCAATATCAATTCCACAGTTAATAAGTCCAACAGTCATAGCCTCACCAATTAGCATGGTTAGATACATTAATTCAATGGCTAATTTGGGTGTCAATAAAGTTCTGTTGTCAACTCTTATTTTGGGAGTGATTGTTATATGTCCTCCATCCAGCCGGGTTACAAGAGCCTTTTGCATTGCTTCTACAATGAAATTGCCTGTTTCATAAATAAGGTTGCTAATTTCAAGTGAATCCAATTTTTTTTCTTGTTTAATTTTATTCAATTCATTTTTCAATGTTCAGCTTTTATCATTTTAAAAAAATACTAATTGAATTATAAACTGCTTTCGGATTATCATACCACATAAAAATTCTTGTGTCAGGTATTGTTTGAATCTGAATTAAAGGGTTGTTAGAATCCACTGCTTTTTGCCACGCCGTCTGATGAAAGTATTTAAGATATTGTTTTGCTGATACATTTTTACAGCTTTCTTTATTTGATGAATCTGATTGAGTGAGTAGTTCTTTAAAATCAGGAATAAGAATTAAGGTTGGTACTTTAAGCTGTTTGTATTTTTCACTTACATCATAAGTCATCCATTCAATAAGGTAACGAATCATTACCTGTACCGGAACATTGGCAGATGTTTTGAAAAGCTGATTGCCAGTGACGCTATCTTTGGAATAGTCATCGGGTGTCCACATATTTTCATCCCATGTTTTTTTGGTAACTGTTTTAAACCATTTAGGAGCCCAATAAGCTTCCACTAATTTTCCTCTTTGTTCGGGGGTATAACTTTTTTCATTTACCCAATCGTTAAACTGCCCATCTTTAAAACCAGGATAGTAACGGTAAGGAGACCCACTGATAATAATTAGCTTATTAATTTTATCTGGATAGCTTAAGGCAAGGTTAAGAGCTGCCTGTGTTGCCGTAACAAAATTTGCTACGATAACAGGCTTGTCCAATTTTTCTTTTTCAATTAGATTAATTATTCCTGTAACAATTCCGTTTGTCCATGTAAGTTGCGAATAGATGATTGTACTATCCGGCATTGGTGGTGCAGGAGTTCCGGCAAAGCCGGCAGGTGTTACTGCATAAATGGTATAATCTTTTTTATAACGATTAATGAAGTTATCAAATACATCTGCTCCAAACCCAAGTCCGGCAATTATTATCATGCTTTGTTTAGCGCTGCCTGTTTTTTTAACTGCTCCTAATTCTCCGGGTTTACAAGTGATATAGCCTTTTGGATGAATAAGGTTATTTAAAGTGGAATCTTGTGCTTCCAGAATATTTTGTGCGAATGTTGTCTGCAACAAAAAAGTGCTAATGAAAAGGAATACGACATTTTTTAAAGTCATCGATTGCTGATTTATTTATTATCCATTTGTTACTTTGCCGAATGCAGAGAAATCAGGTTTCCTTCTGTATCTTCGAAAATTGCGAAATGCCCTAAATCGGGAGTAATTTGCGTTTTTGGCATTACTACCTTCCCACCTGCATTTTCTACCCTGTTTAATACAACGTTTAAGTCTGTCCCCGCATTTAAATAGATTTTTGCACCTTGGTTTGAAGGAACATATCCTTCGCCTTTTACAATGGCACCGCCGATGCCGCCTGCTGGCTGGTCGAATAAAAGAAAACCCATTTGCTGTGCACCCATCATCATTTCCGGCATTTCATAATCGTAGATGATACTATAAAACTTTTTAGCCCTGCCAAAATCTGAAACAGGAATTTCAACCCAATTGATTGCGTTTTTTTGCATTTCCATTTTTAAGTAATTTTAATTGTTAGGCGGTTCTTGTCAAGTTTAATTATCTGACCTCCAATGTTTGTAGTCTTTAGGTATGTTACTTTTTTTAAGTTGTTTCCAGGCTTTTATTGCTTTTGCTCTTGTTGCTTTGTTTTCATTTGCTAAAAAATCGGTTACAAAATTTAAATACCTCCCGTGTTCTATTCTCTTAAATGATTCGCTTAACTCATTAAGTCTAATATACTCGTATACCAAGTCGGCATAAGTTATTTGGTTGCCTTTGTTAATTTGTTCTTCTCTCCAACGGTTTAGCCGGTACCTTGCTCCTGATCGGTTTATTAGGCTTGGTCTTAGCTCCTGTGTTTCTGTATCGATGAATTGTTTGGTTACTTTATTATCTGTGTAATTTTTTACTCTTAATGAAAGTGTCAGCCCTAAAGCAATATCCTTAACACCTTGCTGCTTTAAGTTTGTCCGTTTTGAATTAATAAGTCTGCCTGTTTTGATATATTCTTTAATTATTTTCTCAAGTTCATCTTTACGCAATTTCCCACTGTCAGCAATTCCGATTTCCCTGGCAAATTTTTTAAGATCGTGTGTAAACCAATAGCCATTATTAAACTCCGATTCAGTGATGCCCTTTCTCAGTTTTTTATTATTTGCCATTATAATATGCAATTCTTTCTTCCTGGATGATGAATCTATGTACCTTACAATAAATTCTTAGTGATTATTTTGTTCTTTTATAAGTAAAGTCGTATAACGTAATCCATGCTTTTCCGCTGTCGGCAGATTGTTCTAATAATTGTCTTACCTGGTTTGATCCCTCATTAAAATAAGTTAAACGAAAAAACAATTTGTTTCCGGCTTTATCTACGCCATCGCCTTCGTACAGCATTGCACCTTCTCTATATTCTCCATTATAATAGTTTTGTGATGCGCCTGCGATACCCATATAATGTTGTTCCCATTTACCGGTTTTAGGATTGAGAAAGTTCATGCTTTTTCCTTCATCAGGATTACCAACAGCCGTCCAGTTTTCAAGGATTAGGCATCCACCCGAAGTATTTTCTATGCTGCTCTTTCCTACTTGGTAATTCGTGCCGGTTTGATAAACGTTCCATTGTCCCACCCAAAAATCGAATTCCCTGTTATGCGGATTATTCATACATGGAAAGGCGTTGGAATTTGCTTTTGAAACGATGGAGACAAACCTTACATTTGATTGTAACCATCCGTATTCTGTGGAAGAAATAAGATCAGGGAAATTGCCATAGCCATTAGATACCATTTCCGATAATAATTGGAAAACGTTTGACGAATCTTTGTTTTGTGAGTAAGCTTTGACAAGACTGGCTTTGATAAATCCCGGAGGAATTCCACCTGTTTTTAACTCTAAAC
>JAWXCO010000154.1:0-5989 GCA_034408705.1 Bacteroidota bacterium
ATATAAATTATAGGAATAATATTGTGGAGAATGGGTATTGTCTTAGCTTCATGGATACTGTAGATTGCAGTATATATAGCCTAAATCAATCCTAATATGAAACAGTTTATTCCAGCAGCCATTCTCCTCGTTATTATCCTTATATCCTGTGGCAGAGCTGATAAAAAAGCAGATCCTGCCGATATAACAATTGAAACAATAAAAGATACGGCCGCTACAGTTCCTGCAGCGCCGGATATTAAAAATAGTATCACAAATTCTGCAGATACAGCTATCTTAACCACCACAACAGCTCCAAAATCGACTCAAAAAAAAATAAAACCAAATAACGCAGGCCGACCCCGCGGAACTACCCGTGGTTTGACGATGGAGCCGGGCGATATACTTGCGGGTATCGATGAATACCTTATTTCCAAAGTAGAATTCAAAACTGCACCCGCAGGCGGTTTTACGAATTGCCTGGTTACCATTACCAACACCCTTCCCGATGTCACTTTTCAAAAAGCGATTGTAGAAGTTGTTATACAGAAACAGGATGGCGCGGAAGTAAAACGGGCTTATTTCACCGTACTTAGTATTGAGCCGGGTATGTCCAAAGTAATCAGGGTTCCTAATTCTACCCAGGGAACTCAGGTGATGACACAGGTTGTAAAGGTTAAAAGCAATGAACTCACAAAAGGTGAATGGGAATTGGCCGGCAACCATTAAGTAGCAAACTAAGATGGACCTGAGGGAAACAATACTCGCTGAACATTCAAAAGCGAATTGTACAAAAATTGTTTACTGGATCGGTAACAACTCCCAACGCTTCGATACAGTGGTTCACCTTTTCCTCACCGATAAAGATCCCCGGGTGGTTCAAAGATCCGCATGGCCCTTAAGTGAACTTGTACTACTTTATCCCGCACTGATCAAAAAACATTTGGGAAAGATCCTTCAGTTTGTAACCAAACCCGGCCTGCATGATGCAGTTAAACGCAACACCGTAAAAATTTTACAGTTCATCAATATTCCCCGTCAATATGAAGGCAAAGTAATGAACCTTTGTTTTGATTACCTGCTCGACCCCAACGAAAAACCAGCCGTGAAAGCCTTCTCACTCACTGTACTCCAACATCTTTCCCAACAATATCCCGAAATAAAACAGGAACTGAAAATGATCATTGAAGACCGCTGGGAATTTGAAACAGCTGCTTTTCATTCACGGGCTAAAAAAATCCTGAAAGAGATCAACTGATCTTTCCTCCTTATTTCTTTTCCTCTTTATCAAACTGCCGGAAAATTAACCGGAGATTCTGATCATATGTAAAGTAATTGTACAGCCAGTTACTAAATACAAAGAACCGGTTCTTCACACCGAGTATCAGCATCAGGTGAAGTCCCATCCAGATCATCCAGGCCACAAAACCACCAAAATGCAATTTGGGTTTGGGTATATCCACTACCGCAAGGTTTCTGCCTACTGTGGCCATGGAACCTTTGTCCTTGTATTCAAACTCATACTGTGTATCCGGGTTCGATTTTCGTTCAATCAGTTTAAAATTTCCGGCCAGCATTTCCGCCTGTTGCATCGCCACGGGTGCCACCTGCGGATGCCCGGTTGGGTACTTTGGTGTTTCCATATAAGCAAGGTCACCGATGGCATATATATTATTGTATCCATTTACGCGGCAATACCGATCAGTCGTAATCCTGTTTCCCCGGGCAACCAGGCTTTGCTCCACACCTGCTGGTACATTTCCTTTAATACCTGCCGCCCAGATCATTGTACCTGCAGCGATCTGCTCTCCGGTATTCAATACTGCATGGATGCCATCATAATCTTTTACCAGTGCATTCGTCATCACCTTTACTCCCAGTTTCTCCAGATATCGCTGTGATTGCTGCGAAGACTTCTCACTCATTGCTGACAATGTTTTACCGGCACCCTCGAGCAGGTAAATATTCATTTTGGAAAAGTCCAATTCCGGGTAATCCTTTGGCAATACATAGTTTTTCATTTCTGCCAACGCACCCGATACTTCAACTCCTGTTGGTCCGCCACCCACTACCACTACATTCATTAGTTTTTGTAATTCCACCGGGTCGGTGATTGTCAGGGCCATTTCAAAATTGTGCAACAACCGGTATCGGAGCTGCAGGGCTTCCACAGTTGATTTCATGGGAAAAGCATGTCCTTCAATTTTCGTGTTCCCGAAAAAATTGGTGTCGGCTCCTGTAGCCAATACCAGCGCATCATAGCTGATCGTTTCCTGGTCAGTAATAATTTTATTCTCTGTGGGCACCACCTGTTGCAATTCGGCTAAGCGTATACGTACGTTTTTACTTTTCTGAAAAACTTTGCGCAGTGGAAAAGATATATTACTGGCATCCAGCCCAGCGGTAGCTACCTGGTAAAATAAAGGTTGAAATTGGTGATAATTAACCCGGTCAAGAAGTACGACCTCAAAACCGGGTTTGTTATTTAGTTTCCGGGCTAATCGTAGTCCTCCAAAACCAGCCCCGGCAATGACAATTTTCATACAATTAATTTATACTCAAATTTACAATATTTTCAATATTTATTGAAAATATAATTATTTCTGTATTACTTTTATGTTGTTAAAATTACGTTTCCGCACTGGTGTAGACCATGAACCCGGGTTTAAACCGGAAGCGTTTCGGTTAGTATATTATTAGTGGGGGGAATAAGTAAATCAATACAACATCCTCACTTTGATTGTCCCCTTCACTTCTTTTAACAAACCAAGAGCCTGGGCAGACAATTGCTTGTCCACATCCAGTACTACATACCCAATATCCTCATTGGTCTTAAGGTACTGGCCCAGTATATTGATCTTATACCTTGACAACTGTGTATTGATCTCCGATAAAACACCCGGTACATTATTATGTATATGCAGAATCCGGTGACTGCCTTCCTGCGGTGGTAAGGCCAGCGCCGGAACCGTATGGGAACCAAAGGTTATTCCCTTCTCCAGGTAATTAAAAAGTTTGACACTTACATCTTCACCGATATTCTGTTGTGCTTCTTCGGTACTTCCGCCAATATGCGGTGTAAGGATCACGTTCGGACAATCCTGCAAGGGCGTTTGAAAACGATCCCCATTTTTCTCCGGCTCCCAGGGAAATACATCAATCGCTGCACCACCCATACTGCCATCCAGTAATGCTTTACGCAATGCATCGAGATCTACCACTTCTCCCCTCGCATAGTTCAGCAGGATCGCCCCTTTCTTGAAATGCTTAAGATTGTTTTTACTGATCAGGTTTTTTGTCTGCGAAGTTTCGGGCACATGCAGTGTCACCACATCCGCCCTGCTCAGCAACTCCTTCAATGATTTGGCATCCTCCGCATTGCCGAGGGGCAACTTGGTTTCCACATCATAAAAAAGAACTTTCATTCCCAATCCTTCGGCCAGCACACTTACCTGGCTGCCAATATTGCCATAACCGATTATACCCAATGTCTTTCCCCGCAATTCATAACTGCCTTTGGCTTCTTTATTCCAGATACCCTCATGTGCGGCTTTATTCTTGTCAGGTATGCGCCTGATAAGCATTATAGATGCGCCGATTACCAGTTCTGCTACGGATCTTGTATTGGAATAGGGCGCATTGAAAACTACTACCCCATTTTGCGTTGCCGCTTTCAGGTCCACCTGGTTCACCCCAATACAAAAACAACCAATGGCCTGCAATTTTTTAGCTGCATCCAGTATTTTTTTGGTAATCTGTGTTTTCGAGCGGATACCCAGAATATGAACATCCCTGATCACTTCGATCAACTGTTCTTCCGTAAGTGCTTTGGAGATCTTTTCCACTTGAACATACCCATAACGCTGGAAATTCTTTACCGCAACATCACTGATATTCTCTAAAAAAAGGATTTTTATTTTTTCTTTGGGGTAACTGGTACTGCCTGCTTTTGCCATTTTACAAATATACTGTGTGCTACGTAGTTTTTCAGCCGCCCTTCCTGATTTATACCTATGCACATTTATAATACTACTGGGGAAAACTATTCAGTTCCCCGGAACAGTTGCCATCTATTTTTGTACGAATCAACTATCTTTTATTGAAAACGTTTGTTAGTTTTTTACTACTGGCCGTACTTTTTGCCTGCAATTCCTCTTCGACGGATAAAAAACCGGAAGATGATTCATTACAGTATTATCCCCCCTCCCCTAATAAACTCGGCAAAGAACAATTTCGCAACTATTACCGCCAGCTCAGCCAGTTTTTTGATACCAGCTTGCTGAATAAAGATTTCAGTGGCGGTATATTGGTTGCCAAAGAGGGTGAAGTGATCTATGAAAGGTATAGCGGCAAAATTGATCTTCGCAAAAAAGATAGTCTTACCAGCAGCACCCCGCTTCATATTGCTTCTACTTCCAAAACATTTACAGCTACCGCTATTCTTCGAATGGTGCAGGAAAATAAATTATCCCTTTCAGATTCACTGACCAAATTCTTCCCGGACTTTCCATACCAGGGCGTAACGGTCAAGATGTTGCTTAATCACCGTAGTGGTCTGCCCAATTACCTCTACTTTATGAGTAATAACAAATGGGGTATCCTTCCCAACAATAAATGGAACCGGCAATATGCGACCAACCAGGATGTGTTGAAAATGATCTATGATAAAAGACCCGACCCGACCGGAACACCCGACGCCAGATTCACTTATTCGAATACCAACTACCTCCTGCTGGCGTTGATCATTGAAAAGGTAAGCGGACAACCTTTTCCACAGTATATGCAAGAGCATTTTTTCACGCCATTGCAAATGAGCAATACTTTTATTTTCACGCTGAAGGATACACTGACCGCTACACCTTCCTTTACCAATACCGGCACTTTCTGGAATTATGATTTCCTGGATGCTACTTATGGAGATAAAAACGTCTACACCACTCCACAGGACCTCTTGAAATGGGACCAGGGATTGTATACGAATCAGGTCATTGGCAAACCCTTACAGGACTCCGCTTTTGCTGCGTATAGTTTTGAAAAACCATCGGTCCATAATTATGGATTGGGCTGGCGCTTACAATTATTACCCAATGGTAAAAAAGTGGTCTATCATTTCGGTAAATGGCATGGCTCCAATGCCGCTTTTGCAAGGCTGATGGATGAAAAAGTAACGATCATTATCCTGGGCAACCGCTTCAACAGGTCCATTTATAATGCGGCACATCTTTGTTATGATATTTTCGGCGACTACCAGCAACGCAAAGTGGCAGATCCTGATGAGATCGACAGCCTGAAAACAACACTTCTCAAAACACCTGCACAGAAGCCCGTTAAAAAAAATAAAAAATAAGCATCCTATTTAATGAGATTTCTTTCTCAACTTTAGGGTATAATGAAAATTCTTACCGCTGAAGAAATACGACAATGGGACCAGTACACGATCGAACAGGAACCCATTTCTTCCATTGACTTGATGGAAAGAGCAGCCGGCAAATGCGTGGAATGGCTGCTGGAACAATACCCGGTAGCCGGATCATTTGGTATTTTTTGTGGCAAAGGCAATAATGGCGGCGATGGCCTTGCCATTGCAAGGTTATTGATACAGCAACATTTTCCCGTCACTATTCACATACTCGAATTTGGGCATAAAGGCACTAATGATTTTCAAACTAACCTGGCCCGGCTTCATAAATTGCCCAACCCGGATATTCTTTTTATTCAATCGGAAGGCAATTCCCATCCCTTCCCCGAAGATCAAATAATCGTTGATGCGCTGTATGGTTCAGGATTAAACCGGCTACTGGAAGGAGTAACAGCTAATCTCGTGGGGTATATGAATAGCTCGGGTTGTGAAATAGTATCCATTGATATTCCAAGCGGCTTGTTTGTTAACCGATCTTCCAAAGGAACCTTAACGGTTCATGCCACGCATACCCTGAGTTTTCAATGCTGTAAGCCGGCTTTTCTTTTTGCAGAAAACGAAGAAGCCATAGGTGAAATACATATCCTGGAC
>JAWXCO010000155.1:0-3457 GCA_034408705.1 Bacteroidota bacterium
CGGGTTTATTTCCGCGGTGACCGGTTGGATGAGCCTTACAAGGATTACCCGGCAAGCTGGCCCGGTATTTTTTTCCTGGCCAGTTCAAAAGACAATGTGCTGAATTATGCGGTCATAAAAAATGCCTATCAGGCTATCGCACTGGAAGAACCCGCTCCGAATGCCAATCCAAAACTGATCTTAAATGAATCTGTGATAGACAATGCCTACGATGCCGGTATCATCTCCGTCAACTCCAGCGTAAGAGCCCGGAATTCTTTGATCAGTAATTGCGGTAAAAATTTATTACTTGTTAAAGGAGGTGATTATCAATTCACCCATTGCACCGTGGTTACATATGCTAATCGTTCTATTGAACACCGGGATCCGGTATTGTTACTGAGTAATTTTATTACAGTCAATAATAATCCCGTTACTGCTAACCTGAACGCTGTATTTCGCAATTGTATCTTTTGGGGAGAGAATGGCCTGGTGGATAATGAAGTAGTGGTAGCAAAAAGCGGGGCCACTACTTTTAATGTAAACTTTGATTACAATCTCTGGAAAGTGCAAATCCCTCCGGCCAATAGTACCATCAACCAGGTCCTCAATAACCAATCACCCCAGTTTGACAGTATCAGCACCAGTAACAATTATTATGATTTCAGGTTAAAAACTGGTTCTCCGGCCATTAATAAAGGAGTTAACTCACCAGTAACCATTGACTTAGAGGGTAAACCAAGACCCGTTGGCCTGCCGGATTTGGGTAGTTTTGAGAAACAATAGGACATCTTTGAAATAATTATGACAATCGCAGAACTGAGTCCCTTTAATTTTGTTATATCATCTTAAACAAATTCTTGCAACATGAAAACATTATTTCTCAGCCTGTTTATTGCTACCACGTTAATTGGCGGTTCTATTTATGATTTTAAAGTATCCGGTCTTGACGGCACAGACATTGATTTTTCTAAATATAAGGGCCAGAAGATTTTGATTGTAAACACAGCTTCAAACTGCGGCAATACACCTCAATACAAAGACCTTGAGGCTTTATATGAAAAATACAAAGGCAAACTGGTGATTATAGGTTTTCCGGCCAACAACTTTGGCGCACAAGAGCCAGGCACCAGCACCGAGATAAAAGAATTTTGTACAAAAAACTATGGTGTTACTTTTCCAATGGCGGAAAAAGTGTCAGTAAAGGGTGATGATATTGCTCCTATCTATAAATATTTATCTGAGCAGGCGGCGGCAAAAGGATTAGCCGATCCGATAAAATGGAATTTTGGAAAATTTTTAATTGATGAAAATGGAAATCTCGTTGCTACGTTTTCTCCGAAAACACAACCGATGAGTGAAGAGATTTTGAAGTGGATGAACTAAGTCAGCACTTCGATTATATTGATTTATAAAATTATTTTAAAAGCGTTGCTGCATACCAGCAACGCTTTTTTCTTGTTTACTTCTATTATCTTTCATTACACACCTATAAACCTATTTTTTCTTTTTCCCTCCCAACCGTATTGGTACACCAATTGAAAAGGCAGTTCCTGAACCAAATGATTTGATGTTATTTTGATAAATATCCCCATTGTGTTGCGAATTAAAAATGCCAGTGGAAGTGTAGTTCCCAAAATTCCAGTTTCTCATAACGGATATAAAAAACCACTGCCTGTTGTTTTTACCAATATAGATATTACCACCGGTTAGTAACGAAAAATTACGGCCTCCTATATAGATATTTGTAAGTGTAGAAGTACCGCCACCAATACTTCCGATTCCTCTATTCCTGCTACCAGGGTTATATCCAACACCTGCCAGAGATTGTAACTGGAAAAAAAAACCTTTTTTATACTTGTTGCTGTTTTTCTCAATACTGTTGTTAAGAATTGAATTAAAATAAACAGGCCGGGTAATCATTTGATAGCCGATTTCTATTCTTGGAACAGTGGCTCCTGAACTCATCCTGCCAAGCGTATTTATGTTATCAAATGTGTTTACAGATATTCCATTGTTTACTGCAGCAACGCCAATAAATAATCCATGCCCTTTTTTGTTATCAATATAAGCTCTCAGGCTGGCAGAAAAGTTGGTCTGGTACTGATGGCTGGAGTTTATGACAGGACTGAAACCCTGAATTGTGGATACTGTTGTTTGTATGCCGGCTGATGGTAAAAGGGTAATGGATTGTGCTTGTATAATTCTGAGAAAAAACAAACCTGATAGGCAAAGAAGTAAAATTTTTTTCATGGCTGTGATTTTTGGTATGGAACAAAGAACAAGCAGAAAATGAAAAGTATTTGTTAACCGGGAATATTAAATTACGATTAAGGGATTGCTTAACATTTCAATATTTTTTACTCCATTGATTAAAACTGCATTTATATTTGTGTTCCATGCAATTCTCCGACATCATTGGCCAATCAGCAGTAAAACTACAGCTCGCAGAGCTGGTACAGCATAACCGGCTTAGCCATGCTTTATTGTTTTTAGGAAAAGAAGGCAGTGGTGCCCTGGCAATGGCTATGGCCTTTGCGCAATTTGTGGTCTGTGAAAAAGTAAATGGTAAGAATACCGCCATCCAGGCAGGTCCATCGCTGTTTGGAGACTCCGAACCTGAAACAAAACAAGTAACCGGGTTATTAAACGATAGCTGTGGAGTATGTTCTGCCTGTTTAAAAGCGCAGCAACTTGTTCACCCGGATATTCATTTTTCTTACCCTACTGTAACCAGGAAGGCAGGAGAGAAACCGGTGGCAACGGATTTTATTTTGGAATGGCGGGAGTTCATCAAACTGAGCCCGTATGGAAATTTGTTTGAATGGATAGAACAGATCAAAGAAAAAGAGAATAGCCAGGGTAAGATAACAGCAGAAGAATGTAATGATATCATCCGCAAACTGAGTTTGAAAAGTTTTGAGAGTGAATACAAAATCCTCATCATGTGGATGCCGGAGATGCTGGGTGCAGAAGGGAATAAATTATTAAAGCTGATCGAGGAGCCACCACCCAATACCTTATTCATCCTGGTAACAGAAAATGAAACACAGGTATTGCAAACCATTGTCAGCCGTTGCCAGCTGATCAAAATTCCGGCTTTGGAAACAAAGGAAATTGAAGAAGCACTGGTTAGCAGGAATAAGACCGAACCGGCAATTGCCCGCCAGGTAGCCAGTGTTAGCGAAGGCAATTATCATGAGGCATTGCAACTGGTGCAGCATGCTGAAGAAGACTGGCAGAGTTTACTCCGGGAATGGCTGAATGCTATTTTAAAGACCGGACCCGTGGCCCAAACCAAGTGGGTAGAAGAAATCAGCCGGCTCGGCCGGGAAAAACAGAAACAATTCCTCCGTTATTTTAACCACTTGCTGGAACAGGCTATTCATTACCGGATCAGAGGCAATGAACTAAATATTGGTGAAAAAGAGCGGGATTTTGCCGAAAGATTGAATAAGATAGCCGGAATTGAGCAGCA
>JAWXCO010000156.1:0-7558 GCA_034408705.1 Bacteroidota bacterium
AATTAACACGATATAAGGAATATTATACTTTTTTAGTAGGCAATAAAAAAAACGATTTTTTCTGCTGATACCATGCCCTGTTATAAAAACAGACTCTTTTAAGGTTGATAGCTCCCGCTCTAAATCTGACTTATGGATTTTTTTTATTATCAAGTCTGAATTGGCAACCCAAATGGGTTCAATAGCTCTCTTGCCGTTTTTTAAATAACGGAGATCCCAATAATCGTATTCAACATCTACCTTATCAAAATAAGTTCTGTGTTTGAAGGGAATAACACCTCCATGATCGTGTTCAATTAGAAAAATTATTTTCATTTTCGGCTAAAATTTTAATCAAAAAATATCAAAGCTAAGTGGGGTACCTTTTAAAATCTTTTTTTGGGTTTTCTTTCCAATAAAAGCATCAAAAAACATTGGATGCAACCCATCTCCCGGTCTTATCACTTTTAAATTTTCTTTAGTAAATACTTCTCCTGCTTTCATATCCTTCACCACATAAACAGAGCGTTTGAACTGCCTGCTTTTTTCTTCCGCTTTTTGGGTATCCAGTTGTACGTTGCCCAATGCCTGAAAAGCACGTTCAGTTTCCAGCACCAATGCTTTCAGTTCTTCTGGTTCCATGGAGAATGTACTATCCACCCCCCCATCAGCCCTTCGTAGGGTAAAATGTTTTTCTATTACCCTTGCGCCAAGCGCAATAGCGGCTACAGATGCCCCGATGCCCATGGTATGGTCAGAAAGGCCAATGATGCAATCCGGGAATATTTCCTGAAGTACCGGAATGGTGCGCAGGTTGGTGTTTTCGGGGGTCGCAGGGTAGGTGCTGGTACATTTCAGGATAACCAAATCCTTACATCCATTCTGTTTTAGCACTCCGACGGATTCGTACAATTCATCCAACGTAGAGATGCCGGAAGACAGAATGACAGGCTTGCCTGTTTGGGCAACCTTTTTCAGGAGCGGATGGTGACCGCTTTCAAAGGAGGCAATTTTGTATGCGGGTACATTGAGTTTTTCCAAAAAATCTACAGCGGTCTCATCAAAAGGAGAAGAAAAGGCAGCCATACCCAAAGATTTGGCGTACTCGAAAATATCTTTATGCCATTCCCAGGGCGTATGAGCCTCCTGATAGAGTTCGTAAAGGTTTTTACCGTACCACAAGGAATTGGGATCGGTGATATCAAACAATCCGCCTCGATGGTTGATGGTAATAGTATCGGCGGTATAGGTTTGCAGTTTCAGGGCATGAGCGCCTGCATCTGCCGCTGCTTTTACCAATTCTAAGGCACGTTCAATCGATTGGTTGTGATTACCCGACATTTCGGCGATGATGAATGGCCGATGGTAATTTCCAATTTTTATTCCATTGATTAAAATATCGTTCATTTTAATGTATATCTTAAGGAGTTTGGGTATTTGTCTGTTATCTCTTCTTGAAAATCAAGACTTAAAAAGACCTTACATGAGGGAGTATTTTCTTTTTTTACAAATCCTACCAGTATGTATTTTCCGCCTGTTTCCTGTCTGAATTCTTGAATTCCTTTTTTCAGCAATGGTTCCGCCATCCTTTTTCCTCTACATGCAGAAGCCAGAGAATAATTTATTATAGCTGTTTCATCATTTATGTCAAATCGAACTTGGCCTACGTTTTCATCATTAAATGATATAATATAAAGAAAATGGTATTTAGAAAATAGTTTATCAAAAAACCATTTTTTATGATCTTCTATCAATATATTATTTGAATTGTATGACTGAGAACGTGTTATTGGATCGTTGACCCATTCATAATATTGCATAAAATCAGATTGATTAGCTCTTCTTATATTCATCATGAGCGATTTAAAGAGGACTAAAAATATTTTTTCCTGCCCCCCTTGTATTTTTCGATAATTTTCATGTGAGACTTTAAAATTTTCAGAGCAGAGGCTACTTTCAAAATCTAATGCAAATCCTTGGTTTATTAAATATGACATCAAATTCCTTTGGTTATCCGCAATCATTTTGAGCAACAAGATACCTCCCACACCCAGATATTCATACGCAACGGTGCTTGGTGAAGTGATAGCCATTTTGCACCTTCCCATGTAATGTACTATTTTCTCTGCATTTAAGTCAAACAGAACTTCAATTTGCAGCTTCGATTGTTTAACGTAATCAAGAATTTCATTTCTAAATTTATAACCCGCTCCGAGTGCTACATAATACTTGAAATTTTTGCCAACTGATTCACATTTGTGGAGTGCTTTAAGTGTGTCATTGTCAGGGTCAGCACCTCCAAAACAGATAAAAATACTATTTTCCCGTTTTTCATAATTTGTTTGTTTTGCAGCATCCCGAAATGGTTTTCTCAATAAAGCATACTGCAACCCAAAAAAATATTGAGTGTATCGCTCAGCAGAATAGTCCGCAGGAGTTACACCACCTGCGTGATTGATTATAGCGTCTGCTGCAAAATGGCAGGCATGAATGTCGTCAATGCAAACGACCTTACAACCCTTCATTTTAAATATACCCTGGTATTCGGTTTGGAAATGGTAGCCATCCAATACAACAATTTCATAGCCCGTAAGGTAGGCATCAGCTATCATTTGGGCTTCATAGTCGTGGTTCTCCGTTTCCGGAAGTTCAATGATGCTTTGGCATACTTCCAATATTTGAGTTTTTAAGGAGGGCAGGGGATTGCGAATAATAAAATGACATTCATATTCCTCACGCATCATTTCAGCTAAAGCCAGCGAGCGAATGACATGCCCCAGCCCTATTACGGTATTGCCGTCAGCTCTAAAGAAAATATTTGGCTTCAAATGCGGGTCTTTATTCCTTTATTTCTGAGATAAATTTTGGCTTCCAATGGTGTTTGCTGGGTGAAATGAAACATACTCGCTGCGGCTACCGCAGACGCATGTCCCTGTGTTATTGCTAAGTACAGGTCTTCATAATCACCGGCACCACCTGATGCAATGATAGGTATATTTACTGCAGATGCAACTGCTTGAATGCAATCTAAGTCATATCCTTTCATTGTACCGTCCAAGTGCACCGAAGTCAATATAATCTCGCCAGCTCCTAATTCATCTACTATCTTAGCCCATTCTACGGGATGAATATCAAGTGCTTTTTTCCCAGATTGACTGACGCAGTATAAATCACCGTTTTCTTTCCTGGCGTAATCAATACTGACAACCATGCATTGGCGCCCAAATTTTTCTGCGCCTTGTGTAATTAGGGATGGATTATCATAAGCCGCAGAATTAATAGCAACTTTATCAGCACCGGCTCTAAGTAATTTTTTTATATGCTCAAGAGACTGAACTCCACCACCTACGGTCAAAGGAACAAAGCATTCATCAGCTATATCATCTATCACGTCAAAGTCCGGTTCCCTATTTTGTTCCGTGGCTGATATATCCATAATTACAAGTTCATCAACCTGTCTGGTATTGTACACTTTGACAGCGGGTAGCAAGGAGCCAACCCGTCGCCATGAATCAAACGAAATGCCTTTTACGATTCCGAAGTCTTTCCAAAGGATTGTCGGTATTATCCTGATTTTCAGCATTAAAAGTAATGAATAAAATTTTTTATTAACTGAAATCCTGCTTTGGAACTTTTCTCTGGATGAAATTGAACACCAAAAATATTGTCCTGTTGAAAAGCAGAAATAAAGTCGTACCCGTGTGGTGTTGTGGCTATAACATTTTCCTGTGGTATTTTGGAGCAATGATAGCTATGTACGAAGTAAAAATCAGTTCCATTTGGTATTTTATAAAACAAAACAGAGTTATTTAGAAGGTGAACTTCATTCCACCCTATGTGAGGAACTCTTATGTTCTTTAGGGTGTCTGGGAAAGGAATTACTTCTCCTGGTACTAAATTGATTCCTTCTGTCATTACAACTTCAAGACCGAATTGACACATCAACTGCATACCTAAACATATTCCAAGAAATGGGATTTTATATTCAACGACATTTTCCCGGATGGCTTCAACCATACCATCTTTTTCAAGATTTGCCATGGCATCGGGAAATGCTCCTACACCTGGCAATACAATGTGAGTGGCATCAGCAAGTTCACTGGGGTTCTTGGTTATGTATGCTTCAGCACCGTTCTCTTCGAATGCCCTTTTAACAGAGCCTAAGTTGCAAAGTCCATAATCAATAATTGCAACTGCCATAGTTATAAAGATTCAGGATGAAAAAGCTTAATTAAGTTACCCTGTTTGTCCTTGATTAGATTTCCTCTTGAGTCAGTCTTAAATATTTTTTTATTAGTAAATCTGTCGCATATTTTTATGAATTCGTCAAGGTTTATATCTATGTGTGATAATATTTCTTCAATAGGTTTTCCAAGATATGTCCATGGAAACTTACCGTCATGGTTTCCAACTATGTCAATAGCCAAATTCCTTGTCATCCTGCCTCTCCGCAAATGCAGGCAGGCTATGTCGGTAGCTCTGCCAAACCCAAATTTTAGGTATTTGAAGTAGTCGTGTATTCCAGTCTGGTAGTTGTCCAAATTTTCATAGTTGACGATAGAGCCTTCTACGGTAGTTTGAAGAGTTGTGAATCCATAAGACTGGGCTATCAGAGCATTACTGTAGCCATCCCAGGGGAGATAGTACCCCAGGAAAACACCAGTCACGCCAACCCTGTGCAATTCTTCATCGGAAGGGTATAAATAGGTTATTAAGTCACTTTTTTTCATTCCTTCAAAGTCAATTAAGTCTGAAATTCTTAAACCCAGCAAGCCTCCAAATTCCTCTAACCAACGCCGATTGAGAACATTGTTTTTCGCAGCAGCAGCAGGTCCACCATACTCGTTTTGAGAATTTTCACCCCAAATCAACAAAGGTACGTTATATTGTACAGCAGCTCGTACTGGTATAGTAAAAATTCCTATATGTTCAGGCCAGGAAATATCGCCTACTTGAGATAATCCTATTCTGTTAAGCTTTGCACGAATTTTTGGATTTGGCGAAAACTCAACATAATCTACACCAAGTTTTTTGATATTCTCAATATTTTTTCGCCCAATTTCAGAAAGGTGGCAGGTTGCCGCTGTTACACACAAAGGATTATAACCTAATTGAAGAATGGTCAATACCTGAAAAGTGCTGTCTTTTCCACCACTTACAGGAATTATGCAATCCCATTGGGATTGGTTTTTTGAACGATATTTTTCTAGGATTTCAAGCAGTTCAATTTTTCTTTTTTCCCAATCTACTTCTTTTCTTTTTTCATAACTCCTACAAGCACTGCATATTCCCTCCTCATCAAAGTGTAAATCGGGTTTTGTATCAGGCATTATACATTTTGTACAATATTTCATGATTTTTTATTTTACTAACAGGTATTGAAATTAATGTTGTTTTTTCAATAAAAACCAATTTATGTCATCTTGCGGGAATGCCGGGTCTTTCCGATAAGAAAAGCCGTAATCAAGCAGAGACAATTTTTTGAATTTAGCCATCATCTCTCCGGCAAAGTCTCTTTTAAACAATCGTTCACTATGACCACGATAAGGAATTGAAACCGGCGAAGGATTGTAATACTCACAAATCAATATGAATTTATCTGAGGATTCATATAGTTTTTGATAAACTATATCTAATTTTTCGGGATTTATATGGATAAGTACACCTTTGATTAATGAAATTTCATACGTCCGTTCAGGATAGAAATCGAAAATGGACATATTAAGCACGTTTTGTGCGCCAATAAGTCTAGCTAACTCCTGGGCAGCCATTTGGTTAATTTCAATACCACAAAGGTCTATTCCTGGATACAATAATTGAAGAGCTTTGAGATTCATACCAATATTGGCGCCAAATTCAATCAAGGATTTAGGCTTTTCGGCATACTTTAGAATTCTTGAAAAGAAGGCAAGATTGGAAGCCAAAAGTTCGGAGCCTTTGTTTCTTGCTATATAATCGTCGCCAAATTCGCCTGCCCAAAATCCTTCCTGATCGGTTTCATATTTATGCATTTCCTTTATTTTTATTCTTTCCGAATGTTATTTGAAATTTGAATTCAGCTATACTCCAATCCTCCTCGTTATCTATGTCATGAGCTTGTAGTGCTGAAAGCGGTATTGCCCCAGTGTTGTGCGTCCAGAGTTGTTTGTTTTTCTTCAGTGCAAGGATATCAAACCAGTAAAATTGGCCACTGTCGTGATAAGCGGGCGGCAAGTCCTGAGATCTTATAGTTTGAAATTCGGGGTAAAACATTTCTATCCTCCCATCAGGATTCATTTGAAGCGCTCTTTGTATAGGAGAGGAGAATTGTAAAACCGGGAACACACAATCATACTCCTTTTGGACTAATAATTCTTTGGACTTTAGTAGGATTTCCGGGGTTACGAATGGAGCCGTTGGGTAGATACAGCAGCCGTATTTGAAACTCATCCCTATTGCTTCATAATTATGAATGACTTCGAGCAAAACTTCTACTGTAGTTGCGTAATCATCAGCGTTTTTATGAGTTCTCATGAATGGTACTTCCGCTCCGATTTTTTTTGCAATGTTCGCTATATTAATGTCATCCGTTGACACCATAACTTCATCAAACAAGCCACTATTCAGCGCTGCTTCAATTGAATAAGCGATGATGGGTTTGCCTAAAAAATCCTTAATGTTTTTTCGCGGAATTCTTTTGCTCTCCCCCCGTGCAGGTATGATCGCGATGCTACGCATAGAACTTTTTTATGGTCTCTATGACATATTCCTGTTCTTGAACTGTCAGGGTTGTATACATAGGCAGGCTGATGCAATTGGCGTAATAGCGTTCCGAATGAGGCATATCCCCTTCTTTCCAACCGAATTGTCGGTAATAAGGCATCAAATGACAGGGGATATAGTGGATTTGCGCATAAATATGATTTACTCTTAAATAATTATAAAGAGCCAACCGGTTCTCAACTTCCAAGATGTAAAGATGATAGGCATGGCCTTCTATTTCGCCAGATTGCCCTAAGAGCCAAGGCTTACTTTCAAATGCTTTTTTGTATTTCAGCGCAATTTCTTTTCGTCTCTTTATTCCCTCCTCGGCTCTTTTCAACTGGCTTATACCCAAAGCCGCCTGAAAATCAGTCAGGCGGTAGTTAAACCCCAGGTCTTGCATCTCCATGTACCACCCAGGCCATTGAGAAGGTTCGAGACTATTAACGATTTCCGTATCTCCCGAAGCAAATAGAAGGCTGTTGGAGAATTCATCGGCATTTCGGGTGATGCCGTGGGTACGGAGTTTTAACAACTTTTGGTATAGTATGGGATTATTGGTTGTGATCATACCACCTTCCCCGGTCGCAATATGTTTTACGGGGTGAAATGAAAAGATGGCGAGGTCGGCGTATTCGCCGTTCCCACAATTTTGCCGCCGACCACTGCTATCTGTAAAGTAACCGCCGGGCGCATGGCAGGCATCTTCGATTATCCACAAGCCGTATTCTTTTGCAAGTTGACGAAAAACTTCCATGTTTACTGCTCGTCCAGCAAAATCTACCGGAATAAGCCCCTGATAAGTTCCTCGTGGAGCGGCCTCCAAAAGTGTGCGAAC
>JAWXCO010000157.1:0-2503 GCA_034408705.1 Bacteroidota bacterium
GGATTGCTTGATATTATCCTGTTGGAGTGAAATTATTTGAAGGAAAAGTTGAGGTAGGAACATAGCGGACGCTCAAGGATGAAAGGCACAAGCGGACGCTTTGCGCCATGCTTGCGCTATGGGGGGTTGTGAGCGCTTCCCGTATCGCGCTCCGTTAAGCCGATATAAAATTTTTCATCCTGCGGCTCAGTGTTTGTCATTAAAAATTCCACGAAGCCATTATAGTGCAGGGGAATGCGATTGAGTGAAGATGCGCCCGCATTGTAGGGAATAGAAGTTGTTGTTTTTCGAATGCTGTTGCCTGTGGTGTAGGCTTTCGACTGCCGTGCGCGGCATTGCATCATTGCACCACAATTTTCCTCACCACGCTCTCTCCGCTTGTTAACTCCACTCTCAAGAAATATAGCCCAGCAGGAAGCAGGGAAATATTTACTGAAGATTGCGTGAAGTTCATTATCCTTTTGCCATTAATATCTGTGATGATAACATGATGAATTGAAAATTGCAGATTGCCTGATGATACCGTGAGGGTTTCGTTTGCAGGATTAGGAAAAATATTGATTTCGTTTTGAAGAATATCTTCAATACCAACGCTGCAATCTCTCACCTCCACAAATACGCTATCTACTCTTGATTGACACGAATACTTAATGCTGGTATCTGTAAGGGTAACAACATACATAGTGGTTTGAGATGGGCTTGCAAAAGGTTGGGCAGTATTGTTGCTACTCAGGCTATCGGATGGATGCCATGAGTATTGAACGCCTTCAACTGAAGGCACACCAAGTATAAAACCTTTAATTGTGGTATCCTCTACGCACCATGTTTTTTCTTCTCCTGCATCTGCCTTATAAATACTGAGTGCGTCAAGATTGTAGTTGGGCATATTAGGAAGTCCGAATGTTGACTTACTGCTATCTCCGAGATAAATGCTGAAAGACTGAAAATTGCAAAGAGGATATGCTGAATCGGGTTGGCTAATTACACTTAAATATTGGTTACAATTGAAGTAGTCCCGCTCTATTGAAAATGGAGTGCATTGACCAGCAAGAAATATTTTGCCATTAGGAGCGTACTGAAGTTGCCCATAGTTATACACAGTCGTCCCTATTATAACTGGTGATGAAACCAATTGAGTAGTATTAATTTGAAATAATGTACCACCATTTCCAACGTTTAGAATATATCCAGTACTTATAAAAAGGTATTTTTCATTTGGAGAAAATTCTACTCCATACGGACTTTCATCTTTGGCTGTTAGTCCGAATAGTGAACCTGACTTAACAAAGCCAACTTGCCCGGTACAGCGATTAAAATCATAAATTTCATAAGTTTTTGAGGCTGTTTCAGCAAATGCTAATAAGTTTCCTTCCTTAGAAAACTTCATTTGACCAATATGATCCAAATAATTAACACCAGTCGTTTGTATATCCTGAAAATAAGGAGATGAAATAATGGTATCGCTCACCAAAAACCGAATGAATCTCTTTTTAAAAACACTTCCTGAGTCAGTTTCTGTGTAAATCATTAGCCACCAATCTTTCCCGTTAGCATGTTTTACCGCAGCCATTTTTTCAAACAAAAAATCATTTAAAAGCAAATTATTTTTACTCTCCACGCTTAGAACTCCATTTTCATTTTTTACAATTGTTAAAAAAATCTTGGTGCAAAAAATATGAGGGCAAACAGGTACAGATTTATCATATCCTAAATGAAAAATCATAAACTTAGTTTGATCTTTTGAAGGAATAACTATTGCACCACTAGTGCTTGAATGATATGCTCGAACAGAGTCTCCCTCGCTTAGGATATTTCCATTTCTATCATGTAACGTAGCCAATACAGCATCCTGTGTCCTTTTAAAATAAAACAATAATGTTCCACTTGAGTCAGAAGCACTACAAGTTGCTTCATAATTATCAGCAGTGGTTTTGAATATCCTATTACTGTCTATGTCGTTAAAATCTATTCCCGCATTAGTGCCAAAAACCCAATTGCGGTCATACCTTTGGGCAGAACAAAAAGAAACAATTAAAATACTTGATACAGACAGAATGATTTTCAGCCCAAAAACTCTCCAATGATTACTTGATGATAACAATTTTACCTTCTGATTTGATTTCGTTATTGACGAGAATGCGATAAAATACTAAACCGTGCTGTGAAACAGGTCTTAGATTTAGGGTATTGCTTCCTTCACTCAGTTGAAAAACTTCTTTCTTTTGCCCGATGGTACTGTATATTTCAATTATTCCGTTTTCATCCTCAGGCATTCTTACCATCACAGGTTCATTTCCATTTAACAGAGTGGGATGCAATTGGTAAAATGCAAATGACGGCACGTTTCCTTGTTCGATTCTATCTTGGTCTGATTCAGTTTCTCCACTCCACTTTTCCCCCCCCCTGGCGCAAGCATGATGCAAAGCATACTGGCGCAAAGCGTCCGCTTGTGCCAATCATCCTTGAGCGTCCGCTCACTTGATAACCCCCTATCATTTTTACC
>JAWXCO010000158.1:0-3389 GCA_034408705.1 Bacteroidota bacterium
CTCCACGGCCGCCGCCACCGCCGCCACCACCTGCGCCACCGGGAGGAAGTACGGTTTTCGACTGGTATTCTCCGGATAACTGAAGGGTGAAGTTTTTTGGAAGTTTAAATGTGTTATTCAATTTGGCAAACCAGCTGACAAATTGATCCAGTTCTATTTGTGACGGGTCCTCGAAGTTGATCTTCGAAGTAAAAAGATTGATATTACTTGTCAAATCCCACCATTTGGCCAGTTTATTTTTAGAGGTTAATTCCAGACCGGTTACATAGCTGCTGTTAGCATTAATATAGGTGTTTATAAGGGCATCGTCGCCTGATAGCGGATTTATCTCTTTAACCTGAAGCCTTGAAATCAGGTTGTTGGTATTTTTATAATACAGGGAAGCGATAAAATTATCCTTATTCTTAAACGTCTTTTGATAAGATAGTTCCAGCGAATTTGTAAACTCAGGTTTTAAATCAGGATTTCCCCGGCTGATGTTTAGAAAATCGGAGAAATCAGTAAAAGGGAAAAGCTGGAAAAAATTAGGGCGGTTAATTCTTCTCGAATAGTTTAATTGTAGATCCTGCTCTTTTTTTAATTTCTGGGTTAAAAAAACACTTGGAAAAAGACTTACAGGAAATTTGATATTAAATACCTGGTTCTTATCCGGTAAATTTCCCTGATAATTGGAGCTTTCAATACGCAAACCTAATTGGTATCCAAAATCCTTTTGTTTATTTGAATAAGTTGTGTAGGCAGCATATACATTATCGGTGTTATTATAATTCACCGATAAAGGTGTTCTTAATACAGGAGTACCGTTAATGTAATCAAAAAAATTATTTTTGGTATCTGACTTTCTGATTTGCAGCCGTACGCCCATTTCCAATTTTGATTTATCATTTATGGGCTTTGTATAATCTGACTGGATAGTTAAATTGTTATTACTACCAGCGCCATCCTGTTTTTGTTTTGCAGAATTAATAAATGTGTTTTCTGGAATTTTAAAATTGTCGGTAGTAATAATGTTTTCGTTTTCGTTATTACTGCGATTGTAATTTACATCAGCTGTTAGCTCCTCTCCTTGTTTTGGGAAATTATGTTTAAAACTGAATGAAAGACCACTATTACTAAACATAGTGCTGGTAGCCGAATTCCTTTTATTTAAGCCTGATCGCAGGGGTGTAAAAAAAGAATCAATTGCAATATCACTTTCTGAAAGTGGTTTGAAGCGTCCTTTTACAAAATTACCGGACACTGAAATGGTATTTCTGTTATCTATAAAAAAATCAAAGCCTGTTCGTAGAAAAGCGAAATAGCCCTCGGAAACGTTACGATCTAATTGTTCGAGATAAGTAGGAGGTGTGCCCACTAACGTGTTTCTATCAGTTGTTCCTGTACTAATCGACTTACGTTCATTATAATTTGCGCTAAGAAAAAAATTCATTTTCTGCTGACGAAGGTTTATGTCACCACCCAATCCGATTTTTGCTCTTGAATCTATATTGGCACGAACACCTCCGCTGTACCCCACTTTTTTGTTTTTCTTTAATACCACATTTAAAATTCCTGCGGTACCACCGGACGCATCAAATTTAGCGGAGGGGTTGGTAATTATTTCAACACTTTCTATCGCATCGGAAGGTATTTGTTCCAGCGTTAAAGTGGTAGGCCGTCCATCTACAAATATTTGAGGAGCATTGTTCCTCATTGTTACGTTCCCATCAAGGTCAACGTTTATTGATGGAATATTTCTCATTATATCAACCGCTGTACCACCGGCAGAAACAATATTTTTGTCTACATTGAAAACCTTGCGGTCGATACCTAATTTCAAACCGGGGTTGGAAGTTGTAACAGTTATATTATCTAATAACTTTTCATCCAGTTCTATTTTCACATTGCCAAGGTCTTTATCCAATGCACCGATCATTGCACTCATGTCGCCGCCCATTTTAATATTAAAAGAAACCGTTTGTTCAAGCGATTTATAGCCCACAACAGATATCTTTAATTTCGACTGGCCCATTACCGGTACATTTTCAAGGCTGAACTCTCCGTTGGCTTTGGTGAGCATCCCAGAGACAACTATATCCTTTCTTTTTTTTGTGACCGTATCCATTTTATTCTGGATCAACTGTACAGAAGCATATTCAATGGGTTTGCCTGATTTTGACTCTACTAATTTGCCATAGAACCGGCCCGTAGGCATCTGACCACCACCAGGTCTATTCCCAAAAGGCTGAGAATAAGCTATAAGTGACAGAAAGACAAGGGATAAGGCAAAAATAAATTTTCTCATGTAACTGAATTTAGACATTAGACGCTCAAAGGTGTACTAACTTGCTGACGAAGTCATGACAACTTGATGAATGGCTGTAAGACAATGCCAGAAGGAAAAAGTTCAGCTGTGGCGAGAATATTGAATGATCAGGCGATTAATTGGGTGATAAGTACCAGTATAAGACCTATAATAAAACCAGTTACAGCCCCAACAATCTCTAACAACCGGAATTCCCTGGACATGACCTTCAGTAACACTTCTTCTAACCTGTTTGAAGAAAAGCCAGCTATCTTTTTGACAACGATCTGTTCCAGATCAATTTCCTCTTTCAGGTTGGATGCATATTGTTTCATGACCTGTGGGAATAATAATTCAATCTCCTTCATAAATGATTCTTTGAGTTTGCCAATCGTTTTGTCACCTATAAACATACCAACCATGGGCATTTCTTTGCCGAGCCGGTTGCGCAAAAAATCATCAATATGATCTTCTATCAGTGGCATGATCTTCTTCATGTTTTCCGGGTTGCTGATCTTCTCCTCCATTCCATCGAAGGAGAAAAGTTCTGTGCTCACCAGCTTTCCGAGCTTTTCAGCAAATTGTTGCTGTCGTTTGGGGAATACACCCTGGAAAGTGATGCCTAATATTTTTCGGGGGTGTAGCGGGTGGAATAGCAGCCTTATTGCAAGCCGGTTGACTACCCAACCAATAAAAGCCGAAAGAAGGGGGATCGTAATCAGGAACCAATAATTCATAGTGTCTGTTAAAAAGAGTGCAAAGAAACTGAAAGCTGTTTCGTATTCAAAATCTGGTTTTGGTGCGGGGGATGATTTTATATACTTTTGCTGCTCACAAATGGTAGCCATAGCTCAGCTGGTTAGAGCATCAGATTGTGGTTCTGAGGGTCGTGGGTTCGAGCCCCATTGGTTACCCCAACTAACTCCTTTTTTGCCCCGGCGAAAAGGAGTTTTTCTTTTTTTCCCATCCATTTCCTGTTTTTTGTATTGGTTAAGGGTTTTACCGTTTTCCGCCTTTCATCAAAAACACTTGTTAAAAGCATATAAAGGCAAGAAAAACAGGGTTTTTGCGTTAATTTTGGACTATGCCTAATTCAATTAAATAC
>JAWXCO010000159.1:0-19171 GCA_034408705.1 Bacteroidota bacterium
ATTTATTGACAACTGTTTTATTAAACTAGTAACGATTTAGAAAGATTTAATCGGTTCTTTTGTATTTTTCTTTCATTATTTCTAAATACATAAACCCTGCCTTTTGGTACCAGTCTTTTAAACCAAATTGGGCCTCACACAGGTTAATATCTTTCAGACTAATCTCTAATGATTCCATCATCTCTACATATTTAGTGTCATAGGTTTTTTTAAATTTTTCATACGATTTCTTTATACCTATTTTTTGGGTTTGCCATATGAGGCCCATTGCGCCATGTATACCGGATACATCATCCCCAAAAGCTATAGCGGATTCTACATACGTTTTTGTATTGATGCGCAGGCAGGCCATTCTTGCCAGGGTTTTGCGTACATGGTTTAGCCGGCTTACTCCTTTTTCATAACATGCACTGCAGTTCTCTTCTTCATCGCAACCAGTTGGCATCATCGCACTGGCATCGGTAGTTAAATCAGGTATGCATTCATTATCATCAAGGGCTTTTGCCGCGTCGTATAAATCTTTGGCAGATTGTACGGCTTTTAAAAGGTCTCCAAAATTCTCCGCCAGGTCTCCAAGCTGATCGCCTGCTTGTCCTACTTCATCCCAGTGTTCGGCCATGCCACTTATTTCTGATTCGCTCATTTGTGATGACCCGGAGATATCTCCATCACTTTGCGCATTTGTTACTGTTATTAAACTGCAGCACAGTATAAGTAGTATTTTAAACCGGGTTATCATTTTTTTTATTTTTGAATTTAAAAAATATCAGGGCTGCCATTACAGCAACTACTGCAAGTATGAGGTACAATAAATTATCTTTAAAAAAATTGCTACCAGTTTTTAGTGGCGCTCCTTTTTTAAATGCAGAGGGGATTTCCATTTTTGCTTCATCACCCACCCAAACCATGATGCTGTAAACTGCGGGTTTGTTTTTTGCAATAACCCTGATGCCGAAATCATTTTCTGTTTTAAAAATTTCGTGCCAATAACCCTTTGCATCTGTTGTGCCTTTACGCTCTGCCTTTCTCCAGCTCATTTTATGCAGGGTAATTTGTAATGGCTCATTATTACTACTATCACTTGTTTGCAAGCTTACATACACCGGCGAATAAATGCTTGCATCTTTTACAAAATAAAACAGGGTGTCTTCCAGTTGTGTTACTTTGGTAATACTTATGCGGCCTTTTGCCTTCGGTTCGCTGGGTATATTAAATTTGCGCAGAAGTAATTTTTCTGCTTTAAATTGTTTATCTAATGTAAAAGGCTGTGCCTGTATAATTAGTGAGCAAAGCAGCAGGCTGATCAGGGGTATTGACTTTCTCTTACTCATAAAATTCATTATAGTAAATCTCTTTTTCAAAGTGTTATTTTAACCTGTCAAAAATATATATAAGGATAACCTTTAAAAACCCCCCGTTTGAGGGGTTTTTAAAAAAAGGAAGACACTTTAAGTTGTAAGGACAGGAAAAAACAATGGAGGAAAAAACTGAAAAAGGGATTAAATTATTTTTTCTTTAAAAGCTTTAGCCACAGCTGCAGACTTGGAATGTACATGTAATTTCACATAGATGTTTTTTACATGACTTTTTATCGTTTCGGCACTTAAAAAGCGTTCGGCTGCAATTACCTTAAAACTTTTACCCTCGGTTAAGGCAGTTAATATTTCTAATTCCTTTACAGAAAGATTAAAGTTGGCAGTGGTTTGTTTGGTTTGTTTGCGAAACATTTCTAAAACCCGGGTGGCAATACTTCCCGTCATAGGCGCTCCGCCCTGTACAAAATCAGCTAAGGCTTCCAGCAAACGGGATGGTGCGATTTTTTTAAGCAGGTACCCACTTGCACCAGCCATTACACTTCTGAATATTTTTTCATCATCTTCGAATACAGTAAACATAATAATGTCCACTGCAGGGAAATCTTTTTTTACCAGTTTTACTGCTTCAATACCATTTATGCCCGGCATATCTATATCCATTAAAATAAGGCGGGGCATGTGTATTTCTGTTTGCTCAAGTATTGTACGGGCATCATGAAGTGAAAAAACTACCTGGTAGTTACCGTTGTTTTGTAACAGCATTTCCAAACTGTTACGTAATACATCATTATCTTCAACAATACCAATTGTTGTCATGGCGTAAAGTTCATTATAATATTATTCGTGATAATCCCCTGTTCGGGGGATTTAATTTTAATAATAGTACAAACATTTTTATTATAAAGGACAGCGTAAAGTAATGCTGGTTCCTTTGCCTGGGGTTGATTGCACTAATAATTTACCTTTCATTTCGGTTGCCCGCTGCTGCATATTAGAGAGTCCGTTACCGGCAATAAAATTATTTGTATCAAAGCCAATACCATCATCTTCTAGTGCCAATATAAGCGTATTTTCTTTAATATACATAGATAAAATTGCATTTTTGCAATGGGAATATTTTACCATGTTATTTAAAGCCTCTTTAAAAATGAGGAATAAATGCCGCCTGTTTTGCATAGGAATACCGATGTTATTAAACTTGTTATCAAAATGGAGATGGTAAGTTATTTTGTTAAGTTCCATCACCTCGGTAGCCAGTTCTTTTATACGGAGTACAATTTTTTCGATAGAATCGTTTTTTGGATTAATACTCCATATAATATCATCCAGATTTTGCAGCAATAAACGGGAACTTACACCAATCTGATTCATCATTTGATGTGCTGCAGCAGTTTGTTGTTGCTGTACTTTTTGTGATGCTACTTCGCTTAATATAGAAATACTTGTCATGGTGGCGCCAACATCATCATGCAAATCTCTGCTGATGCTGTTACGCATATATTGTACTTTTTTTAACTGGTTAATACGGTATTTATAAATGCCGTAAAGTATACCGCTAAGTGCCAGCAGGCACAATACAATAAACCACCATGTTTTATAAAATGGGGGATTGATTTTTATTTCTAAAGTTCTGTCACCGGTTTTTACACCATCAGCCGTAACGGCATAAAAACGAAAGGTATATTTGCCTGACGATAATCCCGTAAGGTTTATCATGGCTTCGTGCACTGCAATCCAATCGCCGGATTTATGAATACCATCTACCCGGTAAAAATATTTTGTACTAAAAGGTAATTGCCAGTTGGTTGCTGAAAATTCAATATGAATATCTTTTGTACCGGATGGTAATTCTATTGAGGAAATGTAATTAGGCAAAGTGGTTGCCCTGTAATCGCTACCATTTATTTTTAAAGAAGTGATATGAGTAAATGTACTGTCTTTTTTGCCCCACAAAGAGTCTAAATTAAAAACCAGGCCACTGTTTACCTGGTCAACTATTATTTGCCCGTTACTGCTGGCAAAAACAGGTACATCTAAATAGTCTTTTTTTAATCCATCCCTACCGTTAATAATTTGCCAGTTGTTTATGGTAGGGGTATAAATAGCTAATCCATTATTAAGGCAAGCCAGTATATTGTTTTTTCTGTCGCAGGCCAGGAAGTTTATTTCCATGGCAGGTAAACCATTTTCTGTAGTAAATCTTTTTGCTATTGTAAGGTTATCAGTGTTTAACACCTGTATGCCTTCACTGTAATAACCTAACCATACATTATCTTGATTATCTACAGTAATACTTTTTATATTGTTGGATGCAAGCGGCTGCCTGGTATTTACCGAGTCAAAAAAATAATTTACCTTTTTTGTTGTTATATCAAATTTAAATAACCCGGCATTGGTGGCGGCCCAGGCATTATTTTTACTGTCTGTTACTACTACAAGGGATTTGATGCCGTTTTTTGAATGTTTTAGAAATTGCTGTAAAGGAATAGTAAAAGTGGATAATTGCTTATTCCGTAGATTATAATGATACACTTCTTTTTTTCCGGCAAGCCATAGATTGCCGGTAGCGTCTGTTTCTATTTGCAGTAATTTGTTTTCTGCAGATAATAGGATTCCACCAGGCAACGTATTTGCAGGCTGTGTTATTTTATTTTGGATATCTACAAAATATAGCAGGCCTTTTCGGTCTAGCCCCCAGACGTTATTATCTGCATCTTTTGCTACATCAATAAAAATATTTTTATTGCTGATAGCTGCAGGGAATAACTGCATTGTTGAAAATGAGGAATCAATAAATACTAGTCCATTATAATTAAAATATGCATTCCAATACCCTTTTTTGTTTGCATCATATACCGAAGCATTTAAATGAATATCTTCTTCGGGAAATGTTTTTTCTGCCGGGTAATTTATTTGATGGGTAAAACGGTTATTATTTGGATGTAACTGGTAAATAGCTGCATTACCACCTGCAAAAATACCAGCATGTTTTGTTAATGATACTCGTTGTATACCTATTTCGGTATTTAATTGTTTTACATCAGGCTGGGTTAAGGCGGCCGAAATAGTATGTGTTTTAACATGATAACGCAGCAGGCCATCATTAATACAAGCCATATATATAACAGAATCTCCCAGCAACTGCAAATCCATGATGCCATAATGAAATTCGTTTCTGCCCGGATTGTTATAGGGGATACGTTTAAACTGGTTAGTTATTTTATCAAATAGTATCAGCCCTTCGTACCAGGTGCCGAGGTACAGGTAATTACCCCATTGTTCAATACACAAAAAATAATTTACATTTTTTATTTTATTACCCGTGTAATAAAACGGATGAAAGATAAAGGCATTCGTTTTTTTATTAAAACTATACAAGCCATCCAAACAGGAAAGCCATAGTATGTTTTTATCATTATTATCTTCTGTAATTCCGGTAACATTATTCTCGGCCCGTATAGATCCGTCGGTTGCTTTTAACGGATCAGGATAAAAAAGTTGAAAAGTATCTTTTTGCGACAGGTATTTTGCCAGGCCACGGCCTGCAGTACCCATCCATAACGTACCCTGATTGTCTTTGTAAATGCAAGGAGTTCCGTACGTTTCTGTACTATCTGCCGACAGGCGTTTGTATTGGCGGAATCGGCCTGTTTTTAAATTGTATTTTGTAATGCCATACCGGAAACCGGCGATCCATAAATTACCTAAATTGTCTTCCGCAAAATCTACTATGCTATTATCGCCGGGGGAATTGCTGTTGTAGTAAAGAGAACTTATTTGTTGAAATCGTTTTCCATCAAAACGAAATAGACCGGAGTTACTGCCGATCCATAAATAGCCATCACTGCTTTCAAACACAGTAGAAAAAGTATGCTGACCTAATCCGTTTTCTCTGCTATAGGCAATAAAATTACCAATCCGTTGCTGGCCGCAGACAGGTAAAGAAAGAAAAATAATAAAGAGAAAAAGTAGCTGCTTTTTCAAACAAATAATTTTAACACTGCCAATTTACTTTTATTTGTTGGGAATAGAGAAACGAGTTTTTTTAAAACAACTCAACTGCATATTGTCAACCACTTATTGGCAACCTCTCAGGTTATGGTGTTACGTATACGGTGACATAAAATATTGTGTATTTTTAAAACTTCATTTCAAATGACACCATGCTATCAAACTGATAACTACACAAGTTGAAAACTTAAAGATATTAGCAAAATTTTCTCCGGCATGTGTTTTTCTTTGCAGTTACATTAGCGCTGTTTTGTATCTTTACAATCCAACTAATAAATACTAATGTCTCAACACCCCGAAACAAAAGCTATCCGGATTCAAACCGAAAAAACAGGACAGAAAGAGCATTCCACACCCCTGTTTTTGACCAGCAGCTTTACCTACGAATCTGCAGAAGAAATGGCAGCGGCATTTGCTGATGACAGCCTGGAAGTTAATATCTATTCCCGTTTTACTAATCCAACGGTGGACGAGTTCGTACATAAGATGGCAGCCCTCGAAGGTGCGGAAGACGGGGTGGCAACGGGAACAGGCATGGCCGCCGTCTTTGCTACATTCATGACCTTTTTAAGCAAAGGCGATCATATCATTTCTGCAGCTGCTGTCTTCGGCTCTACGCATACCATCCTGACAAAATATTTACCCAAATGGGGTATCGAATCTTCTTATTTCGATATGAACCAACCGGAAACAATCGAAGCTTTGATCAGGCCTGCTACGAAAATGCTGTATCTAGAAACACCCAGCAACCCGGGGCTGGATATTATTGATATCGAGGTTGTAGCCGCCATCTGTCAGAAGTATAAAATTTTATTGGTAGTTGATAATTGTTTCGCCACACCTGCTGTACAGCAACCTATTCAATATGGTGCTGACCTGGTATTGCACTCTGCTACTAAATTTATTGATGGGCAAGGCCGGGTATTAGGCGGGGTAGTGGTCGGAAAAAAGGAACTCATCAATCAATTGTATTTATTTATTCGCAACACCGGACCTTCGATGAGCCCGTTTAATGCCTGGGTGTTGACTAAAAGCCTCGAGACATTATTCATCCGGATGGATAAGCATGCCGAAAGTGCTTTGCAGATCGCTACTTCTTTAGAAGGGCATACTCAATTAAAAGAAGTGAAGTATCCTTTTCTGCCAACACATCCGCAATATGCTATTGCTAAAAAACAGATGCGGAATGGCGGCGGAATTGTAACCTTTGAATTAAAAGGTGGTATTGAAAGCGGGAGAAAATTCCTGAATGAACTGCAAATGCTATCGATGACCAATAACCTTGGTGATAGCCGGAGTATTGCTTCACACCCGTCGAGTACTACGCACTCAAAATTGACGGATGCTGAAAGAGCGGCTGTTGGAATTACCCCCGGACTTATCCGCGTATCTATTGGGTTGGAGCATCCCGAGGATATCCTCCATGATATTTTACAGGCATTGGATAAATGCTGATTCAGGAATTATTTTGCTCTCCATTTGGCCAGTTGCTGCAACGTGGCCCTTATATCTTTTGGTAATTCAGCGGTCAATTCTATTTTCTCACCGGCCACCGTAGTAAAGCTGAGTTGAAAAGCATGTAAGGCCAGCCGGGCCAGCAAAGGTCTTTCCTCTTCGGCATCTTTTGATAATTTGAATTTTTTCTTCTTAAGTGAAGAGAGCAGTAAAGGTTTTCCATCCCCATACAAGGCATCTCCAACAATAGGATGACCAATTTCTTTCATGTGCACCCTGATCTGGTGGGTACGTCCCGTATGAATATGGAATTGCATCCAGGAGTAAATACCAAAATCTTCCAGCACTTTATAATCCGTCAGTGATTCTTTACCCCGGCGGTTCACGATCATAACACCCCGTTGTACCATGTTCTCTGCCAGTGGGAGATTAATATGTCCTTCCTTTTCTGCAGGGGAGCCGAGCACAAGGCCGGTATAGATCTTGCGGGTAAGCCTTGCTTCAAATTGCAGCGATAAATGTTTATGCATTACTTCATTTTTGGCAAATACGATCAATCCACTGGTATCCCGGTCCAACCGGTGAACGGTAAAGATCTTCTCATATTTTTCCTGTAAGATATTCTTCAGCGATAACTCTTTCCCTTCCCGGTCAGGAATAGATAATAGACCGGAGGGTTTATTCAGGGCAATAAAATCATCATTCTCAAAAATCAATAGATCCGAAACTTTCATTGTAATAATCTGTATCAATTTGTGTTAAACTCCCGCCTTCGCTCATGAAAAGTTGTGGCTAATCAAATTGCCGCAGGCAATTAATTTTATTTTATTAATTGCATTTTCCACTGCAGGCAAAGTGGGTAGCTCCTTACTTTCCTTTCCCAAAATGTTTTAGATCCCTTACTTCCTTTTCAGAAAGGAATCTGAATTTGCCCCGCTCAATATTTTTCTTTGTCAACCCCGCAAAGATCACCCGGTCAAGATTTTTTACATCATAGCCAAGGGCCTCAAATATGCGGCGAACGATACGGTTACGGCCGCTATGTATTTCAACACCTACCTGTGTTTTGTCTTTCATGTCTGCATAAGCCAGCACATCTACACTTGCCGGTCCGTCTTCCAGCGTTACACCGCTTAGTATCTTTTCAAAATCTTTTTTCTCCAATGGTTTATTCAGTGTAACATGATATACTTTTTTGATCTCGTTACTGGGGTGAGTCAGTTTTTGTGCGAGCTCCCCGTCATTGGTAAGCAATAAAACACCGGAGGTGTTTCTATCCAGCCGGCCAACAGGATATACTCTTTCTGTGGTGGCACGGCCAATGATATCCAGTACCGTTTTTCTTCCCTGCGGATCATCGGTGGTAGTGATATAATCTTTGGGCTTGTTCAATAAGATATAAACAAGGTTTTTGGCCAGGAAGATCTTTTTCCCATTCACATTCACTTCATCCGTAGCGGAAACTTTATAACCCGGCTCGGTTATCACTTCTTTATTTACTTTAACCAGCCCTTTCTTTACGAGTTCAGCCGCTTCCCTTCTGCCGCAAATACCAGCATGGGAAATATATTTATTCAGGGGCATTTGCCCGATAGGCTGTGGCCGGTTATGTGTAATAGGTGTTGGGGTGGCACTCACTACGGCTCCGCGGCTCCGGACACCAGTTTGCAAAGCTCTTGTTTCGGCCTTCTTTTTCTCAAAAAACTCTTCTTTTTCTTTCTTGTACTTTCTTTTCTCCTGCTTGAATTGTTCTTTGATGGCAGCGTTGCTCTTTTTGGGTTTGAATTTGTCGAAATGACTGGCTTTCTTTTTCATGTGTAGTAATTTGTCCGCAGGACTCGGGGAGCTGTTTTACAACAGTAGTGAGCGGCAAAGATAGGTAATCAGGCCAAAAGGGAAGCCCCCGTATCAGACGGGGGCTTAGTTTTCCTAACGAACGGATTGTAATTAAATCGTTTCTTTTTCTTTCATCACATGGTTCCTTCTATCACCACCTTCAGGTCTATTATGTTTTATTTCGTTTAATTTTTTCAATTGATCTTCTGTCAGAACCGATTTCATATTTTCTTTCTGCTGTTTCATCAATTCTTTCATTTGCTCTTTCTTTTGATTATCAGTCAATGACTTATTTTCCCGCAGTGCTTTCATCTTCTCACCCATTGCCTTACGGTTGGATTGCATTTTTGCTGATTGTTCATCGGTTAAACCAAGTTCTGTTTTCATTCTTTCGCCTCTTTGCCTGCCCATAGCAGCATGTTTTTCTTTTCCTTCTGCTTTTATTTTTTGCAGCTGGGTCTTTTGATCGTTGGTAAGCAGGCCTTCCATTTTAGCTTTATGTTCCTTACGAATATTTTCCGCCCTCTTTTTAGCCTCACCCAATGTCAGCGTTTCATTTTTCTTCAGCTCTTCCATTTGTTTTCGGAAATTTTCTTTCTGGGATTTGAAAGTTGCTTTCTGTTCTTCGGTCAGGTTCAATTTCTGCATATCCATTCCACGATGGTGCTTTCGTTTGTCCATTGAATGGGGTCTGTCACCCGTTTTCCCGGGTGTTTCCTGAGCTTGTACAGCAAAAGCCATCATGAGTACAATTGCTGATAGAATTATCTTCTTCATAGTTTTTAATTTTTTGTTTTTGACGTTTCTAGGTTATTTTAACTTTCTCCATTTTAGCCAAAGCTTTCCCAAAGAGGGAGCTGCTTGGTATAAAAAAAATGTCGAAGTACAGACAGCCCGGCAATCGCAAAGTTTAATTGAATAGGAAAATTTTCGTAGAAAAATCCTAACAGTCATTCGTACCCGGCGAAGTATTTTTTCCTAAGTTCTTAAATTGACTTGCTTTGTATTATTTACAGCCTTAATTTACAGGTATTAAGACAACAATTACCATAGTAGAAGACAGCAGGGAATACCAGCAGGCGCTGGTCACCTTCATTACTGATAGCAAAAGCTTTGAGGTGGGGGGAATCTATTCATCCGCAGAAGCGATCCTGCCTTTTATTCCCCAGCTTTCAGGAATTGTTATTGTAGATATAAAGCTGCCGGGTATGAACGGTGCTAAATTGGTATCGCATATCACTGAATCCAACAAGCAGGTGCAGTGTATCATCTGCAGTATGTATGATGATGATGAATTTATTTTCTCCGCGTTGAAGAACGGAGCATTGGGGTATTTATTAAAAGACAGTTCCGGCGAGCAGATCCTTGCTGCATTGGAAGGGTTGAAGAACGGCGGTTCTCCGATGAGTCCTTACATTGCCCGGCGGGTAATTGCCAGTTTCCAGCAACAGCAACAGTTGAAAGTGTCAGAGATCCTTAGTGAAAGGGAGCATGAGGTATTACAAGAATTAGCACAGGGACTTATTTATAAAGAGATCGGAGAAAAACTTTTTATCAGCCATGAAACCGTAAAGCAGCATATTAAACATATTTACCAGAAGCTTCATGTGCAGAACAAGATCGAAGCGCTCAATCGCCTCAGGAGCAACTAATACTTTAATTCTTATTGGCGAGCTGTCCGCAGGCAGCATCAATATCTTTACCTCTGCTTCTGCGTAGGCGGGCATTCACCCGGTGTTTGCCCAGGTAGTCCATAAAAGCCTGTACTTTTTGTTCTTCCGGCTTTTCAAATTTGGCAAAGTCGATCGGGTTGTACTCAATAATATTAACAAGATCGGCCGGGACCTGGCGGTACACTTTTATCAGCTCATCAGCATCTTCCAGGGAATCATTGAAATTTTTAAACAGGATATATTCAAATGTTATTTCATTGCCCGTTTGCTGGTAAAAATAATTGAGTGCCTCTATCAGTGTCTTGATATTATTGCTGTCGTTGATCGGCATGATCTCATGCCTTTTTTGGTCTGTCGGCGCATGTAAGGACAGGGCCAGTTTGAACTTCACTTTATCATCGCCCAACTGGCGGATACCCTTTGCTACCCCAGCAGTAGAAACGGTAATTCTTTTTGGACTCATCCCCATTCCATGGGGTGATACGATCTTTTCAATGGATTTCAGTACGTTTTTGTAATTCAGCAGGGGTTCGCCCATCCCCATAAAAACAATATTGCTGAGTTTTTTTTCATTGGTCTTCTCACATTGCTGGTTGAGGATAGCAACCTGGTCATATATCTCATCAAAGTCAAGGTTCCTTTTCCGGTCAATATAACCAGTGGCGCAAAATTTACAACTCAGTGAGCACCCGATCTGGGAGGAAACACAGGCAGTGAACCTTGATTTAGTGGGTATCAGCACGCCTTCTATCAAATGTCCGTCATGTGTTTTGAAACGGGATTTAATGGTTCCGTCTTCACTAAACTGTGTCGTATCTACTGTTAGACCGGGTAATACAAATTCCGCAGCGAGTTTTTGGCGAAGGTCTTTGGAGATATTGGTCATGGCATCAAAATGCTGCACTGGTTTCAACCAGAGCCATTCATATACCTGTTTGGCCCGGAATTTTTTTTCTCCGACTTCCTCAAAATACTGCTCGATATCCGCCAAACTCAAATGCCGGATATTCCTGACTGCCGTTTTTGCCATGTGGCAAAGATAACAAACCCCTGCCCGACGGGAGCGAATAGCTGAATCGGTTATCTTGCAGGCTTATTCACCCGTATGAAATGCGCCTGGAAATGTTTTCTCAACAACCCCGGTTAAAATTTCTAACGTAAAATAAGCTGATGAAACAAGTCTATATTATTGATGTTCTCAGAACGCCCATTGGAAAATATGGAGGTGCCCTTTCCGGTATTCGTCCGGATGATCTGCTGGCACATGCGATCAGGTCTTTATTGCAAAGAAACCCTTCAGTGGATGTACATAGTATTGAAGATGTGATTGCGGGCGCAGCTAACCAGGCCGGGGAAGATAACCGGAATGTTGCAAGAATGGCCGCATTATTGGCTGGCCTGCCTGTAACGGTTGCCGGAAATACTGTTAACCGGCTTTGTGCGTCGGGTCTGCAGGCGATTATGGATGCAGCAAGACAAGTGATGTGCGGAGATGCGGAACTGATTATTGCTGCCGGCGTTGAAAGTATGACAAGAGCTCCCTTTGTGATGCCAAAAGCAACAGCCGGATTTCAGCGGACGGCTGAAGTAGTTGATACGACCCTCGGCTGGCGCTTAGTCAATAAAAAACTGGCTGATATGTATTATCCTTATAGTATGGGTGAAACAGCGGAGAATGTAGCGAAGCAATGGAATATATCCCGGGAAGAACAGGATGCATTTGCCGCCGCTTCGCAGGAAAAATATTTTGCAGCTAAAGCAGCGGATAAATGGGCGGATGAAATAGCGGCGATCGAAGTGAATGAGAAAGGGCTGATCAGCTGGATCGTCAACGATGAATACCCAAGAGAGACTTCGCTGGAAAAACTGACTTCCTTAAAACCTGCTTTTATAAAAGATGGTACCGTTACAGCCGGTAATTCTTCCGGTATCAACGACGGGGCTGGGGCCATGTTATTGGCCAGTGAAGAAGCTGTAAAAAAATATGACCTGGCGCCGATGGCGAAAGTATTGTCAATGGCCGTAGCGGGTGTGGACCCTTCCATTATGGGTATCGGCCCGGTACCTGCTACACAAAAAGCGCTGCAAAGAGCCGGGCTAACCATAAAGGATATTGAACTGACAGAACTCAATGAAGCCTTTGCTTCACAATCTCTTGCCTGTATAAAAGATCTCGGACTGGATAGCACTAAAGTCAATGTAAACGGCGGGGCGATCGCTATTGGTCACCCCCTGGGCTGCAGCGGTGTCCGCATTTCTGCTACCCTGCTGCACGAAATGAAAAGGCGGAAAGCAAAATATGGGCTCGCCACTATGTGTGTGGGGGTAGGGCAGGGAGCTGCGATTATTTATGAAGGATTATGATAAAATAATTCGGGCTGTATTTTTTTTGCTGTATTTTTCAGGATGCAATCACCAAAAATTTTAATATGAAAAAAACTTTTCTTTCTTTATTCCTGCTCTTCGTTGTTTTCGTTGTTCAGGCGCAAACAGATTCATTACAAAAATATACCGGTAAATATAAATTCCCGGATGGAAGCCCCGTAACAGAGATAATCGTGTCGGTAGACAATGGACTTTTAATGGCCAGTTCTGCGATGGGAAGCACTGAATTCAAACCAACTTCCACAGTGGATGTGTTTGAAGTCGTAGCGTATGGCGGCACAGCCACTTTTAAAAGAAAAGAAGAAAAAGTTGTTTCCCTTCAGATACTCGTAGGGGATGTGAACATGGAAGGAACTAAGACAGAGGATCTTTCCATTGTCAGTTTAGTATCTGTTGTTCCTGTTTTTAGAAAATAGCAGCAGAAAATTAGAAATTATAATTAGTTAGGCTGCCTGCCGGAATCGTTTCCTGTTGTCCGATGACCAGATTCTTGATTGTACAGGTATTCTCTTTCAATTCCTTATCACCAATGATGATGATAAAAGGAATATTTTTCTTTTCAGCATATTTGAATTGTTTGTCAAATTTAGCGGGTTCATGAAATAATTCACTGCGGATCCCTTTTTGCCGGAGTTGTTGCAACAGGGTGAACGCGGCCTTGCTTTCTGCTTCGCCGAGATTAAAGAATAATACCTGTGTCCCTATATGTACATCCGCCGGAAACAGATTCAGTTCTTCCATCACATCATAGATTCGGTCAACCCCAAATGAAATACCCACACCGGGTATATTGGGCACACCGAATAAACCGGTCAGATCATCATAACGACCGCCGCCACCGATACTGCCCATGTTTGCCTGCAGTGCTTTTATTTCAAAAATGGATCCGGTATAATAATTTAATCCCCTGGCCAGTGTCGGGTCAATATAAATTTTACCTGAAACCGCAAGCTGGCTGGTATTGTCTAAAATATATTTCAATTCAGCCAATCCTTCTTGCCCGTTTGTGCTGTTGGCAAACAGCTTTTCTAATTCGCCGAGGATAATTTCATTATCACCGGAATACTTTGCAATTGATAAATAGCGGTCGATCAGATTGACCTGCTCAGTAGATAATTGCCGGGCGGTCAATTCTTCCTTTACTTTTTCCAGGCCGATCTTATCCAGTTTGTCAATGGCAATGCTGATGTCGGTCATTTTATGGGCTCCGCCACATAATTCTGCAAGGGCCGCCAATATTTTCCGGCTGTTGATCTTTACGTCCACCTCAATTTTTAATGTATTAAAAACCGACAGGTAAATATTCACCAATTCGATCTCATTCAGCAGGGCTTTACTCCCCACTACATCTGCGTCGCATTGATAAAACTCCCGGTACCTTCCACGTTGCGGCCGGTCCGCTCTCCATACAGGTTGAATCTGGTAACGCTTGAAAGGAAAACTGAGCTGACCATGATTCATCGCCACATAACGGGCAAAAGGAATGGTGAGGTCATATTTCAGGGCTCTTTCCGTAATGCCTTTTACATTTTTCCCTAGCAATATTTTCTCAAAATCTTCCCTTAGTTGGCTTTCTTTGTCTTTATTATCCAGACCGTTGTTCAGTATCTTAAAGATCAGCTTATCGCCTTCTTCGCCATACTTTCCCATCAGCGTTTCCAGATTCTCCATCGCTGGTGTTTCCAGCGGTTGAAACCCATATAATTCAAATACATTCCTTATGGTATTGAGAATATAATTCCTTTTCCGGACTGTATCCGGCCCGAAATCTCTTGTTCCCTGTGGTAGTGATGGTTTTGCCATGCCCCTGTCCCCTAAAGAGGTATTTATTTTTTATAAATTAGTTTTTCTGAAAGCTATCCAATTTTATTTCATGTAGTGTTGGGGCTTTGTATTTCTCAATTATTTCATTACAAACCTCATTGATCATTTTATATACTTCATGATAACCGGGTTCTGGTCCATACCAGGGATCGGGAACGTCCATATTTTTGGCGGTGTATAATTCATTCATCAGCAAATCTGCTTTGGCAGCATCAAATTTTTTCCCGCTGATTCGTTTAATATCATCCATGACATCACCTGCCAATGCATAGATCTTATCATACATGTCAAAATCGGCGGCAGTAAAACGCCTGGCTCTTTGTTGACAAATATCAATGCCGTTAAGCTTCGCCACTTTTTGTGATAAAGGGTGAGGAGGCTCGCCCGTATGATAGCTGTTGGTACCTGCACTTTCCACACTCCATGTTAATCCTGCCTTAAAAGCTTTGTCCTGCAATATGCCTTCTGCCAGCGGACTGCGACAGATATTACCAAGACAAACCATTAAAATTTTCATAAAACAAAAGTAACTTAAAAGGGACAAGGAACAAGGCACAAGAAAGTACAAGAAAGTCGACTACGCAGACTTGTACCTTGTATGCTTGTTCCTTATGGATTTCCTTTACTTCAGCATCTCATTATCAAATGTACCACTATGACAAACAGTGAAATTTTAAACAGCAATCTTCTCGAAATAGTTTTTGAGAACCGCAATAAAGAGTATGGCGCCTACGCTATCCGGAAAGGATATAATAACCGTTTGCTGCTTGCGCTGGGCGCAGGGCTTTCTGTAATCTTTTTATTGATCCTGCTGACCTCCGCAGGCAAACCGAAAAGCAAGAACAGTGCTATGATCGATACAAAAGAAGGTATCGTGATCAGGGCCATTGAAATGCCAAAAGAAAAAATATCCGAACCTGCACAGCCCAAAGCAACCGTAAAAAAGATACCGGTGCCTGCAATAGCTGCAGTCAAATACACCACCCCTCCCTTGATCAAAAAGGATAGCGAGGTGAAAGAAGCTATGGTAGCCGTAAACGAACTGGAGGGAAAAGAAATTTCCAATACTACCACTGACGGGAAGGAAGCCGATCATACGGTTATTTTGGAAAAGGAACCCGTGGAAACTCCTGGCAATGGTATAGAAGCACCAGCCGGTCCTTCACAGCCCCAGTTTGAAGCCACGGAAAGGAATCCCGAGTTCCCGGGTGGGCCAGAAGGACTGAAAAAGTTCATGACCCGTTACCTGACTACTCCCGAAAGCCTGTCAGCCGGTGAGAAGAAGGTGGTCCAGGTACGTTTCATTGTTGACAAGGATGGTTCAGTGACAGGCCTGGAAATAGCAAGCAGCGGCGGGGCTGAATTTGACCGGGAAGTGATGCGGGTTGTGAGGAAAATGCCCCGCTGGATACCGGCCCTGCAAAATGGCATCCATATTTCCGTGAACTATATGCTGCCCGTAACATTTATCGGTACAGAAGAGTAAAATTATATAATTTGGTACACCTGAAACCAGTAATGATGTTTGAAGAATATGAAAAGAAAAAACGGAAGCAGATCGCCTTTATGAAATCCCTGCTGGACTACGGTATGGGCTTGATGATTGTAGGGGCGGGACTGTTTTTTTTATTCCGCGGCAAATTTGCACTTTCTTTCAATGAGCGGTTTCCACCCAATGATATTGATATTATATTCGGTGTCGTGTGTGTTATTTATGGAAGCTGGCGAATCTACAGGGGCTACCAGAAAAAATATTTTAAATGAATTGTAACAAGAAGATAAACTTCACTTGCCTCTTACTGATCCTTTTTTATTCCCTGTTTTTCCTGGCAGGCTGTAAATCGTTTAAAGAAGAAGAAGAAGCCTTACCGGATAGCAGGAACCGGGGCACCATTCATGTGAGCGCCGATGAATCGTTTAAACCGGTGATCGATGAAATGGTTCAGGTATATGAATCCAATAACCCCGGGGCAACGATCCTTGTACATTACAAACCTGAAGCAGAATGCCTGAATGATATGCTGACCGACAGCATCCGGATGATCATCGCCACCCGGCATTTTAATGAAGACGAGAAAAGCCTGATGGTTGACTCGATGAAAGTATCACCCAAGAGCATGACCATCGCCCGGGATGGTATAGCTATAATCGTACATCCTTCGGCAACAGATTCACTTTTCAGGATGAAAGATATAGTGGAAATACTAAGCGGGAGATTTAAGAAAAATTTAATTCCCGTTTTTGACGGCTTAAAAGCAACCAGTACCGTACGTTTTATCATCGATTCAGTATTACGGGGTGATTCGCTGACTTCCAAAGCGATGGCAGCCCGCAGCAGCGAAGCGGTGCTGGATTATGTCTCTAAAAATCCCAATGCCGTTGGTTTTATAGGCGTAAGCTGGATTGGTAACCCGGAAGACACATCGCAACTGAGTTTTTTGAAGAAAATAAGAGTGGCAGGAGTAGAGTCAACAGATATCCCGGATGGATATGTTAAAGCTTACCAGGCAAACATTTACATAAAGCGGTACCCTATGGTACGGGATTTGGTTTATATACTCAAGGAGAATCATAAAGGACTGGGAACAGGGTTTGCCAACTTTATGAGCGGTGAGATCGGACAATTGATTTTTAAAAGAGCTTACCTGGCACCTGCCAAAAAGAATTTTGGGATACGACCAGTGAAGCTCAAAGAGTAAACAAAGTAGTTATATTTACAAACGTTAAAAGAAGAAGAAAATGAAGAAAACCACAGTTACATTTTTAGTCGCCGGGTTACTGCTAGTATCCGGGCTAAAAGCGCAAACCGTTCAGGAGGGGATAACCCATTTGAACGCCGGCAGGGTGAAAACTGCCACCAGTGTTTTTGATAAAATACTGGCAGTAAATCCTAATAATATTGAAGCCATTTACTGGCAGGGACAATCCTACCTCGACCTGGATGAAATTGCAGGAGCCCGTGTCAAATCGGCCCGTGTAATATATGAGAAGGGATTGCAAAGCAGTGCCAATGCCCCGTTGTTGCTGGTAGGTTTGGGTCATGTAGAATTACTGGAAAATAAAGCCAGTGATGCCCGTCAGAAATTTGAAACGGCGCTGACCATGACCAAAACAAAAAAAGGTGATGATCCGGCGATATTAGCAGCTGTTGGCCGTGCCAATGTGGATGCTAAGACCGGCGACTTTAATTATGGCCTGGAGAAATTGAAAGCACTGACGGATAAAGGGGAAAAAAATGCCGATGCCTTTGTCCTATTGGGTAATGCGTACCGTAAAGCCGGTGGCGGACAAGGCGGGGGTGATGCTTTTACCTCTTACAATAAGGCATTGGAGATAAACCCCGGTTATGCCATGGCCAGTTTACGATTGGCTAAATTATTTGAATCACAAAAGAACTGGGAGCTGGTATTGAAATACCTGAATGAAGCCGTGACCAAGGATCCAAAATTTACAGCGGCCTATTACGACCTGTTCTATTATTATTTCTTCCGGGCAAAATTTCCTGAAGCCGAAGAGCAATTAAAGAAATACATTGACAGCAAATTACCTGATAATGATATCCAGGATCAATATCTGTATGCACAGCTTTGCTGGGCCCGTAAGGATTTTGATTGTGCCAACACCAAAGCGCAAAGTGTATTTACAGCGATGGGCGCTTTGACCAAACCCAAAGTGTACCGTTTGCTGGCAGATGCCAATTTCCAAAAAGGAGATTATGCAAACGCTAAAAAATACAGTGATGATTTTTTTGCTAAAAAGAATCCTGAAGATGTGATCCTGCCGGATTATGAAATTAAGGCTGATGTATTGTCAAAAACCGGTGGTACCCCAGAGGATATCATGAATGCCTATTTAGCCGGTGTGGCATTGGATACGACTGCCGATGCAAAAATTGGATTTCTTAAAAAAGGCGTTGCCTACTTTAAGACGAATAAAATACGTGACAAAGAAGGAGACCTGGTTCAGAAGATCATCGATCTTAAACCAAAGCCTACTATCAACGATTATTTTGATCTGACCCTGGCCCGTTATTTTAGTGCTGATTATAGCAGGTCAAGAACTGCGGCTACTGTAATGATCGAAAAATATCCTGACCAGCATTATGGATACGAGTGGAAATTTAACAGCAGCATGGCGGTGGATACTGTGAAGAAAGACAGTATTGCTGTACCAGATGCCCTGGAATTATATGCTTTTGCGCAAAAGGATACGGCAAAATTCAGGAAGCAATATTTAAGTGCTGTAAAATTCCTGGGATCTTATTATATCAACCAGGCCAGGGATAAGGAAAAGTCATTAGAATATTTTACAAAATGGCTGGAAGCCGATTCTGCCAATGCAGAAACCATCAAAGGTTATATTGAACAGATCAAGAAAATGCCGGCAACAAAACCCACCGCAGCTACCCCGAATGGTAACCCGTTGCCTAAAAAGCCGGTGGCTACCAAAACGGCGGCAGCAAAATCTACAAAAAAAACGACAAGTGCCAAAAGTGCTGTCGTAAAGAAATAAGAACTCGGTTTTCTTCTTTTACAAGAAAGTCCCTTGCTGTTATGGTGAGGGACTTTTCTTTTGTGGTTAGATCACCAAAAGGGCATTTTTAATTAAGGTAATTCCGGCCTGTCACCTTATTTTTGCGCATAGAGTAACAGCCTATGTTTCACTTCCTTC
>JAWXCO010000160.1:0-9738 GCA_034408705.1 Bacteroidota bacterium
ATGATTTTGCTGGATGATAATTTTGCCACCATTGCAAAAGCAGTAAGGGAAGGCCGCCGGATTTTTGATAACATCCGAAAGTTCATTAAATACACACTTACTTCCAATGCAGGTGAGATATGGGTGATTTTTTTAGCGCCGTTGGTTGGCTTACCTATTCCGCTATTACCCGTTCATATTTTATGGATAAACTTAGTCACCGATGGATTGCCCGGCCTTGCACTTTCCAGCGAAAAAGCTGAGCCGGATATTATGCAGCGGCCACCACGGCATCCCAAAGAAAGCATTTTTGCAAAGGGCCTGGGTGTGCATGTGATGTGGGTAGGTTTGCTGATGGGTGCAGTATCATTGGGCACACAGGCATGGAGTATCCATGATGGTAATTCGCATTGGCAAACGATGGTGTTCAATGTACTTTGCCTTAGCCAGATGGGGCATGTGCTGGCTATCCGTTCCGAAAGCCAGTCATTCTTTTCAATGGGTATGTTCAGTAACAAACCATTGGTTGGTGCAGTACTGCTTACTTTATTACTTCAGATAGCAGTTACCTATGTTCCGTTTTTACAACCCATTTTCAGAACCGAAGCATTAACGCTAAATGAATTTTTATTGGTAGGCGCCGTTTCATCACTTGTATTCTTTGGTGTTGAAATTGAGAAAGCAATAGCAAGAAGAAACGGAAAAATAAAATTATAGAACGACTAAAAAATATATCCGGTTTTATGTACTCTTTCAATCAAGGCTCAGATACTTAGCCCATTTACAAGTCAGGTATATCCCCAATAATCGCTTTTATCTTTTCATCCAATTCTTTATTGGTCTTTTCAAATTCACCGGCATTACTCAGTGGTGCATTTACACTAAAGTAAAATTTGATTTTAGGCTCAGTCCCACTCGGCCTCGCAGATATACTGCTGCCATCTGCCAGTATAAATTGTAATACATTGGATTTAGGCAATTCAATTTCCCACTCCTCTCCTGTTTTCGGGTTGGTTCCTTTTTGCAATTCATAGTCCAGCAACTGCACCACCTCAGACCCATTAATTGATTTAGGCGGATTATTGCGATAGCTCTCCATCATGGCAGCGATCTGCTGCTGGCCATCCATTCCTTTTTTGGTAATGGAGATCAAATGCTCTTTGTACAACCCATATTCCACGTACAGATCGATCATTTTTTCATAAAGACTTCTCCCCTTTTCCTTTTCAGAAGCTGCCATTTCGCAGAGCAGGGCCACTGCACTGATGCCGTCCTTGTCGCGAATCTTATCACCGATCATTAAACCAAAACTTTCCTCACCACCGATGATATAATTTTCTTTTCCTTCCTTTTCCCGGATCATCGCAGCGATCCATTTAAAACCGGTCAGTACCCTGTAACATGCCACCTTGTTTCCTTTAGCGATCGCATCGATCATGGGTGTAGTGACAATGGTGGTTATTACCATATCATTCGGCTGCGCAATACCTTTCGCTTTACGGGCTTCCAGCAGGTAATTAAAAGCCAGCACGGCCGTTTGGTTACCATTCATCAGTACCCATTTCCCGTAGGAATCCTTTACACCAATAGCGATACGGTCTGCATCGGGATCGGTACCGGCCAAAATATCGGCATCCAGTTTTTCTGCCAGTTTCAATCCCAGGCTCATCGCTTCGCTTTCCTCGGGGTTGGGATAGGCTACCGTGGGGAAATTACCATCCGGTATACTTTGTTCCTCCACGATATGAACGTTATCAAAACCAAATTTTTTCAGCACTGGTGGCAACAACGTAATACCCGTACCATGTATGGGTGTATAAACGATCTTGAGGTCCTTATGTTTGGCAATGACTTCCGGGTACACACTCAGTCCCTTCACCATCTCCATATATTTTTCATCCAGTTCTTTACCAATAATAGTAATATTAGCCTCGCCCCCACTCCATTTTACATCATCTACCGAAGCGATCTTATCCACTTCCTTAATTACATTCTTATCATGCGGGGGAACTAATTGCGAACCATCATCCCAATATGCTTTATAGCCATTGTATTCTTTCGGATTGTGCGAAGCAGTTACAACTACCCCACCCTGGCATTTTAGTTCCCGTATTGCAAATGATAGTTCAGGTGTAGGGCGGAGGGCTTCAAATAAATACACTTTAACTCCATTGGCAGCAAAGACATTTGCCGTTGTTTCTGCAAAAAAACGGCTGTTATTACGGCTGTCATGAGCAATCGCAACACTCACCCCACCCGGGAAACACTGCTTTAAATAATTTGCATAACCCTGTGTGGCCATCCCCACCGTGTATTTATTCATCCGGTTGGTACCCACTCCCATCAATCCCCGTAGCCCACCGGTTCCAAACTCAAGGTTCTTATAAAAGCCATCTGCCAGTTGAGCAGGATTATCTTTTTGTAAATGAGTAATCTCATCTTTTGTAGCGGGGTCAAAATTGCCGGAAAGCCAGGTGTCAATCTTTGCCTGAATTATTACATCCATACTTTGGTAGTTTTAAATCAAAGCGAATTTCGGCTCTATTTATAACATTAACAAGTAGATTCCTTTTCAGCATATTTCTTTGTATTTTTAAGGGAAATTAGCACTATGACAACTACCCTCATAAAAAAGAAACTCACGAAAGCCATCAATGAAATAGATGACCCCGGATTCCTGGAGGCATTACATACCATTGTCAATTCAAAAAAAGATGAAGAACTGGCTTACCAGTTGTCTGCTGCACAAAAAAAAGAATTAGACGCCCGCAAAACCCGGCACAAATTTGGTCAGAGCAAATCTTACTCCTGGGCAGCAGTGAAAAAGTCTTTGCTTAAAAAATAAGTATGGCTTTTGAAATTAACGTAAAAGAGGAGGCAAAACAAGATATTGATGATGCCATACAATGGTTTGCTTCAAAAGCAGAAAACCTGGATATTAAATTTCTGTTGGCAGTTGAAGAAACGCTTTTCAGGATAAAGCATAACCCCTTCGCCTTTAAAAAAGTATATAAAAAAATCAGGCAACCTGCAGTTAAAAGGTTTCCGTATCTTATACTATATGAGCCCGAACAGAACATGGTTGTCGACTATTCCGTTTTCAATACATGGTAACATCCTAAGAAAAAATTTCAGCGAGTAAAAAAATAGTGTATAAATATCTTATCATATTATTAAGTTCGGCGATTCTGACGACAAACATCTTTTCACAAGATTCTTTGAAAGGAGAGTTGTCAATACTCACGCATAATGCTAAAAAAATAGCTGATTCCAGTTCATTTAGCCGGCAATTCATGCTGACCCCAGCGCAAAAGAAAAAAAGGATCTGGCTGGTAGCCGGTGGCAATATTGTCGCTTACAGCGCTACTATGATCGGTCTCTATTCCGCCTGGTACAAAGACTACCCACAAACCGGCTTTCATAGTTTCAATGACTGGCCTGAATGGAAACAAGTGGATAAAGTAGGCCACATGTATAGTGCGTACATTGAAAGCCGGGCTAGTATGGAACTCTGGCGATGGACCGGTATTGACCGGAAAAAACGGATCTGGATTGGAGGTATGAGTGGGGCTTTTTATCAAACTGTAATAGAGGTACTTGATGGTTTTAGTGAGGGCTGGGGATGGAGCTGGGCTGACTTTGGTGCAAATATTGTCGGCAGTGGTGCATTAGTAGCACAGGAATTTGCCTGGAATGATCAACGTATCAAGTTAAAATTTTCCTTTCATAATAAAAGTTATGGTGACCCAACATTGAACCAGCGAAGCGATATTTTATTTGGTAAATCAACCCCCGAACGCCTGTTAAAAGACTATAATGGCCAAACCTATTGGGCAAGTGCCAGTATACGTTCATTTCTTCCCCGGTCAAAAGTCCCCCACTGGTTATCGCTGGCTTTAGGTTATGGAGCAGAAGGATTATTTGGTGGTACACAGAATATCGGTAAGGATGATGATGGCACGATCGTTTTTAACCGGCCTGATATAAAAAGATACCGCCAATGGTACCTGGCCCCTGATATTGATCTGACTAAAATAAAAACGAACAAGAAAGGACTGAAATTTCTCCTCACCGTACTCAGTGCATTTAAATTTCCCACACCCGCTCTCGAATTGTCAAACGGGAAACTGAAAATGCATGCGCTTGTTTTCTAAAGCCAACTGGCTATTCACTTGCTTTTAATACGGTTGTTTTTAAAATTGTTAGGGTGCGTCTCGCTATTTGATCTTTCCAGGAACAATTACTCCGCTCCGGGAAACCGAAATTCGTTTGACTTACCAACATAGCATATATCATGAATTAGCTAAATATAATTCTTTCCCGGCAAGCTAAAAATAAACAGACGGCTATTTTTATACTTCACAGGTATTATTTCCCTTTTTATTCAACTATTTTATCCAGTTATAGCTACAACTCGTAAATTAGCAATTGTAACAGATCACTATGCAAATAGCCCAACAAATACTGTTTATTCTTATCAGTGCAGCCTCCGTCTGGTTTTTTACTAAAAAAGTAAAAGAGATCAGCCGAAATATAAAATTGGGACGGGATGAGGATATCAGTGATAAGAAAGCTGAAAGATGGAAAAATGTTTTGCTGCTGGCATTCGGTCAGAAAAAAATGTTCCGAAATCCACTGGTTGCTGTACTCCACTTTTTTGTTTATGCCGGTTTTATTATCATTAATATCGAAGTGCTGGAAATTGTTCTCGATGGGATCTTTGGAACCCACCGGATGTTTGCCCCCATGCTGGGAGGCTTCTATACTTTTCTGATCAATAGTTTTGAGGTATTGGCCCTGCTTGTATTGGTGGCAGTGATTATCTTCCTGGTGCGGAGAAACATTATTAAACTGAAACGTTTTATCAGTAAGGACCTGGATGGCTGGCCCCGGAGTGATGCCAATTATATCCTGTACATCGAAGTTGTTCTGATGTCACTTTTTCTTTTCCTGAATGCCAGTGATACATTATTACAAGCCAGGGGAGTCGAACATTATGCTGCTCACCCCACTGGAAATTTTATCATTTCCCAGTACCTGCAACCCGTATTGAACGGGATAGGAAATGAGAGCCTGCAATTAGTTGAGCGTGGCTGCTGGTGGCTGCATATTGTGGGCATTTTTGCTTTCCTGAACTACCTCCCCTATTCCAAACACCTGCACATAGTGCTGGCTTTTCCCAATGCCTGGTATACCAACCTGCAACCGATGGGTAAGATGGAGAATATGGAGTCGATACAGAAAGAAGTCCTTTATGCTATGCAACCGGAACTAATACCCGCAGGCGAACAGCCAGCCCCGCAAAAATTTGGCGCCAAAGATATCAGCGACCTTAGCTGGAAGAATTTAATGGATGCTTACAGTTGTACTGAATGTGGACGATGTTCAGCTGCCTGCCCGGCTACTCAAACAGGTAAACTGCTCTCCCCAAGAAAAATAATGATGGATACCCGTGACCGGATGGAAGAGGTGGGTAAAAATATCAATAAGAATAAAGTCCCGATAGCTAGCGGGATTATAGAGGATGGTAAAAGCTTACTGCATGACTATATCACCGTAGAAGAACTCCGCGCCTGTACCACCTGTAATGCCTGTGTGCAGGAATGTCCTGTCAGCATTAACCCGCTTGATATTATACTCGAACTTCGTCGCTATCTCGTTATGGAAGAGAGTAACTCTCCACAGGAATGGGCAGGTATGTTCAGTAATGTAGAGAATAATTTTGCGCCCTGGAAATTTAGCCCGGATGAAAGAGATAAGTGGGTAGAAGAAATGAATGGATAAACCAGTCGTTACCTTCTTTTAACAATTTACGGGTATGAGTGGTGGAGTACTCACCCGGTTATAATGCTGACAATTGGTGCAGCAAGGAGCATAGACTACTACTTTGCCTGAAAATAAATGGACATCAAACTGAAGAATAGCCAGGTTACGAAACTGACCCGGTTATGTACTATTTTTTCCTTACGCTGCTAAACACCAAATCTTCCAGGAATGAAACAACTTTCAATTCATCTTTGGTTTTACCAAAATCAGTCAGTGACGGAAGATTGTTCATGAAAAAATTTTGAAAATGCGCCATTTCAATAATAGTGCTGGCCAATGACCTTGGATATTTATATTTTGTGTTACATGCTAAAATAATATCGGCAATGACAGCACAAAGATCTTTATAAGGCTTGAATAATTGCTCCTTATTATCTTCTGACACATGCTTGGTTAAGTAGGCTTTTGAACCTTCTGCAATTATTATCTGGTGAAGTAAGTCTTCGTTAATATGTATTGTTTGATCATCATCAACAACTGTAGTAGCTAACAGATGAATAACTTTTTTAAGTTTAACTGAAGGGTCTTTAATATTATTTGTAATAAAAGTTACCCGGTATTGCAGCCAGCCCCAGTACCATGCGGTAATATAAATCAGCAACCGGTGTTTGTTTTCAAAATACCTGTAAATTCCAGCTTCTGTTGTTCCAATATCTTCTGCCAGTTTTTTAAAAGTGAATAATTCAAACCCATTTTTAGATATTAACTGAATACTATGGCGAATGATTTTTTTGCCCAGTTCTGTTTGCTCCGGATCACGGAGAAACAGTTTTTCATTCATTTTTATTTGTAGTTGTACTTTCATATAAATAGTATTACACTAATCTTTCTTTTTCAAATAGTAATCGCTGACCTTTTTTCGATTCGTCTAATTTGCCCTTGTTATATACTAAGTGTCCATTGACAAAAGTATGGGTGATGCTGCTTTGAAATGTTTGCCCTTCAAAGGGAGACCAACCGCATTTATACATCAAATTGCTTTTGGTAACTTGCCGGGGCTTATTGATATTTATTAAAACCAAATCAGCGAAATAGCCTTCCCGTACGTAACCTCTCTCTTTTAATCGATAAATTTCAGCAACATTATGACTTGTTTTTTCAACAATTTTTTCTAAACTAATTTCTCCCCGATGATATAATTCTAACATAGCAACCAAGGCGTGCTGGACTAATGGACCACCGGAATGGGCATTAAAATAATTACCCGATTTTTCATCTTGCGTATGTGGTGCATGGTCGGTAGCAATAATATCCAATTTATCATTGAGTAACGACCGTACTAATCCGATTCTGTCTCTCCCGGTTTTTATGGAAGGGTTCCATTTTATTTTCGGCCCTAAGCAGTCATAATCTTTATCAGAAAACCAAAGATGATGGATACAAGCCTCTGCCGTAATTCTCTTTCTCCAAACAGGTATTTTATTATCAAATAGATTTGCTTCAGCAAGCGTAGAGATGTGAAAGAAATGAAGTCGATTATTGTATTTTTTTGCGATGGCCATTACCCTTTTTGTAGCTTTTAAACAAGCTGCTTCACTTCGTATTTTAGCGTGGTAATGAAATGGTATATTGGCCCCATATTTTTTACGATAGTTCTCCGTATTATTTTTAATAATTCTATCATCTTCACTATGCAGGGCAACCAGGGTATTGGTTCTTGAAAAAAGTTTTTCTAAAAATTCAGGATAGTTAGCTAATATTCCTTGATCATTATTAAAGTAAAGACCATCATCAGTGATTCCGCAAACGTTTTCTGTGTTGGTTTTTAGTGCCTCTTCCAAATTGTCTTTGCAAATACCCATAAAAAAAGAATAATTGGCAAGAGATTTCAGAGAAGCAATTTTATACTTTGTTTCTAATAAGTCCTGCGTAAGTGTATTGGGTATTGTATTTGGCATATCCATAAAAGAAGTAATTCCCCCGGCAACTGCTGCTTTTGATTCTGAAAAAATATCTGCTTTATCCGTCAGCCCGGGTTCCCTGAAATGCACCTGGTCATCAATCATCCCCGGTATCAAATACAGTCCTTCCCCATTAATCTCTAAATAATTTTTATGAACCCCCAAACTTATCTGATTGGATATTTTTTCGATTCTTTGCTTTTTAATTAAAACATCCCCCTGAAATATAGTTCCTTCATTCACAATTTTAGTGTTCTTAATCAGTGTAATTTTCATGTTTAAAAACAAGTTTACTTCTTGTGACAAGTCTATCTTCCCTGTTACGCGGGGTTTTGCCAAAACAGCTTTTCATTTATTTTTAGTTGAAATTGAACTTCCAATCTATGCTACCTTTTTATAGTGGCATTATTTGCTCAAAATGCAGATAAAGATACTGTTCAAAGCTTTCCCCAGCAAAAATAATTAAAAGTTTTACAATTTTATTAGATAGTATTACTATCATTTAAAATAATATCCCTATCTTAGCCCAATAAATCAAAAAAACAACTGATTATGCAAACGAAAAAAAACATATTCAAAGAGCTTAAAAGCGACCTGCCAGCGAGTATTGTCGTTTTTTTTGTAGCCGTTCCTTTATGCCTCGGTATTGCTTTGGCATCCGGTGCGCCGCTTTTTTCAGGCATAATCGCTGGCATTGTTGGGGGCATTGTAGTAGGTATTGCAAGCGGTTCTCCACTTGGGGTTAGCGGACCTGCCGCTGGTTTAGCAGTAATTGTATTAACCTCTATAGCTGCACTTGGCTCCTGGACATCATTCTTATTAGCGGTTGTTATTGCCGGGATCCTGCAACTTACTATGGGTTTTGCCAAAGCAGGTTTTATTGCATACTTCTTTCCCTCCTCAGTGATTAAAGGAATGCTTACGGGTATTGGCCTGTTGATTATTTTGAAACAAATACCGCATGCAATTGGTTACGATAAAGATGCCGAAGGCGATGATGCATTTTTTCAAATAGGCGGTGAAAATACTTTTTCTGCTATCACAAGTGCATTCAATGCAATTACGCCGGGTGCAATACTCATTGCAGCAATTTCCTTAGCGATATTAATTTTTTGGGATAAAGTATTGACGAAGAAGCACAAAGTATTTCAATTTATTCAGGGCCCGTTAGTAGTTGTTATTTTAGGAATTGCGATGAATTATATGTACCAGAATGGTATATTAAATTTCAGTTTGGCAGCTGACCAGGTAGTAAGGCTTCCTGTAGCGCACAGTTTATCGGAGTTTTTTACGCAATTTACATTCCCCGATTTTTCTCAAATTACAAATTTTGAAGTATGGAAAATCGCTATTGTGTTAGCCATTGTTGCCAGCCTTGAAACTTTGCTTTGTGTAGAGGCCACTGATAAAATGGACCCTGATAAAAGAATTACACCAACCAACCGTGAATTAAAAGCGCAGGGCTTAGGCAATGTTGTGTCAGGTTTAATTGGCGGCCTGCCCATTACACAGGTTATTGTTCGTAGTACTGCCAATATAACCTTTGGTGGAAAAACAAAGATGAGTACCATACTCCATGGTTTGTTTTTATTAATCAGTGCCATTACCATTGCAGGCTTAATGAATATAATTCCTCTTGCAAGTTTAGCAGCTATCTTATTGATGGTAGGTTACAAATTAGCCAAACCTGCTCTTTTTAAACAAATGTATAAGCAGGGCTGGGAACAGTTTATTCCTTTTGTTGCTACTGTCGTGGCAATCCTCTTAACCGACCTATTGAAAGGCATTACGATAGGCGTATTGTTTGGCATCTTTTACACCCTGCGCCACAGTTACCGCAACTCACATCATTTAAAAGAGTTGGTAACTACACAAGATGGGAATCAGGTGCATCACCTTGTATTGGCACAAGAAGTTTCATTTTTTAATAAAGCAAGTGTTCTGAAAGCATTGGATGTAATTCCTGAAAACTCAAAAGTGATTATTGATTGCACCCACTCAAAATCTATTGCATACGATGTGGTAGAAATAA
>JAWXCO010000161.1:0-10246 GCA_034408705.1 Bacteroidota bacterium
AGTGGTTGTTGCAATAATTATTAAGAAAAATAGTTTTTTCATTGCTTTGTTTTTAAATGATTGGTAATGCTATTTGGGAACAACTACTTTAAATGTTTTGTCTGCGTATATACCCTCATTATGACCATCTTTAAACAATGACCATGTTAATTCATATGTGCCGGGCATGTAAGGTCCTTTTACTTTGTAGCGTAATTCAAACTCTTCCCCTGGTTTAATTATTTTTGAACCTAAAGGAAATATTCCTTCATTTGGGAGCAGGTCTGAAAGTTTTGTGGGGCTGCCAGGTGCCTTCTGGGTAACAGTGCATCTTAATTCAATTCTTGATGCTGCCACCCAATCACAAACTCCATTGTTTCGGGCATATACTACAATTGAATACTCTTTATTAAAAACCATTTCTGAAGGGAATGATGAAACTTCAATCCTTGCTTCGGTATCGCATCGTTTTGGATCCCCAACTATTTCTACCTTTTTCAGGCCTTTAACACCAAATGGTTTCCCCTTGTCATATAACTGATACTCGAAAGTATAAGTGCCCGGATAATTTCCGCTGATTATTGAATACTCAAAATTTGCAATTCCACCAGGATTTACTTCTACAGCTGATGAAAGTGGCAGCAAACCATCTGGCTGCATATTTCTATAATCAGCTGACTGTGCTCCGGATGGCCATGCAATACATTTTACACGCAATTCAATTTTATTTTCAGGAGAATCCCAAACACAGCTCGAAAGATTATGCGCATTCACATCTACATTATATTTTTTATTTGCCATTATTTTCGAAGGCAGACTTACATCTGAGCCAAGTATTTGCGATTCCATTTTGCATACACCGGTTGACTTGCCAACTCCTTCCACTTCTATTTCTTCGGTAATTACTTCTCCAAATGGCTTACCCATACATACCAAGGTAAATGAAAGAGCATAAATACCAGAGGGCATTCTATCTTTCATATTAAGGTTAACCTCGTATGTATAAGCCAATGCTCTGCCCGCTTCGGTCAAATAAACTTTCATATCTCCATAAGGAGCAATATCTTCTTTTTGTGAACTGTTTAGACTTACGCCTGAGGGGCCATGTACTAGGCGTACACGCAAAGAAACCACTTCAGATTGCCAGGCACAGGTACCTTTATTAGCAACGATTATATAAATTTGTGCCTTTTTACCAATGGTGACTTTTCCGGGAGTAGCTCCCAATACTTTCACAGACGTAATATTGGATTTCATGGTACAAAGCTTGTTATCACATTGCCCATCAACTCCGTTATTTAAAAGGATTAAAATCAGTGCAACGAAAATTACCTTTTTCATATTTTCAAATTGATAGCTTAAAGATGAATACACTTAATTTGAATGTATTCACCCAACCGGGTGATTTTATAATGTTCCAACTAAAGCCGTAAGTTGTTTAAGAGTAAGAAGTGTAAGGAAGATATTTACTTCAGCATTAACTCCCGCAAACGTATGATTACAGCATACCGGGAATTGGCATCTAGTTTCAGGTAGATATTCTTCAGGTGGGTCTTTACTGTATTGACGGAAAGAAATATTTTTTCGGCAATCTGGTTATTCGTGATTCCCTCGTACATCAGCTGTACGATCTCAAACTCTCTTTCACTAAGGGTTGAAAGTAAGTGCTTGTTAATCTTATTCAGGGCCAGGGCCGGCATTTTCCGGTTGGCATCTGCTGCATGATTACTGATGGCAATCTCCAGGGACGCCAGCAGGGTTTTTTCATTAAAGGGTTTTACAATATACCCACTGGGGTTTACCGCTTTGGCCCGTTGGAGTGTTTCTTTGTCTGAATAAGAAGTAAGGAACAAAAAAGGTATCTGGTATAGCTGGTTAATACGGTTGGCAATGTCGATCCCATCCTCCTCACTTTCCAGGTTTACGTCCAGTATAGCAGCATCCGGGGTATTATTCTGCAACTGCTCATTTGCATCTGCGCTGTCATAGGCAATACCGCTTACTTCAAAATCGTTATTATCCAGGTACATAGAAATATTCTCGGCTATCACCGGTTCATCTTCAACAATCAATACCCTGAGTTTACTCATGCGAAATTGTATTTTGTTATTTGCATTTCCACTACTGCACCATTGTTATTGTAAATTTCCAATTTAGCTTTCAGTTTTTGGGCAAAGGCCCTGATCATTCTCATACCGAATGATTTGCTTTCCCTGGCATTCAGTCCATCCGGATAGCCCATACCATTATCGCTTACTTTCAGTAATAAATGGTGCGGTTCTTCCTTCAGCAGAATATTCAACTCTCCCTGACGGCCATCTTTAAAAGCATACTTCAGTGAATTACTTACCAGTTCGTTCAATACAAGCCCCAGCGGGATCATTGTATCGACATCCAGGTTCAGGTCATCAATTTGTGTATGCACCCGTACCCTATCGTTGGAGATATTGTACGAATCACAGAGACTTTGCATCAGGTTATTGATATACTCTTTTGTCCTGATCCCTTTGATATTGCCTTCGTTATAAAGGTTCTGGTGGATAAGCGCCATACTCTGCACCCTGTTCTTTCCTTCTTTCACAGCTTCACTAGCCTGGTTATCGGCGATTGTAAGGCTTTGCAGATCGAGAAGGCTGCTGATGACCTGTAAATTATTTTTAACCCGGTGGTGTATTTCTTTCATCAGCACCTGCATATCATCAGATTGCTTCTGTATCACAAGGCTCTTGGCCCTTTGCTTACGATACTGGAATAAAATAATAGCGGCCGCTACCAGCAACAATGCCCCTCCCCCGATCAATACCCGGCGGAGTTTTTTTTCCTTTTCCAGCTCCTTGGCCTTTAGTGTATTTTCTCTGCCAAGCGCTGCATTTAAAGCAGCTTCCTTTTTCTTTTCGCTGCTAACGGAGTAGCTAAATGCCTGTTCCTTTTTTACGATGGAATCCATCAGCAGGTTTTCCCGGGTGAGGGCATCCCGTTGCAATATTTCTTTCTGTAATAATAAGGCCGCCAGCTTTTTGTCAGATGTCAGCAATGCAATTTCTTTTTCCCTGAACCCGCTTTGTACAATCAGCAACTCAATTTCCTTTTGTTTTTTTTCGGATTCATATTTTTCTTCGAGGTCATACAACAGGTCTCTTTTCTGCAGGGCCAGCATACTGTCTTTTAATATAAATAAGGAATCGGCGAGGCTGACCGCTTCAGCATTTTTTCCTGCCTTTTGAAAAAGGCCATATTTTATTTTCTTTATCCCGTAAAGCATAAACATATTTCCCGTTTTCTCAGCCAACTCCTCGCTTTCAGCAGCAACGGCTAAGGCTTTTTCAAAGTTTCGCTTTTTCTCATAATACCTGATAATATACCCGTTAGCGATCATGGCCTGGTTAAACTGGGCTTCTTTCAGGCTGCTTTCCTTCACGGCAGTCATAAAATCGAGGTTATTCTCCAGTTTGCTGCTGGTCAGGTTCATAAGTATACTATGCAGCGGGTCAAGGAAATTATTTTTTTTCCTTTCCTCCATCAGTTTATTGTATTCTGCGATCAACCTTCCGGCGCTACCGGGTTTATTTCTTCCAATATATAGATTTATAAACAGCGTTAATACATATCCATGATCTGGTTTATTTTCCTTTCGGGCAGTAAGATTATATGCTTTATGCAAATATTTTTCTGCTTCGGTAAGATCATCTGTTTGATTAAACAATTCGCTCATTGCTATATATACCACCCAATTCCGGTAAGGCAATTTCGCTGCATTATATTCCTCCGCCTCCCTGAAGTAATAAAGGGCAGAATCTTTTTTCCCGGAAAAATTATAAATGTTAGCCAGGAGGAGCATTCCACTGATTCTGATTTCGTAATGGTCAATAACAGCAAGGTAAGGCCAGGCCAGTTGTACATATTGCAAAGCTGTTGTATAGTTGGCCTGCAGAGAGTACAGGTTACCAAAATCAACATAACATCTTGCAATGATGGTCTTATTGCCGGATTGTTTGGCCAATTCAAGCGCTTTGTCCAGTAAGATCCTGGCGCTATCCCTTTTCCCTTTCAGCATGTATTTTCTTGCCATCAAGTCGATGGAATCGGCTTTTATTTCATCCGGAATCTTGCTTTTCAATATTCGATCCATCTCCTGCCCGGAGACAGCAAGCTGGTTGGCTAAAAAAAACAAAATAATATAGAATCGCAGTCGCATGGTTATGATTACCTAAAGTAAATTAATTTACTACGTAAAAATAATCTGCTTTAGACCGCTAACTTCACCCTCCCGGGTGATTTTTGTGGTTCCGGGGAAAGCAGAAAGATGGCTTATATTCGCAGTCCCGAATTGTGAACCCTGATCTCCCAAACTACCATACAACAGATACTTGGACGCCTGGACATCCTGGATGTTATTGGCGGCTTTGTGAAGCTGAAAAAAAGAGGTGCCAATTACCTTGGCCTCTGCCCTTTTCATAACGAAAAGACACCTTCTTTTACGGTATCCCCCAGCAAGGAATTATATAAATGTTTTGGTTGTGGTAAAGCGGGTAATACTGTCAGCTTTATCATGGAACATGAAAAGTACAGCTATGTAGATGCCCTTAAATGGCTGGCAAATAAATACGGCATTGAGATAGAGGAAACGTTCCAGAATGACGAACAGCGGCAACAGATGCAGGTGGCAGATGGACTTTATATTATCAATGCGTTTGCCCAACAATTTTTCTCCACCCAATTATTGACAACGGAGGAAGGACAGGATATCGGGCTTAGTTACCTGAAAGAAAGAGGTTTCCGGGAAGACATTATTAAAAAATTTCAGCTGGGCTATTCGCCTGAACAAAGAGACGCATTTACCAAAGAAGCAATCGCTAAGCAATACAATACAGAGTTACTGATCAGGGCAGGTCTGGTTGCTAACAGGAATGACCAGTTGCAGGATAATTATCGTGGACGCATCATTTTTCCCATCCATAACCATAGTGGAAAAGTGCTGGGCTTTGGTGCCAGGATCTTAAAAAGTAATGATAAGGCGCCGAAATATATCAATACACCTGAGAACGAGATCTATATCAAAAGCAAGATTCTTTATGGCTCTTATTTTGCCCGGCAGCCCATTGATAAAGCCGACGAATGTTTACTGGTGGAAGGATATACCGATGTCGTTTCGCTTCACCAGGCAGGGATTGAAAATGTAGTAGCATCCGGTGGTACTTCCCTTACACCCGATCAATTAAGATTGATCAGGAAATACTCCAATAACCTGACGATTATTTATGACGGTGATTCAGCCGGTATAAAAGCTGCATTACGGGGGCTTGACCTTGCACTGGAAGAAGGACTGAATGTAAAACTGGTACTGATCCCCGACAAAGAAGACCCCGATAGTTATGTCAACAAAGTTGGCGCATCTGCATTCAAGGATTTTATACAAAAAAATAAAAAGGATTTCATACTCTTCCAGCTGGAAGTTGCCCTGAAAGATGCCGGTAACGATTCGGTAAAAAAATCGGAAGTGGTAAACCGGGTGGCCGAAACCATTTCCAAGATCAATAAGGCAGAGGATTTTACCAAGCAGCAGGATTATATCAAACATTGCTCGGAAATACTGAAGATCGATGAGACCGGCATGCATGCTTTGGTAAATAAATTTATCCGCGACAGGATCTCCACGATGGAAAGAAAGCTTCCTTTTGAAGAAGCGAAAAAAATCGAAGAGAATACGCGGCAGGCAGCAGCCACGGATTATGATGATGCTACTTTTAATTTGCTCTTCAAAGATGACCTGCAGGAACGGGAGGTAGCCCGGATATTACTGGAGTATGGTATTAAAAAATGGAATAATGACAAACTGATCGCTGAACATATTTTCGAAGAGATGGTGGACGATAGCCTGGTTGATAATATGGATGTGGTACGGTTGATCGCAGTATTTAAAGAGGCCCTTCAAAATAACCCGGCAACGGTTAACCGTAATTATTTTATTTACCACCCGGACACCCAGTTGAGTGCCCTGGCCGTATCGCTGCTTAGTTTTCCTTATGAAGAGAGTGAACATTGGCGAAAAAAATTCAGTCAATCCAGCGGTTACCAGAAAAATTTATTTGAGCAGAGTTATGAAGATTTTATTCAGGCGATTGCCCCGGGTAATGATGAAAAACTGATGGGCTTTCTGAAAATGGATGAGGATAAGACCAATGACGAAGTAGACTCCGTTGTCAATTACCTGAAGCTCCGCAAGATCAAACGGATGTTGCTGGAAAACCAGCTCGACCTGGAAAAGCAACACACCCCCGAAGAATATACAATGCTCCACCAAACGCATGCGCATTTAAAAAAAATGGAAATGGACCTCACAAAGAAAATGGGGGCGGTGATTATCCGCTAGTCTTCTCCATTAGCAGGTCACTGTAAGATACTTCCATCAAATCTTCCTCTTTAATACCGAACGCCAGCATATAAAAATCGCATTGCCGCTTCAATTCCTCCTCTGGTATATCTTCAAACCGGTTACCGGCTTCTATCTCAACATATGAACCAAGCCCCGGCACTTCATCAATATGAAACTTGACATTTCGGATATAATAAATTTCCCGGCTTTTCTTTACAACGACTTTTACCCCATTTGATGTTCCCAGTACTTTTTTTAATCCGGCCGCATCCTCTACTTTCACTAATTGAAAATGAGAATTTTTCGGGCCTGCCTGGTTGGATCTTTCGTAAAAAATCAGGTTATTCTCAATAATACCTTCGCGGAGCTTAAGCCTTCCGTTGTTCACATTAAAGTAGGTATCCGTTTGTTCATCGATACCTTTAAAATCCGCTCCATTTAATAATAAGTAATTGCGAACGTAAGAAGGGTCAGCACATTTTGCTTTGATTTCGATGTTGAGGAAGATCATATGAGATAGTTGGTTTGTTTTTTCGGCCCGAGGTTCCTTCGCCCGCCAGTTTGCTTCGCCAGCGTTGGCATTGCAACGCAATCCGGATAGCTTTGTTTGCTGGCTCGCAATGACGGCGGGACGGCGAAGCCAGCAAAAAAAAGGTTTGTTGCTTTCACAACAAACCTGAATACGTTAAATATCACTGGTTTTTATTCAGCCATTGCAGCTTCCCTTTTACGGGACAGTGCAACTTCGCCATCTCTTGCGTTCTCGTCACCCTTTACAAAACGCATGGCGCTCCAGACATGGTCCAGCTCAACCCTTTCGATGCTTTCGTAGCCATCGTTGGTCAGCCTGTTCCAGCTGCGGTCACGGTTTAGGTCAGTAACGATCTTAGAGGTGGTTTTAGGGTAGGCAACCCAGAATTTTGATCCGTCTTTTAACGAGGGTACCACGTCCTTCAAAATACCATTCAGCTGATTTTCGCTTACGGCGAATACCAACGCAAAGTCAATTTTCCGTGTTTTTAACAGCGGTGTCATGTTTTTGCAGAAGGAAAGTTTGCTGAATTGTTTCTCGATGGAGGAGGGCAAACCCTGGATTAAAAGATTCTTTTCGTCTGCCAGTTGTAACTTTTCAAAAACAGTTTGTGACATACTTAGAAGAGATTTTAAAGGTTGCTGCCAATAATATCCCGGTTCGGGGACCCATTGACAGAGTTCTCAAAGCAGGGGAGTGCAAAGTTAGTAAAAATTACCGGCTATGTAGGGTTTATCTCAAATAAAACTCCCGTCCAGACCCATTCTGGACGGGAGTTGAGCAAAATATTTCAATTATTTGCCCATTGGCTTATAATATGTCATTGCCTCGGGCATATATTTGTTCAATTGGTCAATTCTTCGGCCCTCTGCAGGGTGTGTACTAAGAAATTCTGGCGGTTTCTGGCCATTTGATAGCTTTTCCATTCTTTCCCAAAGTCCGATCGCTTCCTGTGGATTATAGCCCGCCATTGCTGTCCATATCAGGCCATAACGATCAGCTTCCAGTTCATGCTTGCGGGAGAAAGGCAGTAATACTGCTACATTGGAACCGACCCCATAAGCACCTAAAAAGAGGTTTTGTGTTTCTGCTGGTTTATTAGCAACAGCCACGGATAAAGCAACTCCACCCAATTGTTGTAAAAGACCCTGGCTCATCCGCTGGTTGCCATGCTGGAGCAACGCATGGGATACTTCATGTCCCATCACCGCAGCGAGGGCAGCTTCGTTTTGCGTAACCGGAAGTATACCAGTATAGACTACGATCTTTCCACCGGGCATGCACCAGGCATTAACTGCTTTGTCTTCTACCAGGTTTGTTTCCCATCTAAAGCCGTTTAATTTATCTGATAACCCTTTGTCGGCATAATAAGTTTCAACTGCTTTTACGATCCTGTTACCCACACGTTTTACCATTTCTGCATCCCGGTTATTCGAAACTGATACCACTTTGTTTGCAGAAAGGAAGGTCTGGTATTCTCCAACGGCCATTGTCTGCAATTCCGTTTCCGGTAGTAATGTAAGCTGGCTTTTTCCCGTTAATGCATTTTTGGAACAGGCGATCAAAAAGGCAGATAGAATAAAGACGGAGGTTATTTTGCGTATCATTTGATAGAATTTTTACAAGACGATTCAATCATTATACCAAGTTGGTACTCTGACAAATAAATTTTATTTTTTAAGGTACAATTTTTTGAAATTAATCCTGCTGATTAGCAGCATCCCGACGACGCTGACGACGGCGGTCCCGGCTTTTCAGGATGGGTACTTTGCTCTCATTACCACTCAATAAGCGGGTTATATTCTTCTGGTGCGTCAGTAAGACCATCATTGCAACTGCAATGGCGAAGATCCGGTAAGCAGGATTCTCGACATTAAAAATCACCAGGATAAAGATCGGGAAAGCGATACTCGCTAAAATAGAGCTCAGTGAAACGAAGCGGGTCAGGTACAAAACGAGGACAAAAATCCCCACACAGCCCATAGCAGTAAAAGGAGAAATACCTAAAACAAGCCCAAATAAAGTAGCAATTCCTTTCCCACCACGAAAATCTGCCCAGATAGGAAATATGTGACCTACAACAGCGGCCAGCCCCAAACCAGTCTGCAGGTTTTGTAAATTGACTTCGCTGTCTGCATAAGCTGGTAAAAGAAGGGCAAGTTTCACCGCTACAATTCCTTTTATCATATCGGTTACCATAACAATGGTACCCCACTTTGGACCAAGTACGCGATAGGTATTGGTTGCACCTGCATTTCCACTACCATACTCACGGATGTCTATGTCAAAAAAATGCTGGCTCACCCACACAGAAGTAGGTATGCTGCCAATCAGATAGGCAAGAACAATTAATAATAGCTCATTCATAGAACCTTAATAAATGGAGGGCAAAAATAAGCAAAAAACGAAAGTTGTAACATTAAAATAATATCCCGGTAAAGTCACATTAATGACTAAACCTTATAGCCATCCATTTGTTCAATCCAATTTTTTTGCCAGAATTCAGCGGGTAGTTTTGTACTACACTCAGTACTTCCGCTTCATCGGTCTCCAATAAGCCGCTGAGCAGTAAAATACCGTTGGGGTTCAGAAGATTTACAAGAGCGGGAAAGTTATCCAGTATTACATTTTTATTGATGTTGGCCAATATGATATCAAAGTTTCCTTCACCGGCTGTATCGGACTTTCTCAATTCGAATTTTGTGCAGGCATTCCTTTTTAAATTTTCAGCAGCATTTTCGATACTCCATTCATCGTAATCAACTGCCACTATTTGGGCAGCACCGAGCTTTTCAGCAAGAATGGACAGGATGCCGGTTCCGGTTCCAAAATCAAAAACAGTCTTCCCGGTGAAATCAATTTCCCGCATCTGCCGGATCATCATATAGGTAGTAGCATGATGCCCTGTACCAAAGCTCATTTTTGGTGTAATAACAATTTCATGTTCCACTCCGGTTAATGGTTCATGAAAATCGGCACGAATACCGACGAAGTCATCCACGATGACGGGCTGAAAACTGGATTCCCAGGCAGCATTCCAGTTGGTTTCCTCAATGGTAGTTTGCGTGTAAGGCAGGCCTGCAGGAATGGTTATTTCATTTACCGCAGCTTCCTCCAATTTGTCTGCAGGTATACATGCTTTAAGGTTGTTCTCTCCTTCTTCGAAGCCATCAAAGCCAATTTCACTTAATTGTGCGATGAGCCGATCAGATTGCCCGGTTGATATGTTTTGAAATTCCAGTTGAATATAATTTGCCATAGATATTAAAAAATAAAATACAGGTTAACCACGAAATGTCACGAATGTACACGAAATGAAGTTTGTATGTATTCGTATTGTTTAGTGTGGTTTCGTGGCGCAA
>JAWXCO010000162.1:0-13332 GCA_034408705.1 Bacteroidota bacterium
ATCACCATCATGGTACTCGAATTAAAAGTTCCCCATGATACCAGTTGGCATGCACTACAAAATTATGGCCCATTTTTATAAGCTATGTTTTTAGTTTACTAATGCTTGGCATTTACTGGGGCAATCATCATCATTTATTACACACCATAAAAGAAATTACTGGGGGAATAATGTGGGCCAATCTGCATTTGTTATTCTGGCTGTCACTAATGCCCTTTGCTACAGCCTGGGTGGGAGAAAATGATTTTGAAAGAAATACTGTTGTTGTATATGCCCTGCTGGCCAGTCTCTGTGGAATCGCCTACTACATACTTTTGCTGAGTATAAAGAAACGTAATCCCGATAACCTGATGTTCCCGGAGGTGCTAAAAAAACAATCCAAAAAAGGTATGATTTCCAATGTGTTTAATATGTTAGCGATACCTGCCGCCTTAATACATCCGGCAATATCTGGTGGACTAATCTTAATTGTATATGTCATGTGGCTAATGCCAGATAAGAATATCGAAAAAGCTATGGCTGGCTAATCCTTTATTTTGCATTGGCAAGGCTCAGATTCACAATGGCTGCACCAACCGGACAATTTACTTCTCCCTGCATTTCTGTTAGCAGGCTCTCTGTCAGCGTTGTTTTATTTTTTGTTTTTTCATTTCCATGTTTTTTATCAAATGCCTCCATACAAGTAAGTACAGCAGATCCTTTCGTGCCAATCGATTTTAATTTATCAGCAAAAGATACTGCATCTTCTGGTTTTAGCTTCGTCATTCCATCCATTAATTCCGTCCTGGGATTGATGGATATAGCTACCATTTTCATCAATCCCTTTCCTTCCGGACTTAATGATGCCTGTAAATCAATAAAATAATCGCACATTTCATTGGCCAACTCAGGTATTTTTTGTCGGAAGTTGCTGAAGTAAAGAATACAAGAAAGCGCAGGGATACAATGGCAATAAACAGGTATTTCATTTTATTGTGTTAATTCAGACAATAGATTTGTTTTCCGTTAGTAAAGGCATCTCTAAAACTACTAATCACTTCCATAGTCGCTCTTACCAGATGGCAAAGTGGAATCGATACCGACTACCGGGATAAAAGGTAATAAATAAGAATAAGTAGTTTGAGAGATACCATACATTAAAATTATTGATCTACTCAATTATAAAAAAGACTGATTGGTAAGTGCAGCTGCTTATTTACTGAATGACAGCAGAAAGTCAATAACTGCAAATTTGATTACTAAATAATTCGATCCAGGTCAGTCTGGCAGGTTGTAATATTTTTTTACAGCAGTATAGTTAGTAAAATCAATAGCCGGCATTACCTGTCTTCCACCAGCGGTTGTATTGGTTGCATAATTCCGGAGTATTTTAATGCCTGCATAAACTTCTCCAGGCCCTGCCAGTCTGGTTATATTGTGTATTACTTTATTAGTACCTGTATTAAAATAGAATGTAGTGCGATAATGGGTAGCCCCATTATAACCAAATCCCGGTAATGGATAATAATATTCAAACCCACCAATATATTTTATATAAACAAACCATGCACTCCGGTTCATAGTATCCAAAGTGGTAGATACCTGCAGGTTAAAATCAAGGTTGGCATTAAAATCAAAAGTAGTATCGTACGTGTATTGCATAACATTTGCATTGCCGGCAATACCCTGTTGATCAATTGGTCCTGTTGCACCTGCAGCACCTGCAGTACCTGTTGTATCTGATGCACCTTGTACCCCCTGCGCACCAGTCGGCCCGGCAGGTCCAGCCCCTTTTTTTTCACAAGCGGTGAATAAAACAACACATAGGGAAATGATTAAAAGCGTGAGATAGTTTTCATTTTGTTTGATTTTAGATCAAATAAATGTTTATAATTATTTTATGTTACTACATAATAGTTCCCCATCAAAGCCCCGGGCGTTTTCTGCAGAAAGTCCGTAGCCGCTACCGTTGTGTTGCTGACCGATATGAAAATAATATAAAGCACAAGTGCCTTCTTTAGTCTTTACAGCAATGGCCGCACTATGTTTTCTTCCCAATATCACCCCTGTTATTTCATTACGTATAACGGTCCATTCCCTGGCTATTATATTAATCTTAATAATCGTTAACTCTTTAAAGCTGTTATTGAACACTTTTCTAAATTCACTTTCAAGCGCAGCATTTACCAATACAGCAGCGGGCATTTTTTTATTCTTTATTTTATCTTCATAATTTTTTTGAATTTTTAAAGCCACCTGTTCTTCTGTTCCCATTCTTTGTAAAGCAGCAGCAGCCAATTTTTGCACCTGGCCAGCCTCTGCTACATTGGCGAATACTTTTTTTGCAGCACTCCAGTACGTTTCTATTCCTATTATATCCCGGTAAGCAATCAAGCCGAGTTTATTATCAGCTTTATTTATTTGCTCTTCCAGTTTTTTTATTTGTAGTATTGAAGGAGCAGACAGGTTTCGAATATAAGTTTCATACTGCGTTTCACCCGATATACCAGCTGCTATCAATTTTTCTACTTTCTGGTTAAAGGCAGCAATCTGCAGCTTATGATTAGCAATATCTTCATCCGTATTACTGGTGTTTCTTATCTCGGTGGCAGTGGTGCCCATAAATAGCCCGGCTATACCATCACCCTCTTTGTCAGCATTATTGCCTGCTGCTCTTGTTTTTTCATTTTTAAGTTTAACTGCGGCCGCTGCAGCCTCCAGGTAGGGGGTTATCAAAGCTTCCAATGAAGCAGCATCATAAGCAGGGTCCTTTTTTTTGATATAATCAATCTGACCGCTTGCGTTTTCAGCTTGAACCCGGCACAGCCTTATTTTGTCAGGAGCGTTTTCTGATTCAATTTTTTTAATAGCCTCCATACATTTCCAAAACTTATCTACAAATGTTTTGGCTTTTCCGGTATAACTATATGTTTGTGCGGATGCTATCAACGTAAAAAAAATAAGGGTTGATAAAAATATTGTTTTCATAATCAGGTTTTTTAATATATCATAAAAGTAGTTTTTCCAAAAAAGGGTTTTTAAAGGCATACACATATGTATGGTCTCTTTATACAAGTGTAGCCGGAATTCCTACAAGTGTTTTAGGATATTATTACCGATTAGTTGTTAGTGTACCAAAACGGCTAAAGAACTTATACTTACACTTACATAAGTTAATTATACACATATGAAAAGGGGAATAATACTACCGGTTAGCTTTCTAATTTGGTTTTCAATTAATCTTTAACTCTAAAAAAAACTTATGAAAATTCCACTCTTTGTACTGCTAACAGGTATCGTACTCTTTGCTTCCTGTAAAAAAGATAAAGATGCTGTTACCGGTATCCAAACCGATGTTTATGTAGCCGGTTCCCACTGGGATCCAGTTACAGGGCTTGATAAATCCGCTGTATGGAAGAACGGAACTCTTTCAGCTAATACGCTAAGCAGCAACTACCGTCATTATGCAAATGCCATAGCGATAAATGGTAATGACATATACACCACCGGGTTTGAAAACAGACCTAGTGAGTGGAAATGTCATGTTTGGAAAAATGGGCAGCATCAATATGAATTGGGAGATGTATTTAGTTTTGGAAACGGAATTGCAATTTCAGGTAACGATGTATATGTGGCTGGTGGCACAAATGAAGGTCCGGGCATAAATCGTTCCATGCTTTGGAAAAATACAGATGCCAGTGGTATTAATATTCTTGCCACAGGACCTGGAATTCAGGCTACAAGTGTAGTTGTATCCGGTAGTGATGTATATGTATGCGGACAGGATGCAAGTTCAGCCAAAATCTGGAAAAATGGGATTGCTATACTATTAAGTAATTCCACAAGCTGCTATGTAAATGAATTGACTATAGATGGTGCAGATGTATATGCTGCAGGATATACCAATAGCAGCGTTATCAGGTATTGGAAAAATGGCATATCTACAGATATTTCTACACCTGGTTTAGCCTATGCAAATGCCATAACAATAAGCAATGGTGATGTGTATATAGCAGGGCAGGAAATTGTAGCTGGAAAAGGGATTGCTAAATACTGGAAAAATGGTGTAGCGGTTACATTAGGAGATGGCGTAAGGCATTCAAGAGCCAATGGCATTGCCGTTAAAGGTGCAGATGTGTATGTGTGCGGTGAAATTCAGGGTAGTACTAACTTATCTGATTATGCTACACTCTGGAAAAACGGGCAGGCAACAACTATAGGGCTTCAAAACAGCAGGGCAACTGCTATTGTAATAAAATAATAATATTGTATGCGGATTATTATAACCGGCAGAACAGCTTACACATTACAAAATGAACAAGGCTGTTTGGCCGGTTCGCTTATTTATACGAACAATTCGCTTGCTGAAGCATTATTAAAATATAAGGACCATATTTATTTGGTTAAAAAATTGGATGGCCGCTGGTATACCACCAATAAGCAAAATAAAGAAATGGCAGCTACTGCTAAAGTAAAAATGGGCGGAACGATTGAACTTGTTATAAATGGGCAGTATTACAATTTTAAAAAACCCTTAAACTGGAAACTCCGCTTTGTGCTGTTAAATGCAGAAAATGAAGAAATGCTGGCCTTGCTCCCACAGGTTAACTGGAATAAAAGATGCTACGACTTTGTGCTTCAACTGAACGATGAACTTATCAGCGAATCAGACAGTTTTGTTATCTTACAGGCATTACACTGTGCCGTTTGCAGCATGGCAATGTTGAATGGAACATTGCTCCCAATGGTTGGTTATACTACCTGACAACAGAATGAGAAATTGATATGATAAAAACTATTTTTCTAATTCTTTACACGGCAATCTTCGCGACTAATACTATAGCGCAAAACTGCAGTTGTGAGGAATTGAATAAAGGCGAAAAGGTAAGTACCGATATACTCATTTCATCTTCTGCTATTTTTTGCAGGGCAAAAGGATTTGAACAGGCCACTTTGGATTATTTAAATAAAAAAGACTTAGACTCCGCAGAAATTTATTTAAAGCAGGCTGAAGTTTTTTATAAACAAGCTGCCTGCAATGAAGAACAATGGTTTCCGATATATAAATTAAGAGCTTCTTTGCATTTTTTTAGAGCTGAGTATCAACCAGCATTAGATTACAGTCTTAAGGTATTGGCTGTATCTCAAAAGAAAGAAAATCTTCAGCAAGAGGCAGATATTCTGCTGAGTATTTCAAATATTTTTGGCCGCACGGGTCAGCCGGAAAAAGGACTCTCCTATTGCCGGCTGGCGGTTCCTGTTATTGAGAAAATAAAATCAGCAGCAGATAAAGTGGACATGCTAAATAAACTGGGTTCCCGGTATTATTTCTTTTTCCAGGATACAAAAAGCCAATCCTTATTTGATACAGCAGCTGTTATTTTCAAGGAAGCACTGATAGTTGCTAATCAAATTAATTATCGCAAAGGCAAACAGGTTTCCTATAATAAAATGAACACACTGGCATACCGGAAAAATGATTATGCCCTGGCATTACTTTATCTGGATTCTTCTATCGCCATGCACCAGCCGGGAGAAAATATAAATATCCTTGCCAGCAGCTTTGGCGACAAAGGAAATATTTTATTAAAAATGGGGAAGTTTGCAGAAGCTAAAAAATGGGCAGACTCCTGTTTGTATTATAATATGCAGGAAAAATTTCCTCCATTAATTTCCAATGCGTACAGCCTGGTAGCAGAAATAGCCGACAGCCTGGGTGATTATAAAACGGCCTATACTTCTTTAAACAAAGAGAAAAAAATTACTGACAGTCTTACTACTGCTGATAAAACCAAGGCAGTAAATGAAATAGAGAAGAAATATAACCAGGCAAAAAATGAAAAAACAATTAAAGAACTTTCGCAGCAAAAATTAATCTATGCTTTACTGGGCCTGGGCGGTTTATTAATAGCCGGATTGATTGCTTTTTATTTCCGGTAGCAATCATTAAAGAACAAACAAAAAATTCTGGAAACCGAACAGCGGTTGAACCGGGCAAGGATGAATCCGCATTTTTTCTTTAATGCACTTACAGCCCTTCAACGAATTGCTATGAAAGAGAATGATGGAAAGACACTGGCTTCCAACCTCTCTAAATTTGCCAACATTATGCGGGAAACACTGGAAAACAGTTACAAGGAATATGTAACAGTAAAACAGGAAATGGAATTTCTGAAAGAATACATGGAAATACAAAAGATGCGTTTTCCGGAAATGTTTTCCTACTCCCTGATGGTGGATGGCGAAATGGAGCCGACCGATGTTATGATACCTTCCATGATTATTCAGCCTTTTATAGAAAACAGTATTGAACATGGTTTTTCGGATATTAGCTATCCGGGAGAAATAAGGATCGACTTTAAGCAAGTGGATAAATCCGTACAAATAGAAATACAAGATAACGGAAAAGGACTTTCCCTGCCCGGCAGTAAAACTAATGAACATATAAGCCGCGCCAGCCAGATAATAAAAGACCGGATATATTTGCTGAATATAAAACTGAAGACAAAAGCCGATTTTAGCATCAACAATAATAAAGAAGGCAAAGGTGTGACAGTAAAAATCAACCTGCCTTTACTCTATACAAATGAAAATACTGCTGATTGATAACGAAAAAGAAGTAAGGGAACTGCTGAAAGATCTGATAGAAGCTGTGGCCCCGGGTATACACCAGCTTGCCGAAGCAGATGGTGTAGCCACCGGTCTTCAAAAGATCCATTCATTCAAACCTGATATTGTTTTGCTGGATGTGGAAATGGGTGATGGTACCGGCTTTGATTTGATGAGTAAAATCCCACACCCTGCTTTTCAACTCATCTTTACTACCGCTCATAATAAATATGCCGTACAGGCTTTTAAATGCAGTGCTATAGATTATTTATTAAAACCAGTTGATATTACCGAACTGGAAAACAGTTTGCAAAAAGCAGGCGCTACTATTGATAGCAACAACCTGAGTAAGCAATTAGCTGTACTGATGCAGCAACTTAATAACAAGGAAACAAGCGACAAACAAATTGTACTCAAAGACAGCGAAGCCAGTTATTTTGTAAAAGTAGCAGACATTTTATATTGCGAAGCCGAAGGGTCTTATACCAAATTTTACTTCAGCAGCGAAAAGCCAATTGTAATTTCTAAAAATCTCAGTACGTACGAAGAACTGCTTGGCTCATATGGCTTCATCCGTACACATCACTCTTACTTAGTCAATACGGCCTGTATAAAAATGTATGATAAAACAGATGGCGGAACGCTTATCCTTACTACCGGCCACACCGTACCTATCTCGCATCGAAAAAAAGACTATGTAATGCATTTACTGGAGAACCGTTAATCTATACTACTTCACCTTCCAAATCGTAATCGTATGCTTTAGTGATCTTTACATTGACAAATTCACCTATGGGTAATTTCTTAGCAGAGCGGATCACCACTTCATTGTCCACTTCTACGGAATCAAATTCTGTACGGCCCAGGTAGCGGCCCGCTTCTTTTTTATCGATCAGGGTTTTGAAAGTCTTTCCTACTTTCTCCTGGTTCAGTTCAAAAGAAATTTCCTGCTGCACTTCCATCACTTCCTGCGCCCTTCTTTCTTTTTCTTCTGCCGGTACATCATCTGTTAAAGCAAAGCCGCTTGTTCCTTCTTCGTGGCTATAAGTGAAGATACCTACCCTGTCAAAGCGCTGCCGTTGCAGGAATTCTTTCATTTCTTCAATATCATCCTGTGTCTCCCCGGGAAATCCGGCGATCAGTGTTGTCCGTAAACAAATACCGGGTACTGTTGAGCGGATGGTCGCTGTCAATTCTTCCATCTCTTCTCTTGTGATCTGTCTTTTCATAGCCTGCAACATATTGTTGGCCGCATGTTGAAGAGGCATATCAAGATAGTTGCAGATATTATCTCTTTGCCTGATCACATCCAGTATCTCCAGTGGAAATTTGGAAGGATAGGCATAATGAAGGCGAATCCACTCCAGACCCTTTATATCGGCGAGCCGGTGCAGCAGATCAGGTAGCATTCGTTTCTTATAAATATCCAATCCGTAATAGGTAAGTTCCTGTGCAATGAGCAATATTTCTTTTACCCCCTTTTTTACAAGACTTTCAGCTTCCTTCACCAGTTCATCCATCGGCCTGCTAATATGCTGCCCTCTCATCAATGGGATGGCACAAAAAGCACAGGTACGATTACAGCCTTCAGAAATTTTCAGGTAGGCATAATGCTGCGGCGTGGCCAATAATCGTTCGCCCAGCAATTCTGTTTTATAATCTGCTTCAAATTGCTTTAGTATCAGGGGTAATTCCATCGTACCGAAATATGCATCCACTTCCGGTATCTCGGCTTCAAGGTTATTTTTGTAGCGCTCACTCAAACAGCCCGTCACATAGACTTTATCCAGCTTTCCCCTCCGTTTCAATTCTACCTGGTCCAGTATTGTATTGATACTTTCTTCTTTGGCTTTTTCAATGAAGCCGCAGGTGTTCACTACTACGATATTATGGTCAGACTTTTTATTCTCATGCACCACTTCAATCTCGTTGGCCAATAATTGGCCGCTAAGTACTTCACTATCAACCATATTCTTGCTGCACCCCAGCGTGATGATGTTGACTTTATCCTTTTTAAGTGTTTTTGTCTTCATAAATGGAATGGCAAAGGTAACTCCTTCAAATCAGCTTTTTATTGAATTTGGTACGACCTTTGCTCCTTTTAACTATTGGAATCTTTAAAATAGCCATATATGAAAAACTCCTTTATTATAGCTGCATTTTTATTAGTCTCAGTTGTATCCTGCTCGAAAGACAAAAACAATAGTAACACTGCCTGTTCTTGTAGCTCGTCTAATCAACTTTGTGCCACCATTGTAAAAGTGGCAGCCAACTGTGATAATTTCGGGATAGAGGTTAAAGGGGTTCAGTTTGCCGCCAGCGATATCCCGGCTCAATTCCAGGTGGTTGGTACCAAAGTTTGTGTAGCATACACAGACTATGAGGACCTGCGTCTGTGTCCGTGTTGCGGAGGTACCTGGGCTAATATAATCAGTATGAGTCTTGCCAATTAAGGATTGTGTTATTTCATATCTATTTTTGCTTTCGCTAATTCAATCCGCGAATTATTTATCATTAGCTGCTTCTGTTATATCCATTCTGACTTCCACAGAATCCCGATGTAAAGTTCATTAGTATGACCCTATTTTTCAATGAATATTTCCAGGACAATCAATAAATACTTATTTCTCCAAATTAAATAAACTATCGACAAATTCATGTTTGTCGAATACCAGCAGGTCTTCCATCTGTTCACCTACCCCGATAAATTTCACGGGTATTTTAAACTGATCGGCAATCGCCAGTACCACGCCTCCTTTAGCTGTGCCATCTAATTTAGTAACGGCGAGGGCTGTGACTTCAGTGGTAGCAGTAAAATGTTTGGCCTGTTCCAGGGCATTCTGCCCGGTAGAGCCATCCAGCACCAGTAATACTTCATGCGGAGCATCAGGGATCGTCTTTTGGATCACCCGTTTGATCTTGCCGAGCTCCTCCATGAGGTGAACTTTATTATGCAGTCTTCCTGCTGTGTCTATCAACACCACATCGCTTTGTTTGGCTAAGGCACTTTGGACCGTATCAAAAGCAACAGCAGCGGGATCACTACCCATATCCTGTTTAACGATCGGCACTCCTACTCTTTCACTCCAGATGGTTAATTGGTCAACCGCTGCAGCCCGGAATGTATCGGCCGCGCCGAGGATAACATTCTTGCCAGCCTTTTTAAAATTATAAGCCAGCTTGCCGATGGTCGTTGTTTTTCCAACTCCATTCACTCCCACAACCAGAATAATATAAGGTCTTGTAGGTAGCTCTGAATTAAAATCATAACTATTTGATTCAGGAGCATCTACCAGCAATGTCTCAATTTCCTCCTGCAGCATTTTATTCAGCTCTGCTGCACCCATATATTTGTCCTTTGCCACTCTTTTTTCTATCCGATCAATGATCTTTACTGTAGTCTCAATACCCACATCAGCACCTACCAAAGCCTCTTCCAGGTTGTCGAGTACTTCTTCATCTACCGTACTCTTCCCGGCAATCGCTTTAGTGATTTTGGATAAGAAACCTTCCTTGGTTTTTTTCAATCCCTCGTTCAGGCTTTCCTTTTCCTTTTTCCCGAATATTTTATTGAAAAAACCCATAACCCTACCCCTTTAATGGGGAATTTAAATAACCTCTCCTGAACGAAGTCTTTTAGAATAATTACCCCCCTTCAGGTGATGGGGGCATTTAAACAACAAAAGCCACCCGTCTTTTCACGAATAGCTTTTGAATATCCTTACTGACTCAAAATTATTTCTGAGCCAAAAAATCCTTGATTTTGTCTTTGTGAACTATCTGCTCTTTAAACGTATAAGCACCGCTCTTGGGGCTGCGTACCGCCTTGATCACTTTTGTCCAGTTTTTTGCGTCGGCGGCTTGTTTAGGGTCTTTCTTGATCGCCGTTTTTGCTGCTTTTGCCATGATTACTTGATTTCTTTATGAACAGTTACTTTTTTAAGAATTGGGTTGAACTTTTTCAGTTCCAAACGCTCAGGATTATTCTTTTTGTTTTTTACCGTGATGTAACGGCTGGTGCCCGGCTTACCACTTGTTTTGTGCTCAGTGCATTCCAGTATTACTTGTACACGACTGCCTTTCTTTGCCATTATAAAAAATTGAAAATTTGACTACTTAGATTTTCTCTCCTCTTGCTCTCAGTTGTTTTACTACTGTCAGCAAACCGTTCTTATTGATCGTACGCATCGCATCAGTGGTTAGCTTCAGGGTAATCCACTTATCTTCTTCCGCCAGATAAAACCTTTTTTTCTGCAGGTTGGGCAGAAAACGACGCTTGGTCTTAATGTTGGAATGGGAAACCTTGTTTCCACCCACCGGAACTTTACCTGTAACCTGACATACTCTGGACATGATTGTTCTGAATTTTGGACGGCAAAGGTAAGGGAATAAATGGATAATTAGAATGAATAATTAAGAATTTTGCCCGAAGGCCCGATTTTTCCTAACAAGCTGTGGAAAGCTTTAATTTGTTTATTCTCATAGGCTAAAATACAGATTTTTGAGCCAGCTTCAGTTCCCTGATGGGACTTTAGTTGCGACGCTCCGTTCGGGTTTCGGTTCGCTCTTCATCTTTTGCTGAATGACTGTTTTCCAGTAGCTTCGCCACTCCCTATAAACTAATTAACTAATAACTAATTATCTCAAATATGGCATACGAAGTAGTGGTTCTCGGAAGCGGCCCTGGCGGTTATGTGGCGGCTATCAGGGCCGCCCAGTTAGGTTTTAAGACAGCTATTATTGAAAAAGAAAGCCTCGGTGGTGTCTGCCTCAACTGGGGTTGTATTCCTACCAAAGCCCTTTTGAAAAGTGCCCAGGTAATGGAGGATATCAAACATGCCAGCGGTTATGGTATTGAAGCTACGGGTACTGCCAATTTCGAAGCCGTTATAAAAAGAAGCCGTGGTGTTGCTGATAAAATGAGCAAGGGCGTTCAGTTCCTGATGAAGAAGAATAAGATCGACGTAGTGATGGGCTTTGGTAAACTGTCCGCAGGATCCGATGGGAAAGCAAAAGGACAAATTGAAGTGACAGCCGCTGATGGTAGCAAAAAAATAGTAGAAGGCAAACATATTATTATTGCTACTGGTGGCCGTAGCCGTGAGTTACCTGCACTAAAACAGGATGGTAAAAAAATCATTGGTTACCGTGAAGCAATGAATCTTCCTTCGCAACCAAAATCTATTATCGTAGTTGGCAGTGGTGCCATTGGTGTTGAGTTTGGTTATTTCTACAACAGCATGGGAACAAAAGTTACCATCGTTGAATTTTTACCGAGAATCGTTCCGGTAGAAGATGAAGAAATATCTAAAGAACTGGAAAAGAATTTTAAGAAGAACGGTATTGATATAATGGTAAACAGTGAAGTGACTGCTGTTGATACAACAGGCGAAGGTGTAAAAGCAACAGTGAAAACAGCAACCGGGGAGGTGGTATTGGAAGCAGCTATTTTATTAAGTGCTGTTGGTTATGCTGCTAATATTGAAGGCATCGGTTTGGAAGAGTTGGGTATTAAGACTGACAAAGGCCGCATTATGGTGGACAAATATGGCCAGACAAATGTTCCCGGTTTTTATGCTATTGGTGATTGTGCTCCCGGCCAGGCTCTTGCCCACGTTGCAAGTAAAGAAGCCATCATTACCGTAGAAAATATTGGCTACAACGAAAAGAAATATAATCATCAGCCGGAAGCGCTGGATTATAACAATGTACCGGGTTGTACTTATTGCTATCCGGAGATTGCATCTGTTGGTTACACAGAAAAGCAAGCTAAAGAAGCAGGCTACGAAGTGAAAGTGGGTAAGTTTCCATTAAGTGCAAGTGGCAAAGCCTCTGCTGCCGGCCATACAGAAGGTTTTGTAAAAGTGGTATTTGATGCCAAGTACGGCGAATGGCTCGGCACCCACATGATTGGTTATAATGTTACCGAAATAATTATCGAAACTGTGCTGGGACGTAAATTAGAAACTACCTACCACGAAGTGCTGAACAGTATACACCCCCACCCGACCATCAGCGAAAGTGTTAAGGATGCGATAGAAGTGGCCTATGGTGAGGCGATACACTTGTAGGGGGAATAACTAGTGGCAAGTATGGTATGGGTTTAAAATATTTGTAAGAAATTAAAAGGGTCATTGGGAAAATGGTGATCCTTTTCATTGTACTGTGTTTTAAAGCTAACAGTTAACTTCTGACACAGTTTATTTTACACTCTCGAAAGTCTTCCACCTTCGCTTCCCTGAAATTACCATTTCGTTTACCAAAGTATTCCGGGTGATTGCTTATTTGCAGTAACCGGTCCTCAGTTTTTAGCAGAAACCGGTCTCCTAAACCACTTTTTCTTTGCTTATACCATTGATAGGACTCGATATATTCTTCATGTGCCTATTAATTAAGGCCATATGAATAAGCCATTATTTACGTTTACCTCTTACTTTTTGTATTGCGGCAGCTTTCGTTTCTTCCCAGGAGTAGGTCTTTAAATTACCATTCTTAAACTCGCTGCTACGCCTCTCCAATTCTTTTACAAAATTGGCATACCAATCATTCGATGCTATATTGATTTCATCCTCTAACATAGTATAAATGGCTTTTATTTTTTTTCATCCGCCACTTTCAGGTAATTGGCCAGTTTCTGCCTTATTGCTGTTGTTGTCATTTCTCCATATGTTTTAGGCAAATTAATATTTTTAAGCCTATTTCTTTTAGCATGCCTGGGAATCAATAGCTATAAAAAAGCCCCCC
>JAWXCO010000163.1:0-18101 GCA_034408705.1 Bacteroidota bacterium
GCCAGACAAAGATGGCACTGATGTAATCGCTGGTTTTGGTCACGGAGGACAATCACTAATAATAATCCCTGAGTTCGATTTGGTAGCAGTTACATTCTGCTGGAATGTCTTTGATGAAGAAGTAGATGATATTAGAATATCAATTATATCAGCGCTAATATCTGCTAACAAGAGCAATGCTGATAACAAATGATATAACACATACCTCTACTGATTTATGTGAAACTGAAATTCCTGGATTGTGAATACGCTGCTGTCGCAGGCCTCCCGGCCTGTGACTTTTTATTACTTGATTTAAAATAAACGTAACCACTGTATAACCTTGACTTCCGCCAAATTCAGTAGAATAGCATGTTGCAATATGCTTTAGTTTTTTGAAGGTTTCTTTTGGGGTAAGTTATCCCGACTGCAACTTCACGAGCCGGGGTTTAAAATACCCAACTGATTAGCTTATAGAACAACCAAACCAATCCAACCAACACACCTATCATTACGATTACCACAGGTACAATCACTTTTTTAGAACTCCCCTGGTGTTTGCCCTCGCCATAATGCTGCTGCAAGAGTTTCATATTTCGCTGATTGGCTTTGAATGCTACATCAAAAATATCACCAAGGATTGGTACCGCCCCCACCACGGCGTCAATAACAATATTGAACAGCATTCTCGCCTGTACAAACCCGCTCGCCCCTTTTTTGACAGCAATCGATACCATGTAGCCGGAGATAAAAAAAGAAACCAGATCGCCCACACCGGGTACAAGACCGATCAGCGAATCAAGTCCAAAGCGTATGGAAGTACCCGGGATCCGGAATTGCGCATCCATGAATTTAGCTAACGAATGGAGATTTCGCAGCTCGGGGATTGAGGTTTGCCGGGACTTCATCAAATAATTTTTATACACCTGCCATACCAATTTGATGCCGTTTCCGGCTACCAGCCCGCTCAGGTGGCCGACCTTTTATTGAAATTTTTTTTATTCCCGTAACGGAACTTCCCCATGAATAATCCACACAACATCAAAAATATTTGGAAAAGAATAAACCAAAAATAGAAGCCTTAGAAAGAAGTCTTGAATCAGCAAGATCAACTGGACTTAAAATACCGTACTGGTCCAATAGAATGACTGGATATTTTTCGGCAACCAGATTTTTTATCTGGTATTGACAACAAAAACCTCAGCAGCAGTGAAACCACTGTCCTGCTCTCCATTAACCTGTCGAAAGGGACAGCGGGTAAATATGATTATTTTAAGAAAAAGAAAGTAAAATAATCGTTACCCTACTGGAATGCGGCACACAAAAAAAGCAAGCTTAGGAGAAAAATAACCCGGCAGGTACAACCAAAATACCCCCATCAGCATCTGTGCTTATGAGTACACCATCCTTAACAGCAATACTTCCGGGTTCCGGATCAATAAGTTTATTTTAGCAGCCCGGAAGTACCTGCTTTTTGTCTTTTGCCAAAGGCCGGACGTTTTCGCCGATAAAGAGTAAATTTGCTCAACATTTAAAAAATGAAAATACTCAACAGTTTTAAAACAGCCTTACTATTATTTATTCTTATACCCGTGATCTCTTTTTCGCAGGAGAAAGATGTGTTTATCCGGCTTATACAGGACGAGACATCCCATAAATTACTGGATTTCCAATCCAATATAACGCTGAAGAAAAAGGGCTTCAAATTCCAGATCCTGCTGAACGGTGTTGAAGGGGTCTATGTTTTTGCCAGCATAAAAGATTCTGTTTACAGGTTTACAGAGACGAGTGTCATCAATGACTTTGCTTACCTGAACCTGCTGGAACTGAGAGAAGGCGATAAATTCAACCTTAACCGGGAATTAAATATCAGCGAAACCGGGTGGTCGTACTGGTTTTTCAAGGAAAGTGCAGAATGGCACTCTTTCAACCGGACCACCGTAGGCATGGGTGATAAAGGGCTTGTCTGCACCAAAGCGATCAAACAATTATATCATACTGAAGCAGAAGAGGTAATCAAATTCAAAAACCTTTCCACACCTCTTTACCTGTTCTTTATCGCCGTGAAAGAGTATGACGCAAACGGTAAACCTGTTGCTGAACTGATGCGCCGCAAGGTAAAAATTGATTGGATAGAAGATCGCGACTAAGGTTTGTTTTGGTTAGAAGGCACTGAAATTAAATTTCTGTCCCCCCACCGATGCTTCATACATCAAACCACCTTTTTGCTGGGTAAAAATCATTACTCCTTCCTTGTACTTTACATTCGCTGAAGCACCAGCCGTAGCTGCAACAGCCGATGCCTGGGCAGAAAACTCGATCTTATTTTCCCGGAAACGATCCAGGTCTGCTTTTGATTCAAAGAATATTACTTCCCGGTAGGCCTGGCCACCAAATTGAAAGCCGATACTCAGCTGTGTTAACTTTGCCTTACCAATTATATTTCCCTGTTCATACACGATCCCATTACCGGCCGCACCACCAATACCGATACCGCCTTTACCCACATTGGGGAAAATAGCATACCCATAGGCATTGGTAAATAAATTTTGCATAAGTCCATCGGAGCTAATAAAATCAGCTTTTGCCTCATCACTGTCCCGTACGAGCTTCTTTTCTTTACTCGTTGTTTGTGCCATGCCTGCACCGACTGTAATCAGCATCGCTACGGCCAGTTGTAAGGTTGAAAAAACAATTTTTCTTTTCATATCGATCATTTAAAGCGATAGTTCAAAATAAAGGAAAACAAGTAGTTTGCTAATCAACGAAATTGACAACGCTACCCTGCAGCATATTCCTATAAAAATGTGTTATTTCACTATGAAATAACGTTCCAGGGAGTTATCATTTTAGGGTCTTTATCTTCATCTTTTGGCCGGTTCTCATCATTGGTGATGATAAGCGGCTGATGAGCTTCATCGGTTGGCAATTCAGCAGCTACTACCAGGTTTTTGAAATCTTCCTCTGTAATAACATCGTTCTCATCCAAAAGATGTTTTTTCATCATTTCATATGTCCTTTTTCCTTTTGTAACAGGTGGTTGTGGAATCTTTTCTACAGGTTTCTGGCCCTCTGTTAATTCTGTTGATTTCGTGTTTGAATTGCTCATAAAATGAATTTATTTAGATGGATGCTGAAAAATGCATGCCAAGGTTTAAAAAAGTGGACTTCCTTATTATCCGGCACGATGTTTTGAGGTAAAAAGTACAATAAACTACCATGGCTAAAAAATCAAACCCGCTAAAAAAAGAGGAAGAAGTACAACAAAATCCCGATCCGCATATTGACCAGGATTTCCCGGGATTCCCGCACCTTCCTGCAGATAAAAAAAGCATTGCCCCAAAAACAAACAATGAAAAAAAATCAGCCGGCATCACGACAAAAAAATCTAAAAAAACATATGGCTGATAATTTCAAGACTGGGTTTGTTTTCCAATAAGTAATGCTAGTAAACCAGTTTCACGCGGCATATAACTACTTTAAACCCTCAGCGAACTCAACGACCCCTGTTGAAGTTTTTCAATCCTGATACAATCTAAAACCCTGGTAAGGTATCAGTTTCAAAATTTTGAAACACGGAGAAACAGACCTCCCCAAGCTGCACAGAGAAACGCAGTGAATCTCTCTGTTCTCGCTATGTCTGGGTTTATCTTATATAACACTGCAATTCAAACTGAGACCGTACTCAAACCCAATAAGGTCTTAGTTTCAAATTGTTGAACTATGGAGGCACAGAGACACAGAGACCACCAAGCTGCACAGAGGGAAAAAAGCCGCTAAGAATACAATCGTTGCATCTTGTCTAATTAGCGACTTTGCGTGAAAAAATTCAACCTGACCCACTACCAAACCCTGTACATTCGGGATAGCAAGCAGAACTACCGTACTTTTGCGACTATGCCCAATAAAATTTCCACTGACAACATATTAGCAAAGCTAAATATCAAATCGTTGAACGAAATGCAACTGGCTTCTATCAATGCCATTGCAGCACATAATAATGTGTTATTGCTATCTGCGACCGGGTCCGGCAAAACGCTGGCCTTTCTTTTACCACTGGTTAAATTATTAAACCCTGCTAATTCAAAAACCCAGGCTATTATCATTGTGCCCTCCCGTGAACTGGCTTTGCAAATTGAAACCGTATTTAAAAGCATGGGGACCAACCTGAAAGTAACCTGCTGTTATGGAGGCCATTTAAGGGAAACTGAAGAAAATAACCTGACACAACCCCCGGCCTTACTGATCGGCACACCCGGGCGGCTCGCCGATCATATCCGGAGAGGCAATATCACGACCGATAGTATTGAAACAATGGTGCTCGATGAGTTTGATAAATCACTGGAGCTGGGCTTCCAGGAAGAAATGTCCTTTATTATCGGTTCATTGAAATCGATCAACAAAAGAATATTAACATCGGCCACTGAAGCATTGACTGTCCCGGATTTTATTGGTATGACGGAAACGGTCAAACTTGATTTTCTCGATGAAACAGCAGAAGATAACGGGCTTGCCATAAAAACGCTGGTGAGTGATGGAAAAGATAAATTAGAAATCTTGTTCCGGCTGATCTGTATGCTGGGCAACCGGTCCACTATAATTTTTTGTAATCACCGGGAATCCGTTGAGCGAACCAGTAACTGGTTAAAAGAAAAAGATATTGTCAATGTATTTTATCACGGGGCGATGGAGCAGCAGGAAAGAGATGCAGCCCTTTGCAAATTCAGGAATGGCACCGCTAATGTACTGGTAACAACTGACCTTGCCTCCCGTGGGCTTGATATTGCTAATATCCGTTACATCATTCATTATCATTTGCCGGGTAGCGAAGATATTTTTACCCATCGCAATGGAAGAACAGCCCGGATGGATGCCAGCGGTACTGCTATTCTTATACTATCACCGGAAGAAACCCTTCCTGCTTACATCGACCCTGCAATAGAAAAAATTGAATTGCCGGAAACCAGTACCCTGCCGGACAAACCACAATGGTCTACCCTATTCATCGCTGCCGGAAAAAAAGACAAGGTCAACAAAATTGATATCGTTGGTTTTCTTTCCAACCGCGGCCAGTTAAAAAAAGAAGATATTGGCCTGATCGAAGTAAAAGATTTCTTTTCTTTTGTAGCTGTGAAGAAGATCAAGATCGGCGAAACACTCCGGCTGATCAAAGACCAAAAAATAAAAAATAAGAAAGTAAAGATGGCAGTGGCTAAATAAAGTAATCATCCTTTGGAAGCAACTGCTGCAAACGGACCAACGTGAGCCAACTGAGAATCATTGGCCGTCCTTCGCCCTATGAAGGACCCGGACGACATATATCCGTAGTTTATAAATCATCCAACCCCTTCAGCAGTTAAGCAAAAAAAATAAGAAGATCATAGTATAAACAGCATTATACACGGTAAGCCGGATGTACCGATCCGGCAGTCTTTTTCCGCAAATAATTATCCTGTATATTTATCCTTTACAATTAATTTTTTGCCATGAAATTATTACTCCTTGCAGTTCTTACTGTTGGTTCCTGTTTTTGTTCAAGTTCAAAAAATCAATCACAAGACGCTTCTACTGATAAAACCACCCTTAAAACAGGTGCTGAACAAACAGAAAAATACCTGCCCCTGCTGCAAGGAAAACGGGTCGCCATGATGGCCAACCCCACTTCCATCATCGGCACAACCCACCTGGTCGATAGCCTGAAAGCATTGGGGGTAAACATAGTAAAAGTATTCGGACCCGAACATGGCTTCCGGGGAAATGCGAGCGCTGGAGTGTCTGTGGCCGATGAAACCGATGTAGCAACTGGTATACCCGTCATTTCTTTATACGGTGCCAAAAACAAACCCAGCAAAGAAGACCTGGCGAATATTGATATACTGATTTATGACCTTCAGGATGTAGGCTGTCGTTTTTATACTAATATCAATGCCCTGGTAAGACTGATGGAAGCCTGTTATGAGAATGGAAAAGAAATGCTGATTCTCGACCGGCCCAATCCCAATGGCTACCTGGTGGATGGGCCTGTGCTTGATATGAAATACAAATCAGGTATTGGGATGTTCCCTATCCCGATGTCGCATGGACTGACGGTGGCTGAGTTTGCACAAATGGCCAATGGTGAAGAATGGTTAAAAGAAAAAGTAAAGTGCAGGATCACTATTATACCGGTAGCCGCCTATAACCATGATATGCCATATACGCTGCCGGTAAAACCATCGCCCAACCTGAATACACAGCAATCTATTCTCTTATATCCTTCCACCTGTATGTTTGAAGGAATTTATCTTAACCATGGTCGCGGTACGTATTTTCCTTTTACGGTATTAGGCAGCCCGGCACTAAAAGGCAAATACGAATTCTCTTTCACCCCCACCGGTATTAAAGGCATGTCAGAAACGCCCTTGTTTATGAACGAGGTTTGTTACGGGCTTGATCTGCGCAACTACGATACGGAACTGCTGAGAAAAAGCAAACAGATCAACCTGCAATGGGTGATGGAATTGTTTAAGGCTTCGCCAAACAAAGAACAATTCTTTGATTCCAAACTCAGTAAAGAAATGGGACTTGTTGAATACCGGGTGGGCTCTGGCTTATTCCGCCAGCAGATCATCGATGGAAAATCAGAAAAGGAGATCCGGGATAGCTGGGAACCGGGATTGAGTGCATACAAATTGATGCGAAAAAAATATTTGCTTTACCCTTGATTAATGTTTGCACTAGGTACAAGTGATCAACCTCTTATAAATCAAATTGGCTGAACGTGAAAAAAAGACAAGATTATATTTCATGGGATGAATATTTTATGGGAGTAGCGCTGCTCTCTGCCAAACGAAGCAAGGATCCCAGTACACAGGTAGGCGCATGTATTGTGAATGACAAGAATAAAATTGTAGGTGCGGGGTATAATGGGCTACCCATTGGCTGTGATGATGATGACTTCCCCTGGGAAAAGAAAGGCGAATTTTTAAGTACCAAGTACCCTTATATCTGCCATGCAGAACTGAATGCCATCCTGAATAATATCGGTATGGACCTGCAGGGCTGCAAGATCTATACGGCGCTCTTTCCCTGCAACGAATGTGCTAAAGCCATTATTCAATCGGGTATAACTGAAGTGATCTATCTCTCCGATAAATATGAAGGCACGGATGTTTTTAAGGCTTCTAAGTTCATGCTGGATAAAGCTGCGGTGCACTACAGGAAAGTAGCGTCAAAAGTGACCAATATCCTGTTATCCTTTAATGAAGGAGATGTATAAACCCTTAACGGCTTTTAAAGAACTGCTGATACCGGGTTTACCTGAAATTATGAGACCTTTAAACAAATGAATCACCGGACCATTGCACTACCTACAATTTTTACGGGCATGTGATGCTATTTGCAAGAAAGAAACTTGCATAACTGAAAAATTAATTCTCCTGCACTACCCGCATTCCTTTTACGGTTATTTTCCCCGTATTCACAGATTCCACATTACCGGGCATGATATTTCCCCTGAAGACAATGGTCACAAAAAAGGAAGGAAGAGCTTGTCCCGTTTTTGTCCATTCAGCTATTTTCTTTGTAATATCAATAGTAAGAGATTTTGGGGGATCATTTACAGCTAGTGCGTAGAGATCCACAAGGTTCACAAATCCTGGGCTGGAGGAGGAAAGAATGCTGATAGTACATTGTTCCCGGCAGATATAGACTTCGTATACACCATCAGGATTTTGCCCGATGACCGGTTCGTCGAGTAACAACAATAATTTTTTCCCGCTTATTATTTTTTCGCCGGTCGTAACCACTGCTGTTTGATAATAGGCTTTCCCTGCTTCGATCGTAAAGGAGGAATCACTACGGGCAAGAATAATGGTATCTCCTTTAGCTCCTGCCTTTGGTTCTGCACCTTTACAGGAAAAAGCTGAGAGAGATACCAGTAACAACAGCAAGAAGCTGTGCAATAATTTCTTTATATCCATACAAACTTTTTTCTATCGCTGTGCGAGTTCGATTGCCATATTGATACCGCCCACCTTTATTACTGCAGCAGCATTTAGTTCTTTTCCCCGCAGGGTATTACCCCGTACATAAAAACTTATCTCGGCATTCTTCAGGTCGGCCATGCTTAATCCCAATGCCCTGGCGGCCTTACTTGCATTTAATTCAATCCTTGTTTCGCTTGCCATCCCCTTCATATTTGGATGAGCATTGGCATGTTGTACGGAGAACAGATCCAACAACCCGACAAAGGATTTACTTTTAGCGTTGGGTTGTTCATTGCCCGGCAGGTTCAGGTACACTTCTACTACACCCTCGGGTGATTTATCCACTTTCACACTCTCTAATTCAATGATCAGCTTATCCGGTGCTTCTTTATCGTCAAAATTAAACCGGGATTTATTCCTTTCTTTTATAAAGTTATCTAGTGTTTCCGGCTTGGCCTCCTTCAATGATCTTTTTAACATTTTAGTATTAATGAGGTAAGGGATAGGCCATTTGATCAGGGGCCAGCGTTTGTACACATACCATTTCCAGGGTAAAGGCTTGAAGCAGCTTTTCGAATCATCATACTTATAATTTAACTGGCTCGCAGATGTTATCACCTGGCTACCGGTCATACTGATGGCTGTACCTGTTTCATCAAAAAAAGTATAGGTCTTGTTCAACCAGGCGGCATCAGTTGGGGCTGCTCGGCCACCACACTTTCCCAGCCATTCATCCCATAACCGGTCCACATTGCAATGGTGCAACCAGAACAAAGGATCCTGCCCGGCAGACGATACACTCACCATATTGCCCCCTACGGTAACATGAACAGACCCATGCGGACCATTTATACCGCCCTGGAAATCAAAATACGGGATTTCCAGTAATGCATTATTGATGGAAGTACCGATCGATGCCGGCAGAGATCCACCAGTATTGATACTGGAATTTCTTGTCCCATCATAAAGCGGATTGCCTGCAGTACTATTACGATAGTCCGGGTGCAAAACCGGATTGGTCTGGTAATTCCAGTAAGGTAAAGTCAAATTAGGATTGCCCGATTTTGCTCTTAATATCCGTTCAAAAAAATAGCAGTACATACGATGCCAGGCCAAAAAGAAAAAAGCAGCGCCTGACTGGTGACAGGAATTCCAAGATGGTAAAGCGTTGGGAAGTGCTGTACCATGAATAGCGGCCTGGTAAGTCCAGCTGGTGGGATCAGTGAGCGGTAGTGCCTTCATATTCGTGATGCCCGTCTTAAGTGAAGTGATCTCGGCGGGTGTCAATGAATAAACATTCTTTCGCACCATTACAGCAAAGCCGGGTGCTGGAGGCGTAAACTTTACTGCACGGGTTACATAAGGAGAAGAGGGTGCACATTCGATCACATCAATTGCTGTGGGAACTAGCTTGGCTGTTTCGGAGTTAGTGCCTCCAAACCTGATAACTGAAAATAAAGCAATGGCGACACCAGCCGACAATAAAAATGACTTTCTCATGTTAAGGTTTTTGGTTGTGGTTAATAAATACAGGGCGGGATTGCGCTAGTAAGTCAGAGCCAGGTGAGATGAATATCCGGTAGCAGAAAAAAGTACCAGATTAATAAATGTCATTTTAAAGCTACAATAAAATCCATTCGTGCCAAATCCTTTTTATGCACGTGCAGCGATAATTTTCGTAAAGTTCCGGCCATGAATACGGGATATTACTATCCATCAATGAGTTTCCTGGCAATTACAGGCCTAAAAAAATAAGGCAAGCCTGTCTTTAGAAATATTTGCCGGCTCCCGGCGTTATGAAACCAATAAAATCCTCTTCTGTGAAAAAACTATACATTGCTGCTATGCTACTTTTTCCGCTGGCCCTTGCTGCACAAAAATCAGTAGATCTCGACCGCTATCGTTTTACGGTGCAATACCGTTCATTACCTAAGCTGCGACTCGACAGTACATACCGGACCTATCATGTTACCATTGAAGGAACAAAACTCATGCAATCTTTTTTAGACGACCTCTCCCCCGATAAATCCGTGTTACTGGAAGGATGGCGAAAATTACCAGCGGATGCGCATTTAGCTATCAATATAAAATTGGGTGACCTGGTGCCAGAATCATTTTCTGTAAAAGAAAGAACTGAAATAGTAAAAAACGGGAACGGGCAGATCACCGGTACCAGAGTCTTCTATCACCAGGAAGTAGTATATAGTTTTGAAGCTAAGGCAAACATTGCTGATTATAAAGGCATGCATGTGATGGACGAAGAGTTGTGCCGCCGCCAATATAAACAAGTGTATAAGAGTCCGGAATTTGCCATCAAATACTTGGCGGAAGGTTATTTCCTGGTCAACTCAATGGTGGTAACCCGCGACCTGTACCGTAGTGCTGTGAACAGGGCCATGCATGACCTGAGCAATCGCATCACGGATAATTTTGGTTTTAGTGAAGCGACGGTCAACGATTTTATGTGGATCATTGACAGCCGGAAACACCCGGAATACAGTGCCCACCGGCAGACCTTCCAGCAACTCAATGAAGTGCTGTTCAATATGAGTGCCAGCAGCCCGATGCTGGGTGTGCGGGAGCAAATAAAGCCAGTTATCGATTACTTTGAAAAAATAAAAAAAATCTATTCATCCACGAGCAAGCATGACCGTAAAATAAGATACGCCAGTTATTTCAACCTGGCCGTGTTATACTACTACCTTGATGACCCACAAGCCATGATGAAAGAAGCGAAAGGGCTGGAGTTAAATGATTTTGATGCAAAAGATGCAAAGGGCTTTGAAGAAACAGCTACCTGGTTAAAAAACCTCTTCCAGCAAAACAATATCTACACCCGTCATTTTAGTATTGACCCCAGCAGTTTTAAAGGTCCTTTTGAAAAAGGGGATATAACGATAAAATAAAAATTCTAATTTTTTTATACCGCAGCTAGCTTTATAGATCGATCCTATCAGCGAACGAATAGCTGTGTATAATAAATGATAACAGCTTTAGAACGGGCAATACATATTCAAACAAATTTATAATAACCCTGCAGGGTTGCCCTTCTTTATTCGCTGTACCCAACAGGCTCACCGATTTGAAACCTGTTAGACTTAAAAGATCGTCAGAAATTTTTAGACTTTTTTGCGGGATAGCTGTCGGGTATATCGGCTAATTATTTTGAGGGCAGTTTCCGGCTATTTGCCAGGTATTCAGTGATCACTTCTTCCATGTTCACCTCCATCAGGTTTGCCAGGGTAAGTAACCACATTAATACATCAGCAAATTCTTCTTTCGCATTCTGCTGATCGCCGCTTGCAATGGCCGAAGAAAGCTCTCCGACCTCTTCATAAAACCACAGTGCAGTATGATAGATCCCCCTTTCACTATCGGTTTTAAAATATCGTTCCTTTACAATTTGCTGTAATGCTGAAATTTCCATTTTAAAGGATTTGAGGTTGAACGTCAACACTTTTATACAATCAAAAATGCTGATAATAATTTAAATAAACTGGTTGATACTTTTTGAATTAAGTAATTTTTAAAAGAAATACTTACCTGCTAAACGAACGTTGAACCTAAAACATTGAACGTTAAACTTTAGTTTCCCTGGTTCCACTATACAACTCATATTCTAACAACCGGCAATCTATCTTGCTGGTATAAAATTCGATGCGGCGTTTAGCCTTTAAGCCAATTTTTTTGGCAAGCTCCAGGTTGCCCGTGAATATATAACCAAAATAACCACCGCAATGTTGCTTCATAAAATCACCGATACGTGCGTAGGTTGCTTCCAGTTCTGCAATATCACCGAGTCGTTCTCCATACTCAGGGTTTACATAAAAAATTCCTGGTACGCCGGGGGGGATTTCGGTAGCAGCAAAATCACAAACTGCAAATTCAATAAGGTTAGCTACACCAGCCGCAACCGCATTCTTCCTGGCATTCTCAATAGCTCTTGCACTATAATCAGTAGCAATGATCCGCAGCCCCGGTACATCAATAATCTGCTGCTCCAGTAAGTCATCTTCCTTTAAATATACTGCTTCATCATAACCCTGCAAATGCATAAAGGCATAATTCGTTCTGAACAACCCCGGTCTCCTGTTAGTAGCGATCATAGCTGCTTCAATGGCCAGTGTACCAGAACCACACATTGGGTTCACAAAAGGCGATAGCTTGTCCCAACGGGTGGCAAGGATCGTCGCTGCCGCCAGTGCTTCCAGCATCGGTGCTTGCCCGGGAATTTTTCGATAACCATGCCGTCCCAGTGAATCACCGGATGTGTCAATAAATATCTCCGCCTTTTCATTTTTCCAAAACAAATGTATCACTGCACCCGTTAGTTCCGAACCTGTCGATGGCCGGGTGCCTCTTTGTTCCCGTAGCCGGTCTACGATCGCATCCTTGACCCGAAGGTTGGCGAACATACTGTTATTGATCGTCGGGTTATTGACATTACTGGTGATAGAAAAATAGCCGGGGTCTGGTAAAATCGTTTCCCAGGAATAATTGACCAGCTTATTATAAATAGCATCGGCATTGTCCGCTTCAAATTGTTGCAGGCTGTAAAGCACCTGGCTGGCACAACGCAGGTTCAAATTTAATTTGATACAATCATTGATCGTTCCGGATAAACGGACACCTGTTATAAATGCTTCATCAATGGTAAATCCCAATTCCCTGACTTCCTGCTCGAGGTAAGGAGCTAATCGTTTGGGGCAGGTAATGATGATTACTGACCGGGTAATATATAAACTCATGTAGGGATAAAGGTAAAGGCTTCCTTTGGAAGCATTCGTTTTCCTTTGTTTAACTGTAAGTTTTCGCCTTTGCTTCCGCAGAACTGATCACGGGCACCACTTCAAATTCCACCAGGTCGTTCCATTGCTCCATCCATTGCTTCAAGGCTTCGGGTGATTCAGTTTCCATTAACTGGTAGCATAACGTCACCGGTTCATTGAGCCAGCTATTAATATAAGTTACTCCCACCGGCAGCATCCTCCACTTTTTTTCAAAGCGTTCATACATCGCTCTTATTGTACCCGGTCGAAACCGTTCGATGATTATGTATTGCATAAAAAAAATTGAAACTTAAATATCTGAAAATTTTTCGGGCAGCTCATCATCCAAACTTTGTTTATTTTTGAAATACCGGGAAAATGGGTTACATTTTCCTACAATAAAAAAAGTCAATTATGTCATCCACATTCAAAGAAACCTTTACCATTAAAGGTGAACAGCTACTCAAAAAAGTAAAAGACCTGGTCGAAGAAGGTAATGTAAGAAAAATTACCATCCATGATAAGGCTGGTAAAGAGGTGATGTCGTTCCCACTGACGATCGGCGTAGTGGGTGCCGTATTTGCCCCCATACTTGCAGCAGTTGGAGCTTTGGCCGCACTTATCGGAGATTGCAGTATTGCTGTTGAAAGAGAAAAATAAAGGGGATTCAGGTTGCTGCTATAAAAATCACAACACCGGGCAATCGAGGTTTTTTCGTTCCCGGCGGGATAATTTTTTTGACTGCAGGTTTTGCTGCTTATCAGTTTGTTGCTGCTTTTTTCCCGGCCGGAAAGTCAGGGCGAGGTAGCCCCCGCCGTTTTGCAATTTATTTTTGCTAAAAAGGTTGCCCAAGTTATGGACACCCAAAAGTAAAGGCCCGGCTTTGAAAGCACCCCCGATCCAAAATTGTTTGTTGGTATTGTATAGCATCGGCAAGTAGAACCCAATTGTCTTTGTTTCATACCGTGGTGTAATAGCGAGAAGATTCATCTCCCGGAAAAAAAGTTTTTTCTTTTCACCAATCTCCAGGGCCGCCGTTAATGGAATGGTGAGTTCTCCATTTATAAAAAAATGACCGCTTACATGTTTATCAGCGTTTATAACGATCCGCATAGGTTGATACAATTGAAAATACCCCCCGATCGTACTGGTGCTTCCGGCAACAACCTGCAGGCTGTCGGGAAGATCATCAACACCGGAAAGACCTTCAAAAGTTGATTGCACCAGGGAGTCGCTGATATTAGCTTTATTTAAAATGGCCAGGCGACTGTTATTACTATACTGGTAAGTATTATAACCAAGATCGAGTAATGACACACCTAACTTGAGATCATAGGCATAATTATTACCCTCATCTCCTTCTATATCGGCGGGAATGATCAGCTCCGCGCCCAAACTTGCAGAGACCGAAGCAAATGTTCTTTTCAATAATTGTTTCCGTATAGCACTGAAACCCCTGGCTCCATCCAGGTCATCGAGATTAGAAGAGTACCCATACGCAAGATTTCCCCCGGTCACATAATAACCGGGGTCTCCATTCACTGTTCCCGGAACTACAGCCAGTTCATCAGCTGTAAGGTATCCTCCGCCCAGTCCCTTATTTACTTTTAACGTAATGCCGGCATTTAATAACATCGCATCCTTATTGATGAGGGTACGGGCATAACTGCCATGCAATTCTGCCCATGCTCCGGCCCTCGCGGTTGCGGATAGCGGGAAATTATTGGTGTTAATGTCGATGAAGTTGCGGAGGTCAGCAAAAAACTCCTGCCAATTCACGACAGAAGTATTCGCAGAAAGATAATTTCTTATGGATGCGCCAAAAGCAATGGCCGATTGAGGACTCAACCGGATGCGGGCATTGAAAAGTCTGATATCCTGGTTAGCCAGCAATACCCGTTTACGGTTACCGGGAATACCCAGGACCTCAGCACCCCCCGGTGAAAGCAGGGACGCACCATTTACAACAAATGCATTGGTACTATGTTTTAATTGAACAGCCAATGGGGTGATATCCCAGGCAAAGGGCACGTGTACAATCGATGCCGGGTTATTAGCCACACCAAGACTACCGGCATACGAAGAACCATGCAGGGCCTGGTAATTTTGAGCCCTTAAAGACGGCAAAGCAATAATACTACAGAGTACCAATAAAAAAAACCGAAGTCGAACTATCATAACTATTTCACAGCTACCAGGCATGAGTAAAGGTCAGCCAACAAATTGTAACCACAAGAACTAAACGAAAAAGATTGGTGACAATTGTTTGGCTTCAGGCTTTTATCGGCAATTTGATCCCAAAACTGTATTTGTGGATTTCTGTATGCCTAAGATTCTATTTGTTTCATAAACCTATAAAATGAAAGCGAAGCCGGAATAATAGGAGGAACTCAAACACAAATTTTTTATGTAGTTTTAGAAAGGTAGCGTCTTAACTTAGTAACATAAACCCCAACCTATGGCATTCATTTATATCGGCCTTATCCTGCTCGCGGCCTTTCCAATGGTACTTACTATCTGGAGAATGCGGTGGGCGGCAAAAATTAAAAAATCAGGTATATATACTGATAGTGTCGTTACTCATATCAGCACCCTGCGAATGCCCCGGGCGGCAACAATGGATATTTTGACTCTGGAATATAAAGACCGGGCCACAGGTAAGGCCTATAAAGGAAGAGCCACCGTAGCTTATATGAAATATAAAATAGGTGATACTATGCCAGTCGTCTATTTGCCAGACAGGCCTGCCAAGTATGCCATTGATACGAAGAAAGCCTATTGGGCTGTGCTGATCTTCTCAATTATACTATTCTTGTTTGTTCTTTTTGCCGTGTATAAGATTGACGAGATGGTCCGGACGGGGCAGGTGTAATTTTCAATTCAACTACTCAGAGGCTATTGGCATATAAACGATAAGCCAGTAATACCAAAACAATAATAAAAACTGTCGTGTAGATCAGTTTATTATACTTTGCCAGCCAGTTGGGTAAAAAAATATCAAAATTATCTTTTGTAGAATCCGAGTATTTGCGGGCAAGCAGCGTGACCGGGCATAACCGTTTAAAAATAAGCAACACCATACCCTCCAATACTATCAGACCAATACCGATCCATACCCATTTATCAATCTTATTGGTGATGGCTGCATAATACAGGTAAAATATTACCACGTTAAAAAATAACCAGATAAGGGTATGTAACGTTTTAAGCAGCGTAAGTTTTACGGCGTCTGTCATTGCGTTGGTGAAATAATAAAAAATACAAAATTTCTTTTACAAGGCGTTGCTGATCTTCTTATTGTCCTATTCGTTTTTGGGAAAAGATTGGGAGTCGGTAATTTATATGCCCCGATTTATCCCTTCTATAAAGGAAGATAATAATCTTTTTTCCTGTACTAGCTGGTCATACCTGTACAAACGTTTTAAACATATTAATTGGCGGTGTGGCCTGAAGAATTACCCAACTCAAGCTCTCCCTTATCTTTGCCACTTAACAGATTGCACATGAACCTCGAATTCAAAAAGAACGAAGACGTATTGAAACAAAGCCTCAGCGAAATGCGGCGGAGACTGGAAAAGATCTATGAAGGCGGCGGTAAAAAAGCTATCGAAAAGCAACGGGAGAAAAACAAACTCACTCCCCGGGAGCGGATCGATTATTTGGCTGACAAAGACCAGCCCTTTATCGAGATCGCCGCCTTCGCCGGATATGAAATGTATGCGGAACAAGGCGGTTGCCCTGCCGGTGGTACCGTAGCGGGTATTGGTTATGTAAGCGGCCGGCAATGTGTAATACTTGCCAACGATCAGACCGTGAAAGCCGGGGCCTGGTTCCCGATCACGGGTAAAAAGAATTTACGACTCCAGGAGATAGCGATGGAAAACCGTTTACCGGTTATTTATTTGGTAGATAGTGCAGGCGTATTCCTGCCTATGCAGGATGAAATATTTCCTGATAAAGAACATTTTGGCCGCATCTTCCGCAACAATGCCCGTATGAGTGGTATGGGTATTACCCAAATAGCTGCGGTAATGGGGCCCTGTGTAGCAGGCGGCGCTTATCTTCCTATTATGAGTGATGAAACCCTCATGGTGGAAGGCAATGGTTCCATTTATCTGGCCGGCCCTTATTTAGTTAAAGCGGCGATCGGGGAAGATATCGATAATGAAACACTGGGTGGTGCCGTTACGCATACAGAGATCTCCGGTATTGCCGATTATAAATTCAAGACCGAGCAGGAATGCATGGACCATATCAAAAAAATGTTTTCCATGCTGGGTGCTACACCAAAAGCTGGTTTTGACAGGGTCGCATCTAAAGCACCGGCTAAGAGCCCGGAAGAATTGTATGGCTTATTCCCGCATGATGGCAAGCCCTATGATATGGTGGAGATCATTGAAAGGATCGTCGATGATAGCGAGTTTGAACAATTCAAAGAAGAGTATGGCAAAACCATCATATGCGGTTACGGCCGTATTGATGGCTGGGCCGTAGGTATCGTGGCGAATCAACGTAAAATAGTAAAGAGCAGGAAAGGCGAAATGCAATTGGGTGGTGTGATCTATAATGACAGCGCTGATAAAGCAGCCCGTTTTATATTGAACTGCAACCAGAAAAAAATACCATTAGTTTTTTTACAAGATGTGACCGGTTTTATGGTGGGCAGTCGCAGTGAACATGCGGGCATCATTAAAGACGGGGCGAAGATGGTGAATGCGGTCGCCAATTCTGTAGTGCCCAAGATCACCATCATTATCGGTAACAGTTATGGCGCCGGCAACTATGCGATGTGCGGTAAAGCTTATGATCCCCGTTTCATTTATGCCTGGCCTTCTGCAAAAATTGCAGTGATGGGAGGTGATGCAGCGGCTAAAACTTTATTACAGATAGAAGTAGCCTCACTGAAATCCAAAGGCCAGGTGATAACTCCAGAAGCAGAACAAAAACTGCTGGATGATATCAAAGGCCGGTACGATAAACAGACCTCTCCTTATTATGCAGCTGCCCGTTTATGGGTGGATGCAATTATTGACCCGGTGAAGACAAGAGAAATGATTAGTGAGGGGATTAGTGCCGCGAATTGTAATCCGGTAATAGAAAGTATGAGGAATGGTGTTTTCCAGGTGTAGTTTGAGGCATAAAACGGCACGAAAGGATTGCCTGCGGCAATGAGGTTAGCCACAGATTACACAGATAAACACAGATTATTATGCCTGCGGTAAAATAGAAACGCAGAAAAAAAATTCTCCAGTATTTTTCGTGTCAACTTGGGTGAAGGGGTTATCACAGAAGAATTTGAACACGGATGACACGGACTAAACGGATGAACACAGATTTCTCTGTTACGCAGAGTTCCGGGATTTTGATTTATCAAAATAATCCCAGC
>JAWXCO010000164.1:0-3696 GCA_034408705.1 Bacteroidota bacterium
GCAAATGTGTTTAGTTGGCTATCGGGAGCGCAGCATGTCTTAGCGCGAGAAAACCCTTACAGTAAAAAAAAACCCGAGCTGCCCCGGGGTGAATGCTTATCAGAAAGTAGGAATTGCTATGTATTTTAAATTAAAGTACATACATTAGTAAAAAAATAGCCCCTGTTAAGTACAAGGGCAAAAACTTATTGAGGCAAGCCTCACTACGGAATAAATCCTTATTGTGATTTGCTTCAGCACAAATGTAAACAAAAGATAGAACTATGAAAAAAGTTTTAGGATTGGACATCGGCACAAACTCAATTGGTGCAGCGTTGATTAACCTACCCGATAAGTTTGAAGATTATGGGAATGATGGAAAAGTTGAATGGCTGGGAAGCCGCATTATTCCATTGGATGGAGATTATCTCCAAAAATTTGAAAGCGGGGCGCAAGCTGATACTAAAGCTGCATTTCGCAGAGGGAAACGCGGGGCAAGAAGGCTAAAACATAGATACAAGCTGCGCAGAACAAGAATGATTAAAGTGTGCAAGGTATTAGGATGGCTTGATGAGAATTTTCCGCTTGACGAATCACGTAAGTTCAAAAAGGATGTTAATGAAAATGGCTATTCTTTTAAAATAAGTGATTATCTGCCCTTCTCTGAAAAGACCATTGCTGAGTTTGAAAAAGAACTTGGGATTGAGGGGCAAAAGAGCAAGAAGAAAGGAAGCAGAAAAGGTGGAAAAAGCATAGTTCCCGAAGATTGGATTATTTACTACTTGCGTAAAAAAGCGCTTACACAAATAATTACAATTCAAGAATTAGTTCGCATTATTTATATGCTCAACCAGCGCAGGGGATTTAAGAGCAGCAGAAAGGATTTGAAAACAAATGTGTTACCCTACAATGAATTTATTGAAAGAAAAAACAAAAATGAATTTGGTGAAGAAGGGATAGAAACTCAGTTTGTTTCTATTACTAAGATAAAAACGGTGACATTTAAGGAAGAAAAAAAAGACAGAAAGGGAAACACAACTAATCTCTATACAATAGCAGCGGAAGACCCGCGATTACAAACATGGGAAGAAACTCGTAAGAAACAGCCTGAGTGGGCTGGTAAAGAATTCACCTTTTTAGTTACTCAAAAAATAGATAAGAACGGGAAACTCACGCAAAACAAACCTCAGATGCCTAAAGAAGATGATTGGGCATTATGTACTACAGCATTAAGCGAAAAAATCGAAGAAAAACATCAACATCCTGGCGAATACTTTTACGAACAAATAAAGGAAGCATACAAAGCCAAGAGAAATTTTAAAGCCCGCCAGTATCCCGTTTACAGGTGGCGTTATGAAAAAGAGCTGAAAGCAATTTGGGACAAGCAATGCGAACTGAATCCTGAACTTCAAAAAATAAATGCTGACCAAAGCATTCTAATCACACTTGCCGAACTACTGTATCCTACACAGGCTAAAAACAATATGCCCAAGTTGGCGGAATTTAAGAGTCACGACTTACTCCATATCATAAGCAATGACATTATTTACTACCAACGCGAACTGAAATCACAAAAAAATTCTATCAGCGAGTGTCGCTATGAAAAGCGCATTGGAAAAGAGAAAAATGAACAAGGAGAATATATCGAAACAGGAAAATATGGCTTGAAATGTATTCCGCGTTCATCGCCTTTGTTTCAGGAATTCAGAATTTGGCAGGACATTCATAACATCCGTGTGTTGGAAAGGGAAGTAAAAGAACTTGGTAAAACCAAATTAGATGTTGATGTAACTGACCATTTTATAGATGAAAAAATAAAAGAGAAACTGTTTGAATTGTTCAATTACAAAGCATCCATCAACGAAAAAGACATCCTGAGCCTCTTAAAAGAAAACCGCCCCGATTCAAACATAAAACTTGATATTGACAAAGAAGAGAAAATACATTCTCACAGAATTAGCCTCTATGCAAGGCGTGATGAGTTGAAAGGGAATGAAAACTTAGCACGTTATCGTTCGCTTTTCAATAAAGCAGAATTTAACGGGGAGGCAATCCTATCTGACAAAGAACAACTGACAAAACTATGGCATATTGATTATTCCATTACCTCATCAGACGAAGCAAAATCCAAAAAAGGAATAACAACTGCATTAATCAAACTTTTACCCAACAGCCCTAATAAAGAAAAGGTTATTGAGTTGTTTACAAAGTTGTCAGAGCTAAAAAAAGAATATGGCTCCTATTCTGCTTGTGCTATTAAAAAACTGTTGTCTGTAATGCGTTGCGGCAAATATTGGAACGAGCATGAAATTCCAGATTCAGCAAAGCAAAGAGCCGCTCAAATTAAAGAACGATTGGACGACATTAACCACAATATTAGGCGGTTGAATGAAATAGCCGATGATGACGTGCAAATACAGGTTTTAAAAAGTTTTATCGGGAAAGAGGATTTAACAAAAGGACTAAATACTTATCAGGCAGGGTATTTAATCTATGACAAACATTCCGAAAAAGATAAAACTCCTATTCATTCAGTTGAAGAATTCGGAAAGTACATTCAGAAAGAAATACCAAATAACAGTTTGCGAAATCCTGTTGTAGAACAGGTAGTGAGAGAGACGATGTTTTTAGTAAGAGATATTTTGCGCAAGTATGGTGAAATAGATGAGATACACATTGAACTTGGAAGAAGTTTGAAGAATAACGCGGCAGAAAGGGAAAAGATTTCCAAAACACAGAGCGACCATTTTGATGAAAAGCAGCGAATTAAGAAACTCCTCTATGAATTGATGAATGACGGCTTTAGCCAATACACAGAGGAGAATGAGATTGAAGATGTGACTTTTGAAGTAAGACCAAATCCTGAAAGTCCTGTTGATATTGATAAGTTCAGAATCTGGCGGAGTTTGTCAAAGCAAAGCGAATTTGATTGGGCGAAGAAAGTAAAAGATGAAAAAATTCCAACTGAGCAGGAAATTAAAAAATATGCGCTTTGGTTGAGTCAAAATTGTCGTTCGCCATACACAGGGAGAATTATTCCATTAAGCAAACTTTTTGACACAACGCAGTATGAAATAGAGCACATCATTCCCCGCTCCAAAATGAAGAATGACAGCTTCAATAATTTGGTAATTGCAGAATGGGGAGTAAATAAAGCGAAAGACAAGCAACTCGCAGGAAATTTTATAGCTGACAGCAAAGGCAAATGCAAGCATGGAAACACAGAATACAAGCTATTCACCTATGAGAAATATGATAACTATTGTAATGACACCTTCAAGTTTCAAAAATCAAAACGAAAAAACCTGTTAGCTACTGAAGTTCCCGAAGATTTTGTTGAAAGACAGTTAAACGACACCCGCTACATCGGCAGAAAACTATCTGAATTACTCGCACCTGTCACAAAGAATGAAAACGGAATTGTTTTCACAGGCGGCAGTATTACTTCTGAACTAAAGAAAAATTGGGGATTAAATAAAGTTTGGAAAGAACTTATGAAGCCGCGTTTTGAGCGGCTTGAAAAAATTACAGGCAATCAATACATCGTTCACGACAAAGATGAACACGGCAATCCTGTTATTCACTTCAATGTAAAAGAGAACGAAGAATTAGATTTAAAACGGATTGACCATCGGCATCACGCATTAGATGCCCTGATTATAGCAGCTACCACGCGCGAGCATATTCGCTATTTGAACACCCTGAGTGCTGCCGATA